>JAPXTA010000097.1:0-20099 GCA_033812735.1 Hyphomicrobiaceae bacterium | reverse complement strand
CTGGAGGCCGTTTACCAACCGGCGATAGGTGAGGGTGCGGACAACCGTCCTTCGCCGTCTGCGGCGAGATTCGACGCGCTCAAATCGATTAACTTTGACTGGGCGAATTCCCGCTGTGTGACGGCGTTTTCGGCGCACCGAGGATCACGCGTTCCTGCCGAAGCGAGGGTGCCAGCCAGAACGTCGCCATGCCGGTCGCCGATGCCATGATGGCGACGATGAAGGCGATGACGTAGTTGCCGGTCCATTGGTGCAGGACGCCGGAAAGAAACGAGCCAAACGCGGCGCCGGTGCCGAGCGCCATCGACAAGACGCCGAAGATCGTGCCGACGCTGCCGGCCGTGAAGATGCGCGCCACGAGACCGACCAAGATCGGCCCGCGCGCGCCCTGCATCAGGCCGAAGCCGAGCACGAACAGGTAGACCAGCGTCATGACCGGCCAGACCGTGACAAGCAGCAGCGCGACGATCCCGCCGATCGTCGTCAGGTACGATCCCGTCACCGTCGGTAGCCAGCCGAAGCGGTCGGACATCCAGCCGATCATGATGATGCCGAAGACGGACATGACGCCGGTGAAGCCGAATGCGCTCGCCGCGACCAGCGGATCGAAACCGCGCTCGACGAGGTAGGCGACGGAATGCGGCAGCACCGAATAGGCGGCGACCGACGTCATGAAGTAGGCGAGGAACAGTGCCCAGAACGCGCCCGTCTTCAAAGCCATGCGCGGCGTCCATGCCGTACCGGCCGACGCCGCGGCGGCACGGGCATTGCGCCATTCGAGCGAGCCCGCGGTGAACTTCGCCAGAGGCAAAACGAACAACACGGGTATGACCGCCAGCGTGGCGAAACCGAGGATGCGATGAGCGCTACGCCAACCGTATGCGTCGATCAGCAACTGCGTCGCCGGCGGAAACAAAAGCATGCCCGCACCGACCGCCGCATAGGGCAGCGAGGAGATCGACATGATCCTGCGCGTGAACCAGCGCGACAACAAGCTCGAGGCCGCTACCATCCCCACCGCCGCGGCGCCGATGCCGCCCAAGAGCCCCACGCAAAAATAGTACTGCCATATCGACGTGACTGATCCGGCCGCAACATACCCGAGCCCAAGCGAGGCCAAGCCGACACCGTAGCAGGCCCGTGCGCCCAACCGGTCGATCAGCTGGCCCGCGAACGGCGCGGCGACCGCATAACCGAGCATGTAAACCGAGTAGACCGCCGAGATCGCGGCGCGGTCGACGCCTAGCGCCTTCTCGACCGGCAACAGGAACACCGCGAACGTCTCGGAAACGCCGCGTCCGATCGAGTTCATGGCGAACGTCAACGCAATCAAGGCGCCGAGAAACACTCTCGTGGGCTGCGCGGTTGTTGCATCGTGCGGTCGTGAGGCGGTCATGCCGGCGACGTTGCCTACACCGTTGCCGAACGCCACCCGCACGAACGCATGGGACCCATCTCATCCCCGCGCGCTACGGTTGCGCGGCCCGGATTGCCAGACCCGGCGGCTCGGTTACACTTTGGAACAACGGGTAAAGAACCGGCCGGAGGAAACCGAATGGCGACTGCCGCAAGCCTTGCTGCCACTTCCAGCGTACCGGCAACGGTGGATGCCGTCATCATCGGCGCCGGTTTTGCCGGGCTCTACCAGTTGCACCAACTCCGCGACCGTCTCGGCATGAAGGCGGTCGTTCTCGAGCAGGGCGACGGCGTCGGCGGCACCTGGTACTGGAACCGCTATCCGGGAGCGCGCTGCGACAGCGAGAGCCACTCGTACTGCTACGCGTTCTCCAAGGAGATCGTGCGGGAATGGGAGTGGTCCGAGCGTTACCCGGGGCATGCCGAGATCCGGCGCTACCTCGACTTCGTCGCCAACAAGCTCGACTTGAAACGCGACATCCGCTTCGGGACCAGGGTCACGGGTGCGCGTTACGACAGCGGCACTAACCGTTGGACCGTCACGACGGCGAACGGCAATCGTGTCGAGGCGCAGTTCCTCATTGCCGCCGTCGGCTGCTTGTCGACCGCCAATATTCCTGACATCCCGGGCCGCGAGACCTTCAAGGGCCGTTCGCTGCACACCGGCGAGTGGCCGCACGAGGACGTCGATTTTCGCGGACTACGCGTCGGCGTGATCGGGACGGGCTCGACGGGCATCCAGGCCATCCCCGTCATCGCCGAGACTGCCAAACACGTTACCGTCTTCCAGCGCACGGCCAACTATTCGGTGCCTGCCCGTAACGCACCGCTGACACCGGAGTTCAAGCAGCACATCCGCGAGAACTTCGACCAGATCAAGAAGATCATGCACTCGACCGCCAACGGTCACAGTTTCTATCTTAGCCAAGTCGACGCGCTCGACGTTCCGGAGGAGGAACGCCGCAAGCGCTATGAAGCCGCGTGGGAAAAGGGCGGGCTAGAATTCCGCGCGACGTTCCGAGATCTCACCATCAGCAAGGCCGCCAACGACACGGCTGCCGATTTCATCAAGTCGAAGATCCGCCAAGCCGTGAAGGACCCCAAGAAGGCCGCTTTGCTGTCCGACATCGATCATGCGTACGCCGCCAAGCGCCCGCCGATCGATACCGACTATTTCGAGGCCTACAATCGAGACAATGTCGATCTCGTCGATCTGCGCGAAACGCCGATCGAGGCCATCACGCCTTCCGGTGTGAAGACAAGCGGTAAGGCCTACGATTTGGATATGATTGTCTATGCGACGGGCTTCGACGCGATGACCGGGCCGCTGTTGCGGCTGAACATTGCGCGCAACGACGGCTTCGCACTGGCGGACGCCTGGAAAGACGGCCCGAAGACGTATCTCGGCCTTCAGATCGCGGGTTTTCCGAATCTTTTCACGGTCACCGGTCCGGGCAGTCCGTCCGTGTTGACCAACATGCCGGTTGCCATCGAGCAGCACGTCGAATGGATCGCCGACTGCATCGCGGCCATGCGCCAGTCCGGCAAGACCAAGATCGAGGCGAAACCGGAGGCGGTCGAGCATTGGGTCCAGGAGGTCAACCGGTCCGCCGACACGACGCTGCTGCCGACGGTCAAGCACTCCTGGTATCTTGGCGCTAACGTTCCCGGCAAGCCGCGCGTGTTCATGCCGTATACTGGCGGCATGGCGCACTATCGCCGGATCTGCAACGACGTGGCCGCCGACGGCTATCGCGGGTTCGTCCGCTCGTGAGCGGCAAAAATGTTGCCGGATATTGGAGGGAAGCGATGCTGGTCCGTTTTGCGAGCCGTTGGGCTGCTGCCGCGTTGGCGTGCTTGTTCTTCGTCGCTCCTGCGAGCGCGCAGGAGTGGCCGAAACTGAAACAGATCACGCTCGTGTCGCCATACCCGCCCGGCGGCACCAACGACATCGTCGCGCGCTTGTTTGCGGACAAGCTCGCCGCGAGCATCGGTCAGTCCGTCGTGGTCGAGAACCGTGCGGGGGCGGCGGGCGCCGTCGGCAGCAAGTTCGTCGCCCAGGCCGCACCCGACGGTTACACCCTGATCTCGACGAACAACGGCGCGATGATCATTCAACCGCTGCTCAATGCCAACGCCACTTACGATCCGCTCAAAGACTTCACGCCGGTCACGCAACTTGCGGCGGCGTACCTCGGCATCGGTGTCCACAAAAGCCTTCCTGCAACGACGATGAAGGAGTTCGTGACGGCGCTGAAAGCCAGCCCCGGCAAATATTTCTACGGCTCTTCCGGCGCGGGCTCGTTCGGTCATTTCAACGGCGAATACTTCAAAGCGACGCATGGTCTCGATGCCACGCACGTGCCGTTCCGCGGTTCGGCTGCGGCGCTTACCGATCTCATTCGCGGCGAGATCCACTTCATGATGGACCCCCTCGTCCTCAGTCAGGCAGGCAGCGAGAGCGTCCGCATTCTCGCGGTCACGAACCCGGCGCGGATCCCATCGCATCCTGATATCCCGACCATCGCCGAGGCAGGGTTTCCCGAGTTCAATCTGCAGGGCTGGTTCGGCGTGTTCGGCCCACCGAAACTCCCCAAGGAGATCGCGGACAAGATCACGGCCGTCGCCGTCGCGTTCGTCAGGGATCCAGAGGTGCAAAAGAAGTTCGAGGCCGCCGGCATCGTCGCCACGGCAAAGTCGGGCAAGGACTTCGAGGATCTTATCGCGAACGGCAAGAAGACCTTCGCCGACATCCAGAAGTCGGCGAAGATCGTTGTCAATCAGTAACGCGCCTAACAGCGCCGTGCCCGAGCGCAGCGCCGTCGGAGACGTCTCCATCAAATGCACGGACGGGCATAGGCGGTGCAATGCCAGCCGAAGCCGCGATGGCAATAGTAGTCGCGGAACTGGGCGTTGCTCCAATTCGCGCGCGACGTGCCCATCAGCGATTGGGCGCGTGAATTCCACGAGCCGCGAGCCCGTTCCTGCGCCTTGCCTTTGGAGGCGCCCCACTTGTTGGCGCTGGCGACGCGATGGCCGTCGAGTCCAGCATCGCCCATGAAGCAGGCGGCTTGGGCGCTGCCGCTCAAGGCGATGACGGTCGCGGCAATACTGAGCGCGCCAATGAGCGTGGCGCGCCTTGATCGATTGACAAGTGATGACATGACTTTTTGTCCTTCGGTTGGGATCGGGCTCTCTGGCCCTCACCAACTCGGACGAGGCGAACGCGCAAGAGGTTCAAAGCCGCCGGCGGGCCCAACGAAAAATCCCGGACTCTCGGCCCGGGATTTTGAGTGGTTCACGATGTTAGGGCTCAGCCCGCCGCCTTCGCGGCCTCGCTCATGCGCTCGCGCTTCTTCCTCTCGTTCGGATCGAGCCAGCGCTTGCGGAGACGAATGGACTTCGGCGTGATCTCGACGAGTTCGTCGTCTTGGATGTAGCTCATCGCGCGTTCGAGCGTCATGCGGATCGGCGGCACCAGCGTGACGTTCTCGTCCTTGCCCGAGGCGCGGACGTTCGTCAGCTTCTTACCTTCGATGACGTTTACGACAAGGTCGTTCTCGCGCGTGTGCTGGCCGACGATCATGCCTTCATAGATGCGCATGCCCGGCTCAACCAGCATCGGCCCGCGCTCCTGCAGCTTGAACAGCGAGTACGCAGTCGACTCGCCGGTCGAGTTGGAAATCAGCACGCCGGTGAGGCGGCCGGGGATCTCGCCTTTGAACGGCGCATAAGCATGGAACAAGCGGTTCATCACGGCGGTGCCGCGCGAATCCGTCATCAGCTCGCCTTGATAGCCGATGAGGCCACGCGTCGGCACATGGAATACCAGACGCACGCGGCCACCGCCGGACGGGCGCATCTCCTGCATGTCGCCCTTGCGTTCTGACAGCTTCTTGACGACGACGCCGGTGTGGTCTTCGTCGATGTCGATGATGACTTCCTCGATCGGCTCCAGCTTCTGGCCGGTTTCCTCGTCGATCTTCATCACCACCTGCGGCCGCGACACCGTCAGCTCGAAGCCCTCGCGGCGCATATTCTCAAGCAGGATGCCGAGCTGCAATTCGCCGCGGCCTGCGACTTCGTAGGAGTCTTTGTCGGCGGTTTCGCGCACCCGGATCGCGACGTTGCGCTCGAGTTCGCGCATCAAGCGATCGCGGATGACGCGGGTCTGGACTTTGTCGCCTTCCTGGCCGGCGAAAGGTCCGTCGTTAATGCGGAACATCATGGCGAGCGTCGGCGGATCGATCGGTTGCGCCTGGATCGGCGTGGTGACCGAGGGGTCGCAGAGCGTGTCGGCCACGGTCGCCTCGGTGATGCCCGCGATGGCGGCGATGTCGCCGGCTTCGCAGAGATCGACGGAGGTGCGCTCGAGGCCGCGGAATGCCAGCACCTTCGTGACGCGGGCCGTCTCGATCAGTTTGCCTTCGCGGTTCATCGCCTTGATCATCTGACCGGGCTTGACGCTGCCGGAGATGATGCGGCCGGTCAGAATACGGCCGAGATAGGGGTCGGCTTCCAGCGTGGTCGCCAGCATCGTGAACGGGCCTTCCGTCGCGGTCGGCGGCGGCACATGCTTGATGATCAGATCGAACAGCGGCTGCAGATCGACTTTCGGCCCTTTCGGGTCCGCAGCCATCCAGCCGTCGCGGCCCGAGCCGTACAGCGTCGGGAAGTCGAGCTGCTCGTCCGTTGCGTCGAGACCGGAGAACAGATCGAAGATCTCGTTGAGGACTTGATCGTGGCGCTCGTCGGGGCGATCGATCTTGTTGATGACGACGATCGGGCGAAGGCCGAGCTTCAGTGCCTTGGAGAGCACGAACTTGGTTTGGGGCAGCGGGCCTTCAGAGGCGTCGCAGAGCAGCACCACGCCGTCGACCATGTTCAGGATACGCTCGACTTCACCGCCGAAGTCGGCGTGGCCTGGGGTGTCGACGATGTTGATGCGTGTTTCACCGAACAGCACGGACGTGCACTTGGCGAGAATTGTAATGCCGCGCTCGCGTTCGAGGTCGTTTGAGTCCATCGCCTGGCTCTCGACCTTCTGGTTCTCGCGGAAGGCGCCGGACTGCTTCAGAAGCGCATCGACGAGCGTCGTTTTGCCATGGTCGACGTGCGCGATAATCGCGATGTTGCGAAGTTGCATTTGGGATGCGGTCCTTGAAGGTCATGGCCGCGCCCCCCGAAAACGGTTAAATGGGCGGTCGGCTTGTCGGTTGGCGCGCGGCGTAGCACATCGCGGCGATTACCGCCACCACTCTTGCCTGCCGGGTGGCAGCCCGACGCTACAAGCGCATCAGACGATGAAGAAACAGGCTACTGCAGGCCCCGCCCGCTGCTGAGACGGCGCTGTGCCATGGCCTGGTCGGGCTCCATCGGCGTGAACGTGGACCCTGCATCGCTTGTCACACCGATGACAGAATAGGCATCATCGGGCTCCTCAAAGGGCTTGAAGTATTCGGTGATGGCTTCCTTGTCGTCGGCGCTCGCGCGGATGCCGGTCTTGGCATTGACCCGAACGGACTTGATGCCCGGCGGTGTGCGGAACGGAACCGGCTTTTTCTCGGCGAGGGCGGCTTTCAGGAAGGAGCCGACGATGGGGGCCGCGAATTGGCCGCCGGTGCGACCCTTGCCCATGGGACGCGGGGTATCGTAGCCGATGAACACGCCGACCACGAGGTCGGGCGTATAGCCAATAAACCAGGCGTCCTTTTCCTCGTTCGAGGTGCCGGTCTTGCCCGCAACGGGCTGGTTCGGGATCAATTCCTTGACGCGGGTCGCGGTGCCGCGCTGGACGACGCCTTCCATGATCGACGTCATTTGGTAGGCGGTGTGCGGGTCGATGATCTGCTTGCGATCGTCGGCGAGGTCCGGCTCGGATTTCGGATCGCCGTTACGGCAATCCTTGCAGTCGCGATCATCGTGCCGCCAGATCGTCTTTCCCCAGCGGTCCTGAATGCGATCGATCAGTGTGGCGCGGACGTGCTTGCCGCCGTTCGCGAACGTCGAGTATGCCGTCGCCATGCGCAACAGCGTGGTTTCGCCGGCGCCGAGCGACATCGAGAGCACGGGCAGCATGTCGTCATAGACGCCGAAGCGCTTGGAGTATTCAACGATCAGCGGCATGCCGAGGTCCTCAGCGAGCCGCACCGTCATCTGGTTGCGCGATTTCTCGATACCGTGGCGCAGCGTTTGCGGCCCATACGATTTGTCGCCTTCGTAATTCTTCGGGCACCACTCCGGCTGAGTCGAGGTCGCTTCCTTGCAGAACGGAGCGTCCATGACGATCGACGTCGGCTTGTAGCCGTTGTCGAGAGCTGCTGCGTAGACGAGCGGCTTGAACGACGAGCCTGGCTGGCGTTTGGCCTGAAGCGCGCGGTCGAACTGGCTGGCGCCAAACGAAAAGCCGCCGACCACCGCATGCACGCGGCCGGTGTGCGGGTCCATTGCGATCAAGCCGCCGCCTACTTCGGGCACCTGCATGAGTTGCCACTTTTCCTGCGGCTTTTCCGGATCGCGCGGCGCGACCCATACGACATCGCCGACGGAGAGAACGTCTGCGGGGCCTGCCGTTTTGGACGGCTTCTTATTGGCCCATTTCATATCGTCGTAATCGATGCGGACGGCCTCGCGCTCCTCGACGATTTTGCCGTCGGGACGTTTGGCGGGCCTAAGGCCGACATTGACGTGGGTTCGCTGGAGTTCATAGACGACGCCGAGGCGCCAGGGGCTCATGTCCAACGGGACATCGATGGCGCCGAGTGCGACGCCCCAATCGCCGGCGACTTCGATTTTCTGCACGGGGCCGCGCCAGCCTTTGTCGCGGTCGAACTGGATGAGACCGTCGATCAACGCCCGGCGGGCAAGCCGCTGCAGACGCGGGTCGAGCGTGGTGCGTACGGACAGGCCGCCATTGACGCGGCCGTCGTTCTGCGATGTCCGCTCCGCTTTACCGTATAGGCCGTCTTCACCGAACTGACCGACCAGGGTGCGGCGGACTTCTTCGGCGAAATAGTCGGCCGCGTAGATCTGCGTGCCGAAGGCGCGGAGGTTGACCTTGAGATCCTTCGCCTTGGCAGTCTTGGCTTGATCCGGCGTGATGTAGCCGTTGTCGGCCATCTGATCGATGATCCAGTCGCGGCGAACCTTGGCGCGCTCCTTGTGGCGGAACGGATGGTAGTTGTTCGGCGCCTTCGGCAGGGTCGCGAGATAGGCGACCTCCTCGATGTCGAGCTGATCGAGTTCCTTGCCGAAGTAGTTGAGGCCTGCGGCAGCGACGCCATAGGAGCCGATGCCGAGATAGATCTCGTTCAAATAGAGTTCGAGGATGCGATCCTTGGAATAGGCCTTCTCGATGCGGACGGCGAGGATCGCCTCCTTGAGTTTGCGTTCGAGCTTTTGTTCGCTCGTCAGCAGGAAGTTTTTGGCGACCTGCTGCGTGATGGTCGAGGCGCCCTGCGGATTGCGGCCAGAGCCGTAGTTCTTGAGGTTCGTCACGACGGCGCGGCCGAGGCCATAGAAATCGAGACCGCCATGCTCATAGAAGCGGCGGTCTTCGGCCGAGAGATAGGCGGCAACCACCAGCTTTGGGATGGCATTGATGGGCACGAAGATTCGCCGTTCGCGCGCATACTCAGCCATCAGAGACCCGTCGTGCGCGTGGATGCGCGTCATCACGGGCGGCTCGTAGCGCGCGAGGCTGTCGTAATCGGGGAGATCGCGGGAGGCCTTCCACAGCAAGTAGCCGGCGACAGCCGAGCCGCCAAGCAGAACGACGACGCCCGAGCCAAAAAGAAAACCGAGAAAGCTCAGCAGGGAGCTGCGCTTCTTCGGCCGCTTCTTCGGCGGCTTTGGCGGCAAGAAAACTGGCGCGGCCATCGTGTCCCGTCTATTCCCGTCTCACGAACCCACGAAGCGGGCACGTTCTTCAATCTAGCTTCAATCTAGTCTCGGACGCCCGGGCCGACTTGCGGCAAACCCAGGCGGCAAACCCAGCGCGATCCGAGCACAAGCTCCTGTTGCGTTCGACCGCTTTAGCCTAACCCCAAGATGGATCGAAGCAGTTTCCGCTCGTCGAACTGATAAAACTCTTGTCACGCACTTCTTCTGAACGCGTAGCTGCTTGCCGCTTCGACGCAACCCTGGACGTGAAGACAAACGCACAAATAAGGCTTCGGGATGTTCTTGAACAGTTGTTCAATTGTGCGAATGGTTGATTTTCCATCGGTAATTCAGCGCTTAGCCGCCAAATGCTTGGCGAAATACTGCTCGATCGCTGCAACGATCGACGAAGCGACTTGGCGCTGCCACTCCGGCGATTGGAGTAAGGTCGCATCCTCCGTGTGGCTGAGATAGCCGAGTTCGATCAGCACCGAAGGTGCGTGAGACTGCTGCAGAACCTTGAATGCGGCCGATCGCGCCGGCTCCTTTGCTAGGGCAACCGTTCGCTTCAGGTTCGCGACTAGTAGTCCTCTGATCTCGTTCGAAAAATTGTGCGCCTCGCGCTGGATCAGGTCGAACAGAATGGATTTGATCTGGTCGCCGCCCGCGCCGGCCGCAGCCGTCAACCCGGCCCGCAGGTCCGCTGAATTTTCCTTCTCGGCCAATACTTTGGCCTGCTTGTTGGAAGCTTCGGCCGAGAGCGTATAAACGGAGGCCCCGCGCACCGCCTGAGCCAAACCCACATCGCCGACCGAGTCGGCGTGGATCGATACGAACAGGTCGGCGTCCGCGTCCTTTGAGAAGGTGACGCGCTGATCGAGCGAAATGAACTCGTCGCCCTGCCGCGTCATGCGGACGTCGTAGCGACCCCTCGCGGCGAGCAGCGCGCGGACTTGGCGGGCGACAGCAAGCGTCAGATCCTTTTCGCGGATCCCGTTCTGGCCGAGGGCGCCGGGGTCCAGTCCACCGTGACCGGGATCGATGACGACGATCGGTTTGCCGTCGGCGGTTGCCGAATGTTTGTCTGTCGCCGCGGGGGCCTTCGCCGCCTCCGGCGGTTGCAAGGCGGCCATGAACTTCGCCCGGTCCGTCGGCTCCAGAGTGATGACGATCTGTGCCCCCTTATCCGCCAAGGAGGGCAGCACTTCGGTTCTGGCGATCCTAACGGGGCCCGTTACGTCCATGACCAGGCGCGAGCGGCCGGGAGCCAGCAGGCCATAGCGGATCGCGGTGACGAGACCGCCTGTTGGCAACGACTTCGGCAGTTCGAAACCGAGATCTGCGACATCGACGATGACCCGATAGGGATCGGGGAGGGCGAACGCAGATATGTCGACCGGCTTCGACACGGCGATATTGACGGACGTTGCTTTTCTCGCGGCGGTGATCGCGATATCCGTCGCCATGGCGCTGGCCGCGACCTTGGCGACGGCCTCTTCTTCCGCCTTGTCGCTTTCCTGAGCCATACTTGGACGAAGGGAGGCCGAGGGCTGAGGGCTTTCCGCCGGTTGGGGATCGGCCGGTCGTGTCTTGCGGATCTCCGTTGTATTCGGGCGCATGGCCGACGGTTGCTGGGCCGTTGCGATTTCGACAGACGCAACGAACGCCACGGCCGCGATAGCCGCGGCGGCCCAACCGTTCGATCGTTTCGCGACGAACCCGCGCGTCACCTGCCGCTCCCCGATGGCGCCCCTGGCATTCCTGGGGCGAACCAGTACTTTAGCCGAGCCCGAGTTCGTTCAATTTTTCAAGTTGAACGGTTCTGTTGTCCGCATTTTCCACGTGTGCCGGGATTCGAAAGCATCAATGGCAACGCTTCACGCGGCGATAGACGGGCATCAGGTCCGCTTGCGCAGACCATCCAGCACAAGTTCGACATGAGCCTTCATGAACTGGTCGAGGGAAGCAGGCTGATACGGCTCGAACGTCATTTGCCAGAACGCCCCCATCAACGCTGGCGCCATTAGAACCTGCGGCACCTGCTCGACCGCACGCACTTGGAATTCGCCACGCTGCACACCGCGCTGGACGACCGCATCGAGCATGCCGACCATCTTCGATACGAAGACGCGATGATAGAACGCGAGTAGATCCGGAAATGCCGGTCCGTCCGCAATCAATATGCGGATGAGGGTTCGCACTTCCGGATTGGCAAGGCGTGCGTAAATCATCCGGATCATGACGTGCAGCAAGGCTTCGGCCGAGCCGTCGTGGCGAAGAACTTCGCCCTGCACTTGATCGACGACCGGGAGCATGCGCGATCGCACGGCCGCTTCGAACAAGGCCGTCTTGTTCGCGTAGTAGAGGTAGATCGTGCCTTTCACCACACCCGCCCGCGCCGCGACGTCTTCCAATCTGGTCGCGCGGAACCCCTTGTCCGCGAACTCATGGAACGCCGCGTCGAGGATTTCGGCGGGACGGGCGTCCTTGCGGCGCCGGCGCGGTTCTTTGCGCGTGTTCAAAGACGTGTCGTCGGCCATCGCCCTAGACATCCGTGCCGAGAGGCTTGTTGACACGCCCTCAGCGTGATAAATGACCAGTCAGTCATTAAATGATCCGGCGACCGATTGCAACTGAAGAGCTTAGGAGCGGCGCGATGGCCCAAGCTGGCCAACCACCTGACGGCGCTAGCAAAACAGCGAAACCAAACGAGGCCGATCTGCCGGTTCTCGCGGTCCGCCGGGATGCCGGCCGCGACCCTCACGCGGCTCGCGATATGGCCATCACGGTCGCCAAGCGGGCCCGCTTCATTCCCCTGATCATGGCGCTCGTTGCGACTGGCGGGGTCATCGGGCTCTATTTTCAACCACCCGGCCTGCAAAAGCTGATGGGGTTGTTGAAGCTCACTCCCGGTGGCGGCACTTCGACACCGATTGCCGTACCCGTCGACAAGTCGCTGACGACGAAGGCCGAAGCGAACAACAGCGTGCCCCGCGCGCCGGTCGTGGTCGGGCTTGGGAAGCTGCTGCCTTCAGGAGATGTCGTCACCGTCGCCCCTCCGTTCGGTGCCGGGGACGCCCGTATCGCGACGATCCAGGTCGCGGAAGGCGATCGCGTCACGAGAGGTGCCGTGTTGGCGACTCTCGACAACAAGGCCGCGCTCGAAGCGGCTGCCGTTTCCGCCCGAGCGACACTCGCCGCCCGTGATGCCGCGCTTACTCAGACACGTGCAGCGGTCCGAGCCAGCCGCGATGAAGCCCGCGCCGCGCTCGATCGTGCGCAGGCGACCGCCGCGAACACCGAGCGCGACTTCGAACGTTCGGAGAAACTGCTCAAGGGCGGCTACACGACCGAGGCGGCGTTCCTGCAGAAGAAGACCTTGCGTGACGAGACCATGCGCGAGGTTCAGCGGGCGCGGGCGACGCTGTCGCGTTGGGAGGCGACGGATCCGGACCAGCAGCCGGACGTGCTGCTGGCGGCGCGTAACGTCGATGCCGCCAAAGCCGAGCTTGCGCGCGCCGAGAGCGATCTCGACAAGGCCTCCGTCAAGGCACCCACCGACGGCACGGTCCTCACCATTCATGTCCGAGCGGGCGAGAAGCCGACAGCGCAAGGCATCATGAACATCGGCAACATCGACAAGATGACGGCCGAAATCGAGGTCTATCAGACGCAGATCGGCCAAGTGGCGATCGGCGACGGCGTCACTCTCACCGCCGAGGCCTTGGCACAGCCGCTGTCGGGGACGGTCAGCCGCATTGGACTTGAGGTGGGCCGCCAAGTGCTCACCGAAGCCAACCCCGCCGCCAACACGGACGCACGTGTCGTCAAAGTTTATGCCGAGCTCGACCCTGCCTCGTCCGTGCGCGCCCAACGGTATACCAACCTGCAGGTCACAGCGCGGATCACTGTCCGGGGCCGGCAATGACCGACCTGCTCACGTGGCTGTTCGGCCGGCTGCCGATCGGCTGGCTGCAGCTCACCCACAACAAGGTCCGCTTCGCAGCAGCGCTCGCGGGCGTGGCGTTCGCGAACATCCTGGTCTTCATGCAACTCGGGTTCTTGGGTTCGCTGATCACGTCGATCAGCTTGCCCTATGCGCAGATGAACGCCGACATCTTCGTCTCGGCATCGGACATGAACACGCTCTCCGACGGCAGCCCGATGCCGCGCCAACGAATGTTCGAGGCGCTGGCGGTGCCGGGTGTGAAGAGTGCAACGCCACTCTATTTCGGCAAGATCGATTGGAAACAGCCGGATGGTTCGATCCGCACGCTCGACACGTTCGGCATCGATCCCGCCGTCGTCACGTTCAATAATCCGGCCATCAATGCCGCCCTCGACGACCTCAAGATTTCGGACCGCGCCATCGTCGATCGCGGCACCCGCAACGCCTCACCCGCGGCATTCCGGCAGATCGAGCAAGGCAAGCCTTACACGTTCGAATCCAAAGGCCGCACGCTCACTGTCACCGGCACATTCCGCATGGGCGGCGGCTTCGCCGCGGACGGCTATCTCATCGTCTCCGATCAGACCTTTCTTCGTTTGTTTCCGAGCCGTGCCGCGGGCGCGCCGAACTACATTCTTCTGAAAGTCGAGCCTGGCGCGTCGGTCGGCGATGTCACGAAGGCTTTGCAAGAAAAGCTGCCGCGCTACGATACGATCGTGCGGACGGTCGCCGAGGCGGTTGCCAAGGATCAATCCTTCCAGACGACGCAGCGGCCGGTCGGTCTCGTGTTCGGCTTCGGCATCGTCATCGGCATTCTAGTCGGCATGATCATCGTCTATCAGGTGCTCTCGACCGATGTCGCGGACCACATCCGCGAGTACGCGACGTTCAAGGCGATCGGTTATCCGCAGCGCTTCTTTCTGAGCGTGGTGTTCGAGGAAGCGCTCGTCCTCGCGGTTCTCGGTTTCATTCCTGGTTTCATCATCGCGCTCGGGCTCTATGCCGTTGTCGCGAACGTGGCGTCATTGCCCGTCGCGATGACGGCAGGGCGGGCGATCGGGGTCCTGATCTCGACGTTGCTGATGTGTGTCGTATCCGGCGCGATCGCGACGCGGCGCCTCGCCAAGGCCGACCCGGCGGATCTGTTCTGATGATCGACGAAACTGCACCACCGATCGCTGTCACTGGCCTGAACCACTCGTTCGGCGTCGGTGAAGCGAAGAAGCAAGTTCTGTTCGACATCGATCTCACAATCGAGCGTGGCAAGCTGACGATCCTGATGGGTGCTTCAGGATCGGGGAAAACAACGCTGCTGACGCTGCTCGGCTGCCTGCGGCAAGTCGAGGAGGGCAGCGTCAAGTTGCTTGGGCAGGAGTTGCATGGCGCGCCGGAGAGCGTGCTGGTCACCATGCGCCGCCGCCTCGGCTTCATCTTTCAGCTACACAACCTGCACGACAGCCTGACAGCCATCCAGAACGTGCGCATGGGTCTCGAGGTTCATGGGCCCGCCGCGATGGGCAATTGGGAGGAGGCTGCGTCGCATCTTCTCGGTCTCGTGGGTCTCGATCAGCACCTCAACTACATCCCGGCTCGCCTCTCGGGCGGCCAGAAACAGCGCGTTGCCGTCGCCCGCGCGCTGGTCGGCAATCCCGACATCGTGTTCGCCGACGAACCGACTGCCGCCCTGGACAAGGTCTCGGGCGCGCAAGTGGTCACGATGCTGAAGAAGCTCGGCGCGACACGCGGTACCACGACGCTGATGGTCACTCACGACAATCGCATCATCGAGCTTGCAGACCGCGTCGTCACGCTCGAAGACGGCCGTATTGTCGACGACCAGCGGCGAAATTGACATCACGGCCGGATGGCCATTGACGCGGCCGATGGCGCCTCCGATCCTGCCGGAACCGCGACGTACCGGAGGGACCGATGCCGCACGCCAAGGCCGAGCAAATTGCCGCGCTACGCTCGACGCACCTCGGCAAGACGGCAAAGGCGCGAGAAGCCGTTCAGCTCATAAAGTCGGGCGATACCGTCGCGACGAGCGGCTTCGTCGGCATCGGCTTTGCCGAAGCGATCGCGGTGGCTCTTGAAGGGCGCTTTCTCGATGAGGCCAAGGACAGCCCCGACGGCATCGGCCATCCGCGCGACCTTACGCTCGTCTATGCGGCGGGCCAGGGCGATGGCAAGGAACGGGGGCTCAACCACTTCGGCCACAAGGGGTTGGTCAAGCGTGTGGTAGGCGGCCATTGGGGACTAGTGCCCAAGCTGCAGGCGCTGGCCGTTGCAGGCGAGATCGAGGCCTATAACCTGCCGCAGGGCGTCATCACGCACCTTTATCGCGACATCGCGGCGGGTAAGCCTGGACATCTCTCGAAGATCGGTCTCGGCACGTTCGTCGATCCGCGCCATGGCGGCGGCAAGATCAACGCCAAGACCACCGAGGATCTCGTTTCGCTGATGCCGATCGACGGCAAAGACTATCTCTTCTACCGGACCTTCCCGATCAACGTCGCGATCATCCGCGGCACCACGGCCGACCCCGATGGCAATATCACGATGGAGCGCGAGGCTCTGACGCTCGAAGCGCTTTCCATCGCGATGGCCGCGCACAATTCGGGCGGGGTCGTCATCGCCCAGGTCGAGCGGCTCGCAGAGCGCGGCACGCTTTCGCCGCGGCAGGTGAAGATCCCCGGCATCCTCGTCGATTGCGTCGTCGTCGCGGAGAGGGCCGAGCACCACATGCAAACGTTCGCCGAGCCTTATTCGCCCGCATTTTCAGGCGAGATCCGCGTTCCCATGAGCGACGTGAAGCCGATGGAGCTCAACCCGCGCAAAATCATCGCGCGCCGCGCCGCGCTCGAACTCAAGGCCAACATGGTGGTCAATCTCGGCATCGGCATGCCGGAGGGCGTGTCGGCTGTCGCGGCGGAGGAGCGCGTGCTCGATCTCGTCACGCTGACGGCAGAGCCCGGCGTGATCGGTGGGATGCCGGCGTCCGGTCTCAACTTCGGCGCGGCCATCAACATCGCCGCTATCATCGACCAGCCCTACCAGTTCGACTTCTACGATGGTGGCGGGCTCGATCTGGCGGTGCTCGGTCTTGCGGAGGCCGACGCTCAAGGCAATCTCAATGTCTCGAAATTTGGTCCTCGCTTGGCGGGCGCGGGGGGCTTCATCAACATTTCGCAAAGCGCCAAACGCGTCGTATTCGTCGGCACGTTCACAGTCGGCAAGCTCGATATCGCCGTCCATGACGGCCGTCTCGACATTCGTGTCGAAGGGCGCTCGAAGAAATTCGTCGACTTGGTCGAGCATCGCACGTTCTCCGGGCGGGAAGCTTTCAAGGCCGGGCAATCGGTTCTCTACGTCACCGAGCGGTGCGTCTTTCGATTGGTCGCGGATGGCATCGAACTCATAGAGGTTGCGCCGGGCGTCGACATCGAGCGCGATATTCTCGCGCGGATGGATTTCCGGCCGATCGTGCGCAGTCCGATCACGATGGATGCATCGATCTTCCAGCCCGTCGCGATGGGTCTGCGGGACCGGATGCTCGATCTGCCGTTCGAGGCCCGCTTCAGTTACGACGCCGATCGCAACACGCTTTACATCAACTTCGAGCGGCTGCGCGTCGGATCGCTTTCCGATGTCGAGCGCATCGCGCGCGAGGTCGAGCATCGTGTGAGGGACTTGGGACATAAGGTCTATGCGGTCGTCAACTATGCCGACGCGGCGATCGCGCCTGAGATCTTCGACGCCTATGGCCGTATGGTGAAGACCTTGGCCGACCGGTACTACCTCGGCGTTGCCCGGTACGGCACCAGCGCGTTCCTGCGGATGAAGCTCGGCGACACGTTGCAAGCGCGCGGCCTGCATCCGCGCATTTACGAAAGCGCCGAAGACGCGGCGGCGCATGTCAGATCGGCCCCCTGAGACATTGCGGTTACAGGACAGTTGTGCGACAAGTCGGCCATTCCGAGGGGTGTCGGCGCGAGGCCGGCTGAGATTGCTCCATTCTTCCGAGCAAGGACCCTTAAAGACCTGATCCGGATCATGCCGGCGAAGGGACGGACGGCCGCCTTCTTGCGGCGTGCACCTCCTTCACCGCCTGCCCGCGATCGACGCCAGTGGCAAAACCGCTGGTGTGCAACCGAGAGGCGTGTGCGATGACACTCACGTTGACGAAACGGCTATTTGCAGGCTTGGCGCTCGCGGCTGTCGCAGTGCTTTCGCTGACTGCAACCAACGAGGCGGTTGCGCAAACGCGCACAAAGCTGATCGTCTATTCGACGCTGGAACCCGACAACATCGCGACCTTCAAGAAGGCGTTCGAAGAAGAGAACCCCGATCTCGAAATCGTCTGGATCCGCGAGTCGACCGGCGTGCTCACCGCGCGCATCCTCGCGCAGGGCGAACGGCAGGAAGCCGACGCCATCTGGGGCCTTGCCGTCACGACGGTGTCCGATCTCAAGAAGCGCGGCATGCTGGTGCCGTATGCGCCGAAGAACCTTGCTGCCTTGCGCCCGAACTTCCGCGATCCTGAGAATCCGCCGTCGTGGATCGGCATGGAGGCCTGGGTGGCGGCAGTGTGTTTCAACACGGTCGAAGCGGCGAAGCACAATCTGCCGAAGCCGGCGTCGTGGTTCGATCTGTTGAAGCCCGAGTTCAAGGGCAAGATCGTCTTCTCGAACCCGGCATCTTCTGGCACCGGCTACTTCCACGTCTCCTCGTTCCTCCAGATGTGGGGCGAGGAGAAGGGCTGGAAGTTCATGGACGACCTCCACAAGAACATCGCGGTCTACGAGCATTCCGGCACCAAGCCGTGCCGCATGGCGGCCGCTGGCGAATATCCGGTCGGCGTCGCCTACGAACTTGCCGGTGCTGATCTCAAGACCAAGGGCGCGCCGCTCGACGTGCTCTTGATGAAGGAAGGCGGCGGCTGGGACATGGATACGGCCGCTATCCTCAAGGGCACGAAGAACCTCGAGGCGACGAAGCGGCTGATGGACTTCGCGGCGAGCCACAAGGCGAACGAGCTCTATGCCGCCTTCGTCTCGCAGGTCGCGATCGAGGGTATCGCGAAGCCGAAGCCGAACTATCCGGAGGGTGTTGCGCAATCGATGATCAAGAACGACCTCGAATGGGCTGCGGCCAACCGGTCGCGGATCCTGGCCGAATGGACCAAGCGTTACTCGCAGCCGAAGTGACGCCGCCATTGCAATTGCAGGGTGGCGCCATAGGACGGCGCCATCAGGGCGGGGTCACCTCGCCTTTCGCCGCCTTTTTTGATCGGGCCGAATGCGTCATAACGGGCGCATGACAGATGAATCCTACGCCACACCACCTCTTGCCCGCCTGATCACCGCCGCGCCGGTGCCGCACGATCGCGAGCGCGCCGCGAGCGAGCTTGCCGACCTGCGTGCTCGCATCGCGGAGACGCCGGAGCTTGCGCCACTGGCGGCTCAGCTGACCGAGCCAATGGTTTCGGCTCTAGTCGGTGGCATCTTCGGCTGTTCACCCTATCTCAGCGGTTTGATCCAGCGCCGGCCGCAGACCCTTCTCGCAGCCTTGTCGGCGCCGCCAGAAGCCACCTTCGCCGACCTCGGCGAACGTCTCATCGCGGCAACGGCTGCCGCAACCACGCATGCCGAGGCGATGCGGGCGCTCCGTCACTACAAGGCCGATGTCGCGCTATTGATCGCGCTCGCCGACTGCGGCGGTGCATGGCCGATCATGACCGTGACGCGGCGGCTATCGGAAGCGGCGGACACGTCCGTCTCGGCGGCGGTTCGCTATCTCTTCCGTCAGGCGCAAGCGCGCGGCGACTGGCTCGACAGCGAGGCCGATCCCGCATCGCGCTCCGGCTACATCGTGATCGCGATGGGCAAGCATGGCGCCTTCGAACTCAACTACTCGTCCGACATCGATCTGATCGTGTTCTACGAGCCGGAGAAGGCGCAGCTTGCCGAGCGCCACGAGTTGCAGACGTTCCTCGTCCGCCTGACGCGCGACCTCGTGAAACTGATGCAGGAGCGCACCGAAGACGGCTACGTGTTCCGCACCGATCTGCGTCTGCGGCCCGATGCGGGCGCGACGCCGATCGCGATCTCGACGCCGGCGGCGATGCAGTATTACGAAAGCTTCGGCCAGAACTGGGAGCGCGCGGCCCTCATCAAGGCGCGGGCGATTGCGGGCGATCTCGACGCAGGGCAACTGCTGATCAACGATCTCGCGCCTTTCATCTGGCGGAAGTATCTCGACTTCGCGGCGATTGCCGATATTCACGCGATGAAGCGGCAGATTCATGCCGTCAAAGGCTTCGGTCATATCGCGGTCAGGGGGCACAACATCAAGCTCGGCCGTGGGGGCATCCGCGAGATCGAATTTTTCGCACAGACGCAGCAGCTGATCGCCGGTGGCCGGCAAGTCGCATTACGCACGCCGCAAACGCTCGAGGCACTCGTCAAGCTCACCGAACGGCAGTGGATCAAGCCGGACGTTGCCGCTGACCTGACCGAGACCTACAAGTTCTTGCGCACGATCGAGCATCGTCTCCAGATGATTGCCGACGAGCAGACACAGACGTTGCCGGATGACGACGCTGGGCTGCTCAGGCTCGCGCACTTTGCGGGGTTCCCTGATTTCGATGCGTTTGCGGCTACGCTCACGCGCCACCTCGAAACCGTCCAAGACCATTACGCCCAGCTGTTCGAGGCGAGCCCTGAATTGACGACCGGGGGCGCCAACATGGTCTTTGCCGGCGAAGCCGACGATCCAGCGACGATCGAAGCGCTCGGCAAGATGGGCTATTCCGATCCCTCCGCCGTGATTGCGACGGTGCGTGGCTGGCATC
>JAPXTA010000096.1:0-20668 GCA_033812735.1 Hyphomicrobiaceae bacterium | reverse complement strand
GGGTGATGTGGCGCCAGAGCGATGACTTCGTCGGCTGGGCACCGCTGCCACCGGATGCTGTTTGGGAGCCGGGCTACGGCCTCCGCTTCAACGCGTCGATCTATGAAGGCCCTCGCTATTACAGCTATTGGTCGTTCGTGCAGCCCGAGCACATGTTCGTGCCCGGTCTCCACCGTCACCTATTGCCGCGCGACCGCTACCGCTCCTTCTGGGGCAGCACTTACGCGGTCCGCGATCACCACCGCCTTTCGAATGGCCGGATCTATCACCGTGGGATCGATCGCGGCTGGGTCGAGCGCCATGTCGGCCGGCCCGTGCCGCTCGTGACGCTGCGGTCGGTCCGCAATCCGCGCGACCAGGGCTGGCGTCATAGCCGCAGCCCCGGCGAAGTTCCCGTCTACCGCCCACGCGTGACGAGCCTGCCTGATCGCACGCCTCCCGTTTGGGCGCGCCGCGAGGCGCCGGACGGTCGCGTGATCGTTCCTCCGGGTTCCATGCGTCCCATGCCGGGTGATCGCCGATTCGACCGCCGCGACGGTGATGACCGCCGGCCGGTCGCCGTACCGCCCGGCACGATGCGTCCAGGTCCCGGTGACGACCGCCGCTTCGATCGCCCCGTTGACCGCGACCGTGGCTTCGGCCGCCGCAACTCCGACGATCGCCCTGTGACGGTATCTCCTGCACCAATGCGGCCGCAGCCCGAAGATCGCCGCTTTGAGCGCCGGGGCGGCGGGGACGTTCAACCCGACCGCCGACAAGTGCCGCCCGCAGTAGTCCAGCCTGCGCCCCAGCCGCGTGTCGCCCCACCGCCAGTGCCGCAGCCAAGCCGCGAGGTCCGCCGTGAGGGTGGTGCGCCGGACCGTTCGCGAGGTGGGTCGCAGGGACAGCCGGGCCAAGGGCCAGACCGCCAAGCGCCAGACCGCCAAGGGCCAGAACGTCGGGGCCCAGGTGCAGGCGAACCACGCGGCTGACCTCAGCCAGCCACTCGCCTCGCAAACGCCGCGACCGCATCGGCCGCGCCGTTGAGGTTGCCCTTGCGGGTAAAACCTGACGCGCCCCGCGGCCCGAAGTCGTGGTCGCCGTCGCCAAGCCATTCGAAGGCGATCGCGGGCGAGAGCGTCAGCGCTTCGATTTCCGCTCGCGTCCCGAACGGATCGCGCTCGCCCTGCACGATCAGCGTGGGGCACGTGAGGTCCGTCAAATGCGCGGTGCGCATGGTCGTCGGCGTGTTCGGCGGATGGAACGGATAGCCGAGGCAAACCAGACCTTTGACGCGGCCGGCCGCAAACGTCTCGTCCGCCACCATGCTGGCGACGCGCCCACCCATGCTTTTGCCGCCGATCAGCAGCGGCCCCGTCCCCGGCGCCGACTCTATGGCCGCGCGGTAGCTATCCATCAGCGTCTCTGCCTTCGGTGCCGGCCGCTTCTTGCCGCCATCGCGCCGCGCCGCCATGTAGGGAAACTCGAAGCGTACGACGCTGATGTCGCGAGCGACCAGCAACTCCGACATCAAGTTCATGAACGCGCTATCCATCGCCGCGCCCGCGCCATGCGCGAGCAGCAACCGCGCAACCGGCTGGCCGGCGTCGTTCGTCAGAAACCTCGGCGCTGTCATGCGGTCTCTCAGTAATCCGTTCGCCCGAACAGATCGTCGAACGGGATCATCACGTGTTCCTGGTAAGCGGGCCGCTGTTGCAACGCGCTGTACCATCGTTCGACATTCGGCAAATGCGGCCGCGGAATGTCGATATTGAAGTAGCGGTAGAGATGGGTCCCGGCCGGAATATCGGCCAGCGTCAAGCGGCTGCCCAGCATGAATTGCCGGTCGCCGAGATGCGCATCCAGCGTCTGCATGTGCCTATTCGTCCGCTCGATCATCGCCTCGACGCGCTTGACGTCCCTCTTCTCGGCGGGCGTCCGGTAGAAGCCCCAGAACACCCCGTTGAGGAAGTCCGGTTGCAGCGAAGTCTGCGACCAATCCATCCAGCGGTCCACATGCGAGCGCACATCGGGATCGTTGCTCCACCAGTGCCGGTCGCCATAGACGGCGGCGAGGTAACGCAGGATCGCCTGACTTTCCCATACGATGGTGCCGTCGTCGTCGATCAGCGGAACCTTGCCGTGCGGGTTCTTCGCAAGATAGGCCGGATCACTGAGGCCGCCCGCCGCGCCTCCAAGCGTGACATGCGTATGATCGATACGAAGCTCCCCGATCAGCCACATCACCTTCTGTACATTGAACGCGTTACGGCGCCCGTAGACGGTCAGCATGCCAACAATTCTCCATGTCAATCCGCGCTGCAATAGCGTGGATCGGAGGCAAATGCACGCGGGCTTCGCTCTCACTCAGCTTTCGATCGTCGCAAGGCCCCAAACGTACCAGGCGACGGCGGCGACCGCGAGCGGCACACCGGCAATGTGAAAGAACGCGAACGTCCGTTTTAGCCATTTGTGATGGGCAATGCGGCTGTTCACGCGCAGGATCGATATCCCGATCATGACGCTGACCATCAGATAATTGAACACGAACAACCGGTCCGAGAGCGTTGCGGTATCGGCATCGAGCTTTGGCAGCGACAGATACAACGCGACGGCAGAGAGCAGCGCCGTCACCTGAATAGTCACGATCGCCTCGAAGTGCGATTGCGGAATGAAGATCGACAGGTACGCGACGATCAGGATGAAGGCGAGGGGCACGACCACACGCAGATAATAGTCGGTCGTTTGCCGGCTCATCAGCCAAACGAAGCTTGCCTTGTAGAAAGGCACCACGCTCGGTTCGTGCGAGTAGGCGTCGACGATTGGCACGAAGTCCTCGTCGTAGCCAACATACTGCGTCTTGGCGATCCACCCATCGGTCGCAACCTGGGCGTCACGCAGATGGCTCGGCGGCGGCTGGATGATGAAGGGGGCGTCGCCCTTCTTCGGCTGGATGTCGATCGAGAACCGCTGGGTATCGAACGGATAGTTTTCGAGGTTTGGCTCGAACACGAAGCGGCCCGTCACTTTGTAGATCCGCATGCCCTCGGGATAGGCCTCGCTGCGCCCGCCGCCGTGCAAGGTCTCGACAGCGATCTGCCGCCCATTCGTGCGCGGATCTAGGTAGGCATTCGTGAAATCGATCCGCTCGACGCCCGCGCCCGCGTTGTTGCGCATCGAAAGGTAGAACTCGGCGTTGAATGTCTTTTCGCTATCTTCGACGCGATAGGCGCGGATCATATCGATGTCGACGTACAGCGTGTCGATCGCCCGGAGACTGTCGTCCTTGGTGCGGATGAACTGTGTCGGCGAGAGTTGTGTGCGGCCCAATCCCTGCGGCATCATGACGATGAAGGGTGTCCGTTGGGCGGCTCGCGACTTGGCATGGAACGACCAGTTGTCGAACGTGCCCTTGAAGGCGCCTCGTCCTGCGACGTACGACGCCGCGATGTGCTTGGCGACTTCCTTGCGCAGCGCTGTGATATCGGACATTGGCCCGGCAGCCCGGAGCGCGGTCGCAATCATGCCCACCATGTCGGCGTGTTGTGTGCCGAGTTCGAGCGCCCGCAGATTGGCGTTGACGAGCGGATCCGGCGGCAGATCCTCTGCGCGCGGCTTGCAGTCGCCGGAGGTCCAACCGGGGGCGGCTGCAATCTTCTTGCCCTCGAACGTCCAACTCGCCGCAGGTCCGCTCGCGATCAGCTTGCGAAGGCGGTCGTTGTAGGCCTCGGGCAGCCGGTCCCAGGCGAGCTGATAGATGGCATTGCCATAATTCTTCGTGATCTCTGCCGGGATCGATGTGATCTGCCCGGTGATCATCAGTGCTGGCGTCAGTTCCGCTGTGATCAGCTCTTTCAAGACCTGCGCGAGACGCACGCCGCCGACGCCCAGGATGAGCACACGCGGCCGTTTCTCCTTGAGGTCCGCAATCGCAGCCGCCAGATCCGCGCGATCGACGGCGTCCGGTTTGCCGCCGAGACGGTGATCTGCGACCAGAACGCCCGCGTCCAAACGCTGTTTCAATCCATCGCCGAGCGCCGTCGAGAACACCGCATCCTTGAGACCGATGAAGCCCGCTTTGTCGTAACCTTCCGATTTTAGAAAGGCGGCGATGACGGGCAACCGTTCGTCGTCTTGCGACGCCTGCGTCGTAAAGACCGTGGGGAACGGCTCGTAGATCGCATTGACGGAGATGTTCGAGAGGAAAGGAATGCCCGCTTCACGGAGGCTCTTTTCGTTCGCATCGATCGCGGCCTTCGCGCGCTGCGTGTTCGACAAGCCGATCATCGCGACGGTGTTGGGATCGCCAATCGCTTGGCGCAAGTTCGCCGTCGTTTTCGCCTGATCGCGCTCGTCGTCGAGAAACGACAGCTTGATCTGCCGGCCGCCAGCACCACCCGCCCCATTGATCCGCTCGGCTTCGAGCGATGCGAGCTTCCGGATCGCGGCGACGTCGCCCGGGTCGTAGCAAAGGTCGCTCCGCGAAGAGACGAAGATCGGGATCGTCACCGGCGGACGTGTGGCCGCCTCGGCCTTCGACTGGGCGCGGACAGGCGAAGTCAACAATCCGGCAAGCGACAAGACGAGCAGCAGCACACGCAAGACGAAATCCCCCGAGACAAGTCGACAACTTTCCTGCCGGACAAAGCGGCGGATCGATGACGGCACGGACGGCTTCTTATCGCGTCAGCGAGCTTGTGTCGCCTAGCGGGGAGAGCTCACAATGAGTGCGTCTCTCCTCGCATGCCGTCCCGGCGCTTCGAGCGTGCGAGATCCGCCAGGATCGCGTCGGTGCTGGTGAGGCGACGGGGCTATTGCGCCGCCGCCGCAAGAGCCCGCTCGCAATCACGCGCCAGATCCTCGAAGGCCTCGAGGCCGACCGAGAGGCGCACGACCGCATCCGAGATGCCGAGTTCCGCGCGCTGCTCGGGCTTCAAGCGTTGATGCGTCGTCGTCGCCGGGTGCGTGATGAGGCTCTTGGCATCGCCGAGGTTGTTCGAGATCTTCACGATTTTGAGCGCATTGAGGAATTTGAACGCCGCAGCTTTCCCGCCCTTCAACTCGAACGCGATCATCTGGCCGCCGCCTTTCATCTGCTGCTTGGCAAGCGCATGCTGGGGATGATCGGCGCGCCCGGGATACAGCACCTTTGCAATCCCCGGCTGCGTCGCCAAATGATCTGCCAGCCTCGCCGCCGTATCGCAGGCAGCCCGCACGCGCAGCGGCAGCGTCTCGAGCGACTTCACCATCACCCACGCATTGAACGGGCTCATGCTCGGTCCGGTGTGCTTCAAGAACGTGTGCAGCGTCTTCTCGATGTAGTCCTTCGAGCCGAGCACGACGCCACCGAGGCAGCGACCCTGGCCATCCACATGCTTGGTCGTCGAATAGACAACGACGTCCGCGCCGAGTTCGAGCGGCTTCTGCAGCATCGGCGTCGCGAACACGTTATCGACGATGACCATCGCGCCGACCTTGTGGGCGAGCTTAGAGACGGCCGCGACATCGACGAGTTCAAGCGTCGGGTTGGTCGGGCTCTCGAAGAACACCGCCTTAGTGCCGGGCTTGATCGCTCGTTCCCATTGCGCGAGATCGGCGCCGTCGACCAGCGTCGAGGTGATGCCGAAGCGGCCGCAGATGTCTTCGATGACGTAGCGGCACGAGCCGAACAGTGCCTTCGCCGCCACGACGTGATCGCCTTGCTTGAGAAAGCACAGCAGCGAGGCTGATACGGCGGCCATGCCCGAGGCGAGCGCGCGCGCGGCTTCCGCCCCTTCGAGAAGGCGCATGCGTTCCTCGAACATGGCAACGGTCGGATTGGCGTAGCGCGAGTAGATGAACCCGCCGGCCTCGCTCTTGAACCGCTCTTCCGCCTGCTCGGCGGACGAATAGACGAACCCCTGCGTCAGGAACAGCGCTTCCGACGTCTCGGCGAACTGCGAGCGCAGCGTGCCGCCGTGGACCAGCAAGGTGTCGAGGCTGAGATCATCGTTCTGGTTGGTCATGTCGCGCGTCCCGTCAAATCCCACGGCTCCCCGCAGGCAACAAAAAACCCGGCTCGGCTGCATCGACCTTACGGCCGTGCGATCCGGTATCCGGGTTGCGCGCGGCCCTTTAGCGAGTTGTTTAACGTGGCTGCAAGCCGGCCGGCCAAATCACCACATGTGGGAAATAGGGCAGGGAAGGGGTTGGCGTCAAGCGGCTGGATCGGGTACGGACTCCCACTCCCCGTGTGCCGGGAGAAGGCTAGGGTGAGGGCGGCCGCTTGCGATGCGGGATCCGCCCCACATCCCATCCGTCTCGAGTGAATGATGGGGAGAGGGAAGCGGAGACGACCATGGCAACCTCAGGCATTGCCGCGCAGCACGTTTCGGCCGGCATCCTCCCGGCGCAGGACATCCGCGGCCTCATCGATACGGGCGCCTTGAAAATCGCCCTCCCGCTCGGGGCCAAGCAGTTGCAGCCGGCGAGCCTCGATCTCCGCTTGGGTGCCGTTGCCTATCGCGTCCGCGCCAGCTTCCTGCCAGGACCACACCGCAAGGTCACCGACACGCTCGACGACATCAAGCTGCACGAGATCGACCTCACGAAATCAGCAGTGCTCGAAACTGGCTGCGTCTACATCGTGCCGCTGCTCGAAACGCTTGCATTGCCGGAAACGATTGCCGCCTCGACCAACCCGAAATCATCGACCGGCCGCCTCGACGTCTTCACGCGCGTGATCGCCGACGGCGTCACCGCCTTCGATCAGATCCCCGCCGGCTACAAAGGACCGATTTACGCCGAGATCTGTCCGCAGACGTTTCCGATCAAGGTGCGCCAGGGCTCGACGCTGTCGCAGATCCGCTTCCGTACCGGCGATCCGACCGAGAGTGACGCCGAACTCGCCGCGTTGCACGCACGCGACAAACTGGTCTCCGGCGGTGTCCAGGACATTCGTGGCGGCATCGCCTTGTCGGTGGATCTCGTCGGCGATCCGCAAGGCCTCGTCGGCTATCGCGCGAAACGTCACACCGGCATCGTCGATGTCGATGCGCCAGGCTCCTGCGCCATCCTTGATTACTGGGAGCCCATTGCTGCCCGGGGTGCAAAGCGGCTGATCCTCGATCCCGACCAGTTCTATATTCTCGCCTCGAAGGAGGCCGTGCACGTACCTCCTACCCACGCGGCGGAGATGATGCCGTTCAACCCGCTCGTCGGCGAGTTCCGCGTGCACTACGCGGGCTTCATGGACCCGGGGTTCGGACACGCGGCGGCGGGCGGCTCCGGCGCGCGCGTCGTCCTTGAAGTCCGTAGCCACAAGGTGCCGTTCATCCTCGAAGATGGCCAGATCATCGGCCGCCTGATCTACGAACGGCTTTCCGCCGTTCCCGAAACGCTCTATGGCCAGGGCCTCGGCTCCAACTATCAGGGCCAAGGCTTGAAGCTTTCAAAGCACTTCCGCTGAATGTGATGATAGCGCCGCGCTTGATCGGCGCACGTCCACGCGCCACCCTGCGATCGAAGCTCCCGCGCGGTCGCGCCCTCGAACACGAGAAACCGGAATGGCCCTTGCCCCTCTGCGCCTCGGCGTCAACATCGATCACGTCGCCACTGTCCGCAATGCACGTGGCGGCGCTGTGCCCTGTCCGG
Source organism: Hyphomicrobiaceae bacterium (assembly GCA_033812735.1). Lineage (GTDB taxonomy): Bacteria > Pseudomonadota > Alphaproteobacteria > Rhizobiales > Hyphomicrobiaceae > JABFRJ01. Next base: position 13,057 of record JAPXTA010000096.1, on the reverse strand, counting down.
TCCGTGCGGCAAAGCAGGCGATAGCCGCGGGCGCCGACGGCATCACCGCGCACCTGCGCGAGGATCGCCGCCACATCATCGACGCCGACATAGCGCGATTGAAGGCCGAGATCACCAAGCCGCTCAACTTCGAGATGGCGGCAACGTCTGAAATGGTCGCGATCGCGCTGAAGACGCGGCCGCATGCCTGCTGTCTCGTCCCGGAAAAGCGTGAAGAGCGCACGACCGAGGGCGGCCTCGACGTCGTACGCGGCGAAGCGCATTTGAAGCCCATCATCGCGGAACTCGCCGCGGCTGGCTCGCGCGTATCGCTGTTCATAGAACCGGATCGTGCGCCCATCGAGCAGTCAGCCAAGCTCGGCGCCGCTGTGGTCGAGCTGCACACCGGCACCTACTGCGAAGCTGTTGTCGAAGGCGACAAGGCGCGCATCGCGCACGAGCTGAGGCGCCTGCAAGATGGCGCCCGCATTGCAGCAAGCGTCGGCCTCGAGGTGCATGCGGGCCACGGATTGAGCTTCGAAAGCGTCGGTCCCGTCGCAGCCATCCCCGAGATGGTCGAACTCAATATCGGTCACTTCATCATTGGCGAGGCGATCTTCGTCGGCCTCGCTGAAGCCATCCGCCAGATGCGCGCGGCCATGGATGCCGGCCGCCGCTCGGTGTCACGATAGGTCCCCGTCATGACGCTCTCACGCACCCCGGTCGTTGGCGTCACGATGGGCGATCCCGCCGGCATTGGCCCCGAGATCGCAGCCAAGGTCTTCGCTGAGGGCGGGCTGCACGGGCATGTGCTGGTCGTGGGAGACGCCGGCACGATGCGGCGGGCAATATCCCTCATCGGCGCGGACATGTCCGTCCATCCCATCCATGACGTTTCGGCCGCCCGGTTCGAACCGGAGACGATCGACGTACTTGACGTCGGCGGCGTGCCGCCCGGCCTGGAATACGGTTTCATCGACGCGCGCGCAGGCGCCGCATCGTTCGCCTTCGTCGAGCGGGCCATCGCCGATGCCATCGCCGGCCGCATTGACGCGATCGTGACCGCGCCGATCCACAAGGAGGCGTGGCGCGCGGCCGGCGTCAGCTATCCCGGCCATACCGAGTTGCTGGCATACCGAACCGAAGTCCGCAATTTTGCGATGATGCTGTTCAACGACGAACTTCGTGTGGTGCTCGTGTCAATCCATGTGCCGCTGCGGGACGCGATCGGTCTCGTCACGCGCACCAACGTACTGCGCACCATCCGTCTCGCCGACCGCGCCGCGCGCGAACTCGGCGTTGCGGCGCCGCGTGTCGCCGTCGCGGGCCTCAACCCGCATGCCGGTGAAGGCGGTCAATTCGGCCGCGAAGACCTCGACATCATCGCCCCAGCCATCGCGGCAGCACGCGAGAGCGGCATCGACGCGACAGGGCCATGGTCACCCGACACGGTGTTCATGCAGGCGCGCGCGGGCAAGTTCGACATCGTCGTCGCGCAGTACCATGATCAGGGCCTCATCCCGGTAAAGTATCTCGGTGTCGACAACGGCGTGAACGTCACGGTCGGCTTGCCGTTCGTGCGTACGAGTGTCGACCATGGCACCGCCTTCGACATCGCAGGCAAAGGTATTGCCGATCACGCGAGCCTCAAGATCGCCATCGAACACGCCGTGCGGATGGCTGTCTCAAGATCAGACGGCTGAGGCCGCCCCTCCATCACCTGCGATGGATCGGTGCGCCGGATTTGGCCTGCAACTCGTCGAAACCGAGACCCGGAACCATCTCGACCAACTCGAAGCCGCGCGGCGTCACGTCGACGACGCAAAGGTTGGTATAGACCCGCGCAACGGCGGCAACGGCCGTCAGCGGATAGCTGCAAGTGTCCACCAGCTTCGGCTCGCCTTGCTTGGTGGTGTGGTCCATCATGATCCAGATCCGTTTGGCGCCGGCCGCGAGATCCATAGCGCCGCCGATACCGGGAATGACGCTCGGGTCGGGCACGGTCCAGTTGGCGAGATCGCCGTTCGCGGCAACCTGATAGGCTCCGAGAACGCACAGATCCAAATGCTGGCCGCGGATCATCGCGAAGCTGTCGGCATGGTGGAATAGCGACGCGCCGGGGCGCAACGTGACCGGCTGCTTTCCCGCATTGACCAGCCACGGATCGGCTTCGTTGGCGGATGGAGCAGGCCCCATGCCGAGAATGCCGTTCTCGGACTGGAATAGAACCTCGCGCTCCGCCGGCACGTGGTCGGCGATCGATGTCGGTTGCCCGATGCCGAGATTGACCGCCCATCCCTCGGGAATGTCGCGCGCGATGCGCTGGGCGATCTCCTTGGCCGTGCGCGGTGTGTAGGCGGCAGCAGTAGTGGACATGAGCAATCCTCGCGTCAGCGGCGGAAAGGGACGACCCGTTGAACATAGACGCCGGGTGTGCCGACCTGCTCCGGGTCGATCCCGCCGGCATCCACGACCTCGTTGGCCTGCGCGACCGTCATCGCGGCCGCCATCGCCATGATCGGATTGAAGTTCCGCCCGCTGCCCCGGTACGACAGGTTGCCATAGCGGTCGGCTTGCCACGCTTCGACCAGCGCCACGTCGGCGTGCAAGGCCGTTTCCATTAGGTAGTCTCGATTGCCGAAGCGGCGCGTTTCCTTGCCCTCGGCGACGACCGTCCCGACACCGGTCGGTGTAAAAAAGGCCGGAATGCCGGCCCCGGCGGCCCGAATGCGTTCGGCGAGCGTTCCTTGCGGCACCAGCTCGAGCTCGATCCGGCCTTTGGTGTAAAGATCTGAGAACGCGTCCGAGCCCTTTGGGAAGCTGCACACGATTTTCCGAACCCGCCCAAGCGACAGCAGTTTGGGTATCCCGACGTCGCGACCCCATCCAGCATTGTTGGCGATGATGGTCAGGTTTTTCGCCCCCTGCGCCGCCAGCGCCTCGACCAAGGCGTCGGGTTGGCCGACGGCGCCGAAGCCGCCAATCATGACGACCGACCCGTCCTCGATGCCTGAAACCGCCTCGGCTAGTGACGAAACGCGCTTGTCGATCATCGTCGATCCTGAGCGAGTGAATTGATATGGCACGCTCAAATCATACGCGTCCGGCCTCTGCAAGGACATTGCGCTGCTCATTGCCGAGCCCTCCCCCGCCGGCAACTCCTAAGCAATCCCTGCGGGAATATGTAAAAGTTTATATAAGTCTTAAAATATTCAATCACTCAAATTCGACACGCATCTCGTAATATTTCCCATGGTGCCGTACAGGAGTTTATCTCCGGATGACGGATTGTATCGCTGAGAGTGATGTCCAATGCGTACTGAAGCGAGTGTTGGGCTGATATTGAAACGCTACCGCGAAGACCTCGACGGCGGTGTCGCCATAATTTTTGCGTTCTGCTGCGTGTTCCTCGCAGCTCTCGTCGGCGGCGCCGTCGATTTCGCACGCCTCTACAAAGCGCAGGCCACATACCGGGAAGCACTCGACGCGGCGGCACTTGCGGGCGCGCGGGTCAAGCAACTCGGTGGCTCCGACAGTGAAGCCATCAAAGCTGCCGAGGCCTACATTGCCGAGATCCGTCAGCTGAACCCTGCCGACGGTACGATCCGCTTCGAAGTGGCCCACTCCGGTACGGCAATGCAGGGCTTTGCCAACCTGTCGCTTCGCACAAGCTTCCTTTCGACTGTGAAGATCGAAAAAATCGACTTCCGCATCAAGAATCTGGCGGAGTTCAGTGAAGCCCCGGATATCGAGATGTCGCTGATGCTGGACATCACGGGGTCGATGGCCGGTCAAAAGATCGCCGATCTCAAGGATGCCACCAAGGATTTGATCGACATCGTCATCCGCGACGACGCGAACACCGGCAAGCAACGGATCGGCATTGCGCCGTTCTCGTCGAGTGTGAAGCTGTCGGGAGGTGCCTTCCAAAAAGCAGCAGGCTTGGCGCCAGGCGCCTATTCAGGCTGCGTCGTCGAACGCGCTGGCGCCGAGGCTTTCACCGACGCTGCACCTGCAAGTGGCGCTTTCGTTGTCCCGGTCGAACGGGTCCGATTTCGCGGCGATTGCGACAGCATGCCCGAGGTCTTTGGCCTGACATCGAACCGCAACGAACTGAAGCGCGTCGTCGACACGTTCCGTGCGACCGGGTCGACGGCGGGCCATATCGGCACGGCGTGGGCCTGGTACTTGCTCTCTCCGCATTGGTCGGCCGTCTTTCCAGGGGCCGCCCGCGCGGCGCCGTACGAGGATCTGCTGCTCAAGAAGCCGAATGGCATGCCAAAGCTCCGCAAGATCGCCGTGCTGATGACCGACGGCGAGTACAACACGGAGTATTCGGGACTGGATTCCACCACACAGGCTCGCAGGCTCTGCGCCAACTTGAAAGCGACGGGCATGGAGGTCTTCACGGTAGGGTTCCAAGTGGGAGACATCGCATCGGCCGTTCGCACTTTGACGGACTGCGCCAGCGCACCCGGCAATTTCTACAACGTCAGCAGCGGCGATGATCTGCGCGCCGCATTCCGCGACATCGCCCTCAAGGCGGCCACGCTCCGCTTGACCCACTGACGCAGCTAGCGGGAACAGTAGTAAGTGGTTCTTTAACCGAGCCGCCCCAATTTTATGAGCAGGTGTTAACGGCTGATTAGGCGCATCCAATTCAATTGCTGGCATTTTATTGAATTTCGATGCGAATATGCGAGCGTCATTTGAATAAAGCCTCACAAGGGCATGAGAAAGAAGCGGCTATGGCGCTCGCACCCAAAACAGGCCAGCACATCAGATCGTTTTCGACCGCCAGCGACGGCGGCGTCGCGATTATATTCGCGTTCTGCTGCATGTTCCTCGCCGCGTTCGTTGGCGGCGCGGTGGACTTCGCGCGGCTGTACAGGTCGCAGTCGGCGTATCAAGAGGCGCTGGATGCCGCGGCGCTGGCTGGCGCTCGTGCCAAGCAGCTCGGCGCGAGCGATGCGGAGGCCATCCAGGCGGCCGAGGCCTATCTCGCGGTTACTCGCGCGCAAATCCCTGTCGATGGCAGTGTCAAATTCGAAGTGATCGAGGTTGGCACGGCGCTCCGTGCCGTTGGCGACCTGTCGATCAAGACAAGCTTTCTGTCGGTGGCGAAGCTTGAGAAATTACCATTCAAAGTCAAGAATACCGCGCGCTTTGGCCAGGCGCCGGACATCGAGATGTCTTTGATGCTCGACGTGACGGGCTCGATGGACGGAAAGAAGATCAAGGATCTGAAGGACTCCGTTCAGGACCTCATCGACATCGTCATCAAGGAAGACGACAGCTCGTCGAAGTCTCGCATCGCACTAGCGCCGTTCTCATCGAGCGTGAAGCTGAAGAGCGACATGTTCGAGCGCGCGACCGGGCGCAATGGCGGCGGTTACAAACGCTGTGTCGTCGAACGCAGCGGAGGCGAGGCGTACACGGATGCAGCACCAGCCGCGAGCGCGTACGTCACGCCGATCGAAGATGTCTGGCCCAAAGGCAATTGCAGTGACGCCAAGGAGATCTTCGGCCTGTCGAACAAGAAGTCGGACCTGAAGAAGATGATCGCGTCGCTCAATCCCGGCGGTTCGACGGCAGGCCACCTCGGAACGGCTTGGGCCTGGTATCTCTTGTCGCCTCACTGGTCGGGCGTGCTCGAAGAGTCCGAGAAGCCCGCCTCCTACGAAGAGCTGAAGGAGAAGAAGGCGAACGGCATGCCGAAACTGCGCAAGATCGCCGTGCTCATGACGGACGGCGAGTACAACACGCAGTATCTCAATGCCGATTCGACGACGCAAGCGCGCGCCATCTGCGCCAACATGAAAGATACCGGCATCGAGATTTACACGGTCGGTTTTCAGGTCGGCGGTATGCAGACGGCTATCGAAACACTGGAAGGTTGCGCAACGGCACCGGGCAACTTCTACAAAGCCGATGACGGCGATGCGCTGCGCGCCGCGTTCCGCGATATTGCACTCAAGGCCTCGACGCTGCGCCTGACGCAATAAGCGGCAGCAAGCGTCAACGCGTGCCCTTGCGCTTGCGGTCGATCAGTGCGCCGAGTTTCGCAAGGGCCTCGCCGAGCGGATCGTCTTCAGGCAGCTTCAACGCTGCCTGGACCCGCTTCACCTCGACCGGCTCGACGTGGCGAACTCTCGGCATCTGCTCGCGCTTGACGCCGATCGGCCCGCTCACAGGCAGAATATCGGTGATCGCGCGATACCCGAAGAAGGTGTTGATCCGCGCGATGATCGGAGCCTTGAGATATGGGATCTCATGGGCGCGCCCACCTTCGACCCAGATTTCGAGCGCACTTTTCACGCCGCGCTGAGCCACGCCGGAGAGCGTTGGACCCCCTCCGTCGCGCGACGGCGCCTTGGGCCAGCGAATCCGGCGCGGCGCCGTAAATGACGCGATCTCTGCGCCGACGATGGCCGGCCAATTCAGGATGATCTCGGCCGCGTGGAAGCCGTGCTTCTCGCAGGCCTTCGCGGTCGCTCGCGGCATGAAAGCGCCCACGAGCTTGAAATTCCAGAGCGGATCTTTTCTCAGACCCTGCGACGGCATTGGCGTGCTCATTCCCCGACTAAGCGGGATTCCCCGGCTCGGCGCGAGGCCAAGCCGGGGCTTATCACCATTGTCCACAGCCGGAAGGAGCGCCACAGCGATGCGGCACGCCTCACCAAGCTCAGGGCGCGAGCTTCAGGCCGGTAACACGAACCAAGCCGTCAGCGAGTTGCTCGTAACCGGTCAGCTTGGACGTATGCGCGATGATCGAGAGCTGGTGATAGAGGTAGATGATCGCGCCCTCGTTCAGCACCTTCTCGGCAATTTTCTCATAGATCGCTTTGCGGTCCTTCACGTTCGAGGCGACGCGCGTCTCATCGAGCCACTTGTCGACGTCGGCATTGGAGTAGCCGCCGTTGTTCTGTGGCGCCTTCGTCTTGAAGAAGATGAAGCTGTTGCCATCGGGATCGACGCGGCCGGACCAGCCGATGAAGAACGCCTGGAACCGGCCTTCCTCGGCCTCTTTGAGCGACGTTGCAAACTCGGTAACGCGGATTTTCACGTCGAAGCCGGCTTCCGCAGTCATCGCCTGAATGACTTCCGCGACCTGTCGCGACTCCGGATTGTTCGGGACCATGAAATCCACCGCTACGGGCGCCTTGAGGCCGGCTTCCTCAAGAAGCTTCTTGGCCTTCGCGACGTCCCGCTTCGAAACGGGGAATTTCTCCTGGTAGTAGGGATTCTTCGGGCTCACCCACTGATTGCCGACCGTGAACTCGCCGTTGAACACCACCTGGTTGATCGCATCGCGATCGATCGCCGCCTCGAAGGCTTGGCGTACCTTCGGGCCCTTCCCGAATGGGCCGTCCTTACCGGCAGGGCCATTGGCCAGATTGAGCGTGATGCCCTGATACCCGAGCCAAGTGACCGCCGCGAGTTTCAGTTTGGAATCAGCCTTGATTTCTTTGATGTCGGTTGCGAGCGCGCGCTCGATGAGATCGAGACTGCCTGATTTCAAGTTCGCGAGCCGCACGGTCGAATCCGTAATCGGCCGGTAGACGATGCGATCGATGTGAACGTCTTTCGCATTCCAGTAGTCGCCGAATTTCTCGACGACGATCCGATCCTGTTGAACGCGCTCGACGAATTTGTAGGGGCCCGCGCAGACCGGCTTGGTTCCGAACTTGTCGCCGAGCTCCTTGGCGGCCTTCGGCGAAACGATCATCCCCGCACGGTCGGCGAGCTGTGCGATGAGGGGCGAGAAGGGTGATTTCAGCGTCAGCTTCACGGTCGTCGGATCGACGGCTTCGACTTTCTCGACTGCGGCAAGCTCAGGTTTGCGGAACGAACCTTGGAAGTTCATATGCCGGTCGAGCGAGTAGCGCACGGCTTCCGCGTCCATTGGCTCGCCGTCGTGAAACTTCACGCCTGAACGGATCTTGATCGTGACCGTCTTGCCATCGGCGCTTGTTTCGTGACCGGTTGCGAGTTGCGGCACGATCTCGAGCTTCGAATTGATGTCGAACAGCTTGTCGCACATTGCGGCAAACACGATCCGCCCGACAAACGTGCGAGCCTGTGTCGGATCGAGAACGTCAGGGTCCTCGGCAAGCCCGATGCGCAACTGTGATTGGGCAATCGCCGGTGAACCCGCCAAACCTGCCAGAAGGATGGCGGCTAGCGTCAACTTGGACTTCATCGATGGTCTCCGATCTATGATCGCGAATGGCCACGCGAGTTTAAGCGCCGGCACGGCGAGGCGCTAGTGCCACGTTTGCCCGCATTTTCACCGGCCAGCCGCTGACTGCCGCCTTTCAGACCACGTCGATCTGAAATTTAGGAACCGCCCAGAAGTCGAAACCGCCCTTGTTGAACGGCACAGTCTCCGGCTGCCTCGTCCCACGCCGGTCGGTTACGCGTGTCTCGATCGTGTGCCGGCCAGCCGCTGCATTCCACGGGAAATCGAAGCGGACCCATGTAAACCGGCCGAGGTTCGGCCCGTTCATGTCTGCTGTTCGCCAGTCACCGCCATCGATCCGGTACTCGACCCGGCGGACGCCGTACCGCAGCGCCCAGGCATACCCTTGCATCGTCTGCCAGCCGGCAGAAACTGTAGGGCGTTGACCAGGCTTCAATGGATAGTTGTGGGGAAACTTTGGCTGCTTTTCCAAGACGAGCGGCACGGTAATCAGCGATTTGGGCGGGCTCCACGTTACAGCCTGTCCGAGAATACGATCCGCGCTTGCAAAGCGGAATTCATCTCCCGGCGCAGCCCTGGGAGGCAAATAGTCCGGACCGATCATCACGTGTGCTGTCGTGTTCAACGGTACCCAAAAATCATGGTCGGCAATCTTGATCTCTGTGAGCCACTTTGTTGAGGCCGCGCCGCAGTAACCGGGCACGATAGCTCTAACCGGCCCGCCATGGTCGAGCGGCAGGTCATGACCATTCATTTTAAACGCGAGGCCAATGTGTCTCGAATGGCTGCGCAAAACATCAACCGGAATGGGTCTGCCGCGATCACCCACGCCACCGGCCTTGCCCTCCTTGTTGTCGACCCCGGACCAGAACAGACAAGCTTTGGCTGATTTCTTGAGACCGACGAGCGAGAGGATGTGGCTCATGGGGACGTACTGCCATTCGGCTTGACCGATGCCGCCGAGACCCCACCCGGTGCCGGTGACCTCCGTGGCCCCCGCCACCATGTCCTGTTGTTCCCAAAAGAGGGATCTTCCGTTGCCGGCGCATTCCATCGTCGCGATGATCGATCGCGACTGCATCTTCAAAAGATCTTCGTACGTGATGACGAGTTCACGATCGATACCATTGCCGTGGATTTTGAGCTGCCAGTGACGAGGGTCGATCCGCTTTTCCTCGCTGGCATTGGGCGTTGCAAACTCATTGCGGATGAAGAACTGATCGATCGGTGTGATGTACGTCTTGAAGTTCCAATAGGCGCCGCCTTGATTGGTCGTATTGAGATCGACAAGCTGCGTCAGGTCCTTTGAGAACGACGGGCGTCGCCGTCCAGCCGCGCGTCGCATGGAATGATGCAGCGTGTCGGGTGGCGGAAGGTTCGGCAGGCCGGCGTTAGCCGCCAACTGCTGTTGTGCCGAAGCCTTGTCGGCCGCTATCGCCCCTGCACCAAACGCTGCTGCCGAAACGAAAAAGCGGCGCCTGTCCAGCTTCGATGCGTCCTTGATAATATGCTCCGCAAGCCGGCGCTCTTGCGCCGCACGCTTTCCCTCAAACATGAGCAAACCCCGTTAAGCCACACGGAGGGCCGCAAATATTCCCTCCGCGGGACAGAATGTCGCACTGGGAGCATTGGGCCAAGTGCAATCACGCCACACGGACGCTTGCTTGATTTTTGCGATCAATGTGCAAACGAGGCCAGCAGACGCTTGAGCGTCTCGGAAGATGTCGCATCCGATGGCAGGTTGGGCTTGCTCGAAAGTCCGCGCCAGTGATGACACGCGGTCGCGTGATCTTGCCCGTCGTCGGCCAACGCGGGGACGGCGGTGTGGCATTGCGTGTCGGCATGCGGGCAGCGGGTGTGCAGATGGCAGCCCGCCGGCGGATTGATCGGGCTCGGCGGATCGCCTGCAAGCAGCCGCTGGTCACGCCGGGCAGTCGGCGTCGGCACCGGAATGGCAGACAACAGCGCCTGCGTGTAGGGATGGCGCGGGTCGCGGAAGATAGCTTCGGTCGGAGCCGTCTCGACAATCCGGCCGAGGTACATGACGGCGACGCGGTCGGCAATGTGCTTCACGACCGATAGATCGTGACTGATGAACAGCGTCGCAAGTTTGAGCTGCTGCTGAAGTCCGCGCAGTAGGTTCAGCACCTGAGCGCGGATCGATACATCCAGCGCCGATACGGGCTCGTCGCAAACCAGCAGTTTAGGCGACACCGCCAATGCCCGGGCGATCGCGATACGTTGCCGCTGCCCACCCGAAAATTCGTGCGGGTAGCGTCGCGCATGAGTGGGTGCGAGCCCGACGGTGTCGAGCAAATCGCCGACACGTTTTGTCCGCGCCGCCTTGTCGAGGTCGGTATGCAGCATCAAGGGCTCGTCGAGTGTCTGACCGATGGTCATGCGCGGGTTCAACGACGCGTAAGGATCCTGGAAGACCAACTGCGCCGCCGCACGGAACTTCCGCTTTGCCGCAGCATCGGCAGAACTTATTGCCCGACCCTCGAATTGAACCGTTCCGGAGGTCGGTTCGATCAGATCGAGCACCAAACGTCCGACGGTCGATTTTCCGCAACCGCTTTCCCCGACCAGCGCCAAGGTTTCTCCGGCCGCGATGGAAAACGACACGCCATCGACGGCCTTAACTAGGCTCGCCGGTCGGCCGAGCAAGTTGCGCGTCGCAACGAAATGCTTCGTCAGGTCACGAACGTCGAGGATCGGTGACATAGCTGTCCTGCCGTTGGTCTTGCTCGACACAGACCACGTTGGAATGCCGAGCGCAACACGCGCAGTGCCTGCCAAAGCGACACCTATAGCTCTATCCGCAGGCGGAAAATTCCGCTGTGAATATCGCGGTATGTTCTGCCTACGCCCGTTGTGCGTGCTCCATGACGCTTCATAGGATTTACATGGGGTTGCTAGTGAAATCTCATGTCGAATGAGAAGTGTGCGGCATCCCCTCGACGGCAAATTGGAGGGGCAATTCGATGCGTAAATTCAGTGGGATGATGATCGCGGCGGGGCTGATGATGACCCCAGCCGTGCCAGCAGCGCATGCCGCGTTGACCGCGAAGGTCGATCTCGGCAGCCAAAGCATGGAGGTCTACGTAGACGGTAAACTGAAGCATTCATGGTCGATTGCGAGCGGCCGCCGCGGTCACGAGACGCCGACCGGCAAGTATCGTCCACAGCGCCTGGAACGCGAGTGGTACTCACGCAAGTACGACGACGCACCGATGCCGTACTCGGTGTTCTTCCATGGCGGCTATGCCATTCACGGCGGCTACGGCCGGATGGGCCGGCCTGCCTCGCATGGCTGCATCCGTCTGCCGACCGGGCAGGCCGCGCAATTCTTCAAGCTCGTCGAAGCACACGGCCCGCGCGGCACACGGATCGAAATCACGGATTGATGCGGCGCAGAAGGCCAATGGCAGCTGATCCATTGGCCTTCGGTCTCGCCATCAGCTGCCGAAGCGCGGCAGGTCGTAAGCGGTTACGGGAGGCGGATCGCCATCAAATCGCTCGACGTCGACTAAGCATGTATGCGCCGTGCAGCCCTGGGTCAGATCCGAAGCGCCGATGTCGGCGGTCAGGACATTCGGATTGCCGTTCTTGTCGAGGCCGGGTGTCTCTGCCGCTGGGTCGTACCACGAGCCGGTCGAAAGCCTGACGACACCGGGCATGACCGTGTCGCTGACGATCGCGCCGGCAAGCGTCGCCCCGCGATCGTTGAAAACGCGGCAGAGATCGCCGCCCTTGATGCCGCGTCTGGCGGCATCGTCGGGATGCAACACGACCGGCTGACGCCCCGCGACCTTGGCGCCTTGACTATACGGTGAGTGGTCGAGCTGGCTGTGCAGCCGCGTTTCAGGTTGATCCGACAGCATATGCAATGGGTATTTCTGCGCCAGCGATCCGCCGAGCCATTCGCGCGGCTCGTGCCATGTCGCGTGCCCCGGATGTCCTTTGACACCGAAGCTGGCGATGCGTGGCGACGTGATCTCGATCTTGCCCGACGGCGTCGCGAGCTTGTGCGCAACCGGGTCGTCGCGGAAATCACGAAGCAAAACGACGTCGGTATTCGGACCGCGGATCTCGGCATAGCCGGCATCCCACAAGGTGTCGAAGCTTGGCAGCTCAACGTGCGCCTTGCGCGCCTTCTCGCGGCTTTCGGCATAGAGCGCTTCGAGCCACTGCCGGGCGGTTCGGCCTTCAGTAAAGGCCTCACGCGCTCCGAGCGTCTCAGCGATAGCCGCGAAGATATCGTAGTCATCGCGCGCGTCGCCTTGCGGCGGTACGATCTGCTTCATCGCGATTACATGCTTCTCGCGATTGGAGTAGCCGAGATCGTCCCGCTCCTGCGCGGTTGTCGCGGGCAACACGATGTCGGCCATTTTCGCCAGCGGGTTCCAGAATTGCTCGTTGACGATGATCGTCTCCGGTTTCGCCCAGGCCCTGACGAGGCGATTGAGATCCTGATGATGGTGAAACGGATTGCCTCCCGCCCAATAGACGAGGCGGATGTCCGGGTAGGTATGGGTCGCGCCGTTGTAAGTGAAGGTGCCGCCCGGGTCGAAGAGCATGTCGGCGATACGCGCGACCGGAATGAACGCCTTCACCGGGTTCGTGCCCTGGGGCAGCGTCGGCCCGGAGATCCGTGCGTTCGGGCTGCCCATCAGGTTGGCCGCGCCGTAGCCGACGCCGAAGCCACCGCCGGGCAGGCCGATCTGCCCGATGCACGCGGCCAGCGACACCAGCATCCAGAACGGGTGCTCGCCATGGTCGGCGCGCTGAAGGGCCCAGGCGATGTTGAGCATCGTGCGCTTCGACGCCATGTCGCGCGCAAGAGACGTGATCGTGTCGGCCGGAACCCCGCTG
>JAPXTA010000095.1:0-20815 GCA_033812735.1 Hyphomicrobiaceae bacterium | reverse complement strand
CAAGGCCCATCCGACGACGGTCGCGCTCTATTCCAAGAAGCTCGTCGATGAAGGCACCATGACCGAGGCCGAGGTCGACGCGATGCAGGCGCGATTCCGCGCTCATCTCGACGCCGAATTGGCGGCTGCCGAGAGCTTCAAGCCGAACAAGGCCGACTGGCTCGACGGACGCTGGTCGACGCTCGGCGCCGACGACGACGAAGTCCGCCGTGGCAACACCGGCGTCGAACTCGACGTGCTGAAGGAAGTCGGCCGCCGCATCACCACGATCCCGAACGACTTCAACGCGCACAAGACGATCCAGCGCCTGCTCGAGAACCGCCGCAAGATGGTCGAGACCGGCGAGGGCCTCGACTGGTCGATGGCCGAACATCTCGCGTTCGGCACTCTGGTGAAGGAGAAGATCGCGGTTCGCCTGTCGGGTCAGGACTGCGAGCGCGGTACGTTCTCGCAGCGCCATTCGGTGCTGACCGATCAGGAGAGCGAGCGCCGCTACACGCCGCTGAAGTACGTCTCGCCCGACCAGAAGCCCTATGAGGTCATCAACTCGATGCTCTCGGAAGAAGCCGTCCTCGGCTTCGAATACGGCTATTCGCTCGCCGAGCCGATGGCGCTCGTCATGTGGGAAGCCCAGTTCGGCGACTTCGCCAACGGCGCGCAGGTGCTGTTCGATCAGTTCTTGTCGTCGGGCGAGCGCAAGTGGTTGCGCATGTCGGGCCTCGTCTGTCTGCTGCCGCACGGCTACGAGGGCCAGGGCCCCGAGCACTCCTCGGCCCGCCTCGAGCGCTTCCTGCAAATGTCGGCGGAAGACAACTGGCAGGTCGCCAACTGCACGACGCCCGCGAACTATTTCCACATCCTGCGCCGCCAGGTGCACCGCAAGGTGAGGAAGCCGCTGATCCTGATGACGCCGAAGTCGCTGCTACGCCACAAGCGCGCGACCTCGCGCCTCGACGAGCTCGCGGCCGGCACCAGCTTCCATCGCGTTCTCTGGGACGATGCGCAATCGCGCGCCGGAGAGAAGATCAAACTCGCCGCCGACGACAAGATCCGACGCGTCGTGCTCTGCACCGGCAAGGTCTACTACGACCTCTACGAAGCCCGCGAAGCAGCCGGCATCGACGACATCTACCTCCTCCGCGTCGAGCAGCTTTATCCGTTCCCGGCGAAGGCGCTGGTGCACGAGTTGAGCCGCTTCAAGAACGCGGACGTCGTGTGGTGCCAGGAAGAGCCGCGCAACATGGGATCGTGGACCTTCATCGAGCCGAACCTCGAATGGGTCCTCGATCATGTGAAGGGCAAGTCGAAGCGCGCGAGCTACGCAGGTCGTCATGCTTCCGCCTCGACCGCCACGGGCCTCGCGAGCCGTCACGCCGCCGAGCAGAAGGCCCTCGTCGTCGACGCTCTGGGATTGAACAAGTAATCAGGCGGTCCGGCGGTGAGTTGCCGCCGTTACCGACCGACCGAACGAAAGCGGGAAAGACCAATGACCATCGAGATCAAAGTGCCGACCCTCGGCGAAAGCGTAACCGAGGCGACGGTCGGCAAGTGGTTTAAGAAGGCGGGCGACGCCATCAAGGTCGACGAGCCGCTCGTCGAACTAGAGACTGACAAGGTGACCGTCGAAGTTCCGGCGCCGTCGTCGGGCGTGCTCGCCGCGATCTCCGCTGAAACAGGCGCGATCGTCAACATCGGCGCGGTGCTTGGTGCGATCCGCGAAGGTGCTGGCGCTGCTGCAGCAGCTCCGGCCGCTGCCGCACCGGCTGCGGCACCTGTCGCAGCGAAGCCCGCAGCCCCCGCCGGCGCACCCGGCTCGACGATGCCGCCCGCACCGGCCGCCCGCAAGATCATGGAAGAGAAGGGTATCGACGCCGCCGACGTGTCGGGCTCCGGCAAGCGCGGCCAAGTCTTGAAGCAGGATGTCGCTGCGATGCCGGCCCGCGCTCCGGCCGCAGCACCCTCCGTGCCCGCCACCGCCCCTGGCGCACCCGCAGCCGTCTATACGCCGATCACGCCGGTGGCGCCGTCGCCCGCGATGATGCGTGGCGCTTCGCTGCCGGCCGACGCCGATCGCGAAGAGCGGGTGAAGATGACGCGCCTGCGCCAGACCATCGCGCGCCGCCTGAAAGACGCGCAGAACACCGCCGCCATGCTGACGACGTTCAACGACGTCGACATGAGCCAGGTGATGAAGCTGCGCAACGACTACAAAGACCTGTTCGAGAAGAAGCACGGCACCAAGCTCGGCTTCATGGGCTTCTTCGTAAAGGCGTGCATCCAGGCGCTGAAGGAAATCCCGGCGGTCAATGCCGAGATCGACGGCCAGGACCTCATCTACAAGCACTACTACCACATTGGCGTCGCCGTCGGCACCGACAAGGGCCTCGTCGTGCCGGTCGTGCGTGATGCCGACATGATGAACCTCGCCGAGATCGAGAAGACCATCGCCGGCTACGGCCGCAAGGCCCGCGACGGCAAGCTCGGCATCGAGGAGATGCAGGGCGGCACCTTCACGATCTCGAACGGCGGCGTCTATGGCTCGATGATGTCGACGCCGATCCTCAACGCGCCGCAGTCGGGCATCCTCGGCATGCACCGCATCGAAGAGCGCCCCGTCGTGCGCAACGGCCAGATCGTCATCCGCCCGATGATGTATCTCGCGCTGAGCTACGATCACCGCATCGTCGACGGCAAGGAAGCAGTCACCTTCCTCGTCCGCGTCAAGGAATGCCTCGAAGATCCGCAGCGCTTCGTTTTGGAGCTTTGACACGGAGCTCTTCGATGTCTTCTGAGGCCTCGAGCTCCGATTGTGAGACGCTCATCGCGTTCTTGCGAAGAGTGCCAGCGATCGCAGCATCTGGCGGGGTTATCAGTAGTGGGCGTTCGGAGACCGGAAGGTGGTGGGTGAAGTTCACCATCAAATTGGAGCATCCACTTGCTTGGCGAACGGTCCAGGAGTTGGGGCACGTGCTCAATTACATTTCGCTAAACGAGCGCTTGCCCACGGTATTCATGCCTGTATCACCGCCGCCATATCTGAATGGAGGGGCAGAGTTCTTGGCCTGGGTCATTGAGGCGAAGGCACAGGAGTTCACTCCAGACCTCGCAGCGGAACTACTGGAAGGACGAATGCCAAGGCCCGTTGACGACCTAGCCCAATGGGCGATGGATGATACGGACTGAAACGTAGAAAAAGGCCCCCCGGGCGGGGGCGCTCCGGAGGGCCGGCGCAGTCTCGCGCCATCCGTCGGGGGCGATGAAATGACCGATGGCGCAAGCTGCACGGACGTAATCTAAGGCGCCGCAGGTAGGCTATTGTACGGGAGTGGGGAATATCATCTCCGCGCCGCATGGATTGACAGGTGTGCCGCTCGCGAGAGCGGCCGGGAGTCGAGGCGACAATGACGACGGCGTACGACCTTATCGTGATCGGTTCCGGCCCTGGCGGCTATGTCTGCGCGATCCGCGCGGCGCAGCTCGGCCTCAAGACGGCGATCGTCGAAAAGCGCAAGACTCACGGCGGCACCTGCCTCAACGTCGGTTGCATCCCCTCGAAGGCGTTGTTGCACGCCTCCGAACTATTCGATGAAGCCGGTCACGGCTTCAAGTCGTTTGGCATCGACATTCCGGCGCCCGCGCTCAACCTGCCGCAGATGATGAAGCACAAGCAGGACACCATCGACGCCAACGTCAACGGCGTCGCCTTCCTGCTGAAGAAGAACAAGGTCGAGGCCCATCACGGCACCGGCACGATCCTCAGCAGTGGCAAGGTCCAGGTAACCGCCGCCGATGGCAGCCAGAAGACGCTTGAGACGAAGAGCATCGTCATCGCCACGGGCTCCGATGTCGCGACCCTGCCCGGCGTCGTCATCGACGAAAAGCGCGTTGTCTCATCGACCGGCGCGCTCGAACTCGAGTCCGTGCCTGAAAAGATGATCGTCATCGGCGCCGGCGTCATCGGCCTCGAACTCGGCTCGGTCTGGCGCCGCCTCGGCGCCGACGTCACCGTCATCGAATACCTCGACCGCATTCTGCCGGGCATGGACGGCGAGGTCGCCAAGCAATTCCAGCGTATGCTCGAAAAGCAGGGCTTCAAGTTCCATCTCGCCTCGAAAGTGACGAAGGTCGTCGAGGACAAGAGCGGTTGCGCCGTCCACTTTGAGCCGGTCGCGGGCGGCGATAGCAAGGACCTGTTCGCCGACATCGTCCTCGTCGCGACGGGACGCCGCCCCTACACGGATGGCCTGGGCCTTACCGCACTCGGCGTCGAGATGGATCGCGGCCGCATCGTGATCGACCAGCATTTCGAAACAAACGTGCCCGGCGTCTACGCCATCGGCGACGTGGTCCGTGGCCCGATGCTCGCCCATAAGGCCGAAGACGAGGGCGTTGCTGTCGCCGAGTTCTTGGCAGGCCAAGCAGGCCACGTGAACTATGACGTCATCCCGGGCGTGGTCTACACGTTCCCCGAGGTCGCCCAGGTCGGCAAAACAGAGGAGGAGCTGAAGCAACTCGGCACCGCCTATAAGGTCGGCAAGTTCAATTTCGCCGCCAACGGCCGCGCGCGCGCCAACCGCACGACAGATGGCTTCGTCAAGGTCCTGGCCGACGCCACGACCGACGTCGTGCTTGGCGTCCACATCGTTGGCGCCGGAGCCGGTGAACTGATCCACGAAGCCGCCGTTCTCATGGAATTCGGCGGCTCGTCGGAAGACCTCGCCCGTACCTGCCACGCCCATCCGACGATGAGCGAGGCGGTCAAAGAAGCCGCTATGGCCGTCGAGAAGCGGCAAATTCATTCATGATGCCGGAAGCGGGCAGCAGAGGTGGGCAGCGGCTACCCCACTACCTGCGTCTGAACTTCTGATAGGACCGGTTGCGAAGCAGTCGGCAAGTCGCTAATAAGACCCGTCTCGCGGCCCAGCCGGCCGCCGATTGGGGTGTCGCCAAGTGGTAAGGCATCGGTTTTTGGTACCGACATTCCTAGGTTCGAATCCTAGCACCCCAGCCACTCGCGAACACTCCTCATTCTTTGAACTTTGAGTTCGTCCGCCCGGCGGTTATCGCGCGGGAAAACGATCGGACAATCGAGCGTCGAGTGCGCTGCTTTGCACGAGTGTTGCAATCTGGGATGGAAATTATATCTTTACCCTGAGCATGTGTGCGTAACGGGTGGGCGCTGATGTTGGAATTGTTGTCATATTGGAAGGGAATTGCAGGGCTCGGAACTGTTTTCGCAGGTTCATTCGCAGCGGGAAAATATCTGGGTGGAAGAAAAGCCGGTGCTGAATTGACGACATTACAGCAGCGCTTTGACGAGCAATCTCGTGAGCTAGCAGCCAGGGCTGATCAGTTGGCGAAGCTAGAAGTTCGCGTCACCAATCACGACAAGGTACGCGATGCTTTGCTCGCCGACGAAGGCGATCTTTGGACCCATTACCCTGCTAACGATGTCATTCGGACGAGCCAGGCACTTGCTGATGGCCGATGCAAGATCATCACTATCGCTAACCTGAAAGGTGGGGTCGGCAAGACCACCTTATGTGCCAACCTAGCTGCATATTTTGAGAAGGAGCGAGGTAAGCGTGTCTTGGTCATAGACCTCGACTATCAGGGTTCACTCTCCTCCATGATGCTTCAAGCTGCCGGAGGCCGGATCGAAGGTTCGACCGCAGACAGTCTCATTTCGGGCACGGAAACCGGCGGGTGGCTACTATTGGCGGCGCGGCCTCTGCTTCCAATTCTTAATCAAACCAAATTGATCACTTCAAACTACAGTTTTTCGCGAACCGAGAACCGCCTAATGCTGAAGTGGCTGCTGAACGAGGCTCAGCACGACCCGCGCCTGACCTTGGCGAAAATGATGCTAACACCCGAAGTGCAAGACAACTTCGACATCGTTCTGATAGATGCCGCGCCGCGACTGAGCACAGGCGCGATAGCAGCACTTGCCGGCTCCACCCATCTGCTAGTGCCGACCATGTACAACAGCTTGGCCGCAGAGACCCTTCAAAGCTTTCTTGGGGTCGCCAAACGTCTCAAGCAGCAACTCAATCCGAATCTTCAATTGGCAGGAGTCGTCGGCAACCTGACACACGCAAGCACCCTTGCGGATAGTGAGAAGGATGCAAAAGGCCTCGTCAAGGATGGGCTGGAATCCTGGGATCCCAATGCTCATATCTTCAAGAACCACATCCCACGTCGGGTTGCGATATCGAAATACGCAGGGACACAGATTGCTTTCTTGGAGGACGGCGAGGTTCGCGAGATATTCGAGCGTGTCGGCAGCGAGTTGTCATCGAGGATCGGACTATGAAGGTCGCCCAGTTTCGCCGCGTATTGGCGCAATATGCAGACGTCCAATCGGCTGCAGGAAGTAGTACGAGGTCTAAGGCGTTAACGGACTTGAGCGACGCGCTGGCCGTTTATGACAACATGACCGTTGACGCTATCACCAAGAAAGTGAAGAAGTTGAAGGCGTTGGACGCCTCAAAGCGTCCCGAATCGGGCACTAAAGCGGTATAATTGTCCAACCTTCTTGGGTTGGGCGTGCCAAGAGAGGCACCCGCATGACACTGCACGTTCGCGAATTCAAAGACGCGCTGCACCAGCTGTTGGGCTTGTATGAAGCAGCTGGAGCCAAAGCGCCCGTAGAGGATCTTAAGCGCTTGCTGTCGCTGGTCGATGGCAATCCAGAGCAGAGCTTCGACGACTTTCTTCAGGAGCTCGAACGCACTCTTGAAAGGGCGACATTCAAGAAGGCAGACCGTCAGGTCAACGCAGAAACCGTCAAGCGACACACTGAGGCATTGAAGGCAGCAGGCACTGATCCCGGTGCGTTTGAACACGCGATATCCGCGTTGCAAGACGACAAGTCGGCATCCAAGGAAGATGTCGACGCGATCGCCCACGAGTACACTTCTGGACGTCTCCATTGGAAGACCAGGAAGGACGGATTGGATGCAATCCGTACGCGCTTTAAGGAACGCGGCTATCAGTCATCCAAGATGAAGCTCCTCGAGAAGTTCACCCCGTGGTGACGCTCGGTCAGTTCGCGAAGCGGAAGTGCATGACGTCGCCGTCCTTGACGACGTACTCTTTGCCTTCGAGCCGCATCTTGCCGGCGTCGCGTGCACCGGCCTCACCCTTGAGGGCAATGTAGTCGTCGCAGGCGATCGTTTCGGCGCGAATGAAGCCCTTCTCGAAATCCGTGTGGATGACACCGGCCGCTGCCGGCGCCTTGGTGCCGCGTGTGATCGTCCAGGCGCGTGCTTCCTTCGGACCAACGGTAAAGTAGGTGATGAGGTCGAGCAGCTGGTAGCCCGCGCGGATCAGCCGGTTGAGTCCCGGCTCTTCGAGCCCGAGGTCGGCGAGAAAGGCGTCGCGTTCGTCCGGCGCGAGACCGGCAAACTCACTCTCGATCTTCGCCGAAATGACAACGGCGGCGGCGCCTTCGGCAGCGGCACGCTCCATGACCATCGCTGAATACTTGTTGCCGTCCTTCGCCGAACCTTCATCGACGTTGCAGACATACACCACCGGCTTGGCGGTCAGCAGTTGCAAGCCGCGGAAGATCGGCTTCTCTTCCTCGGTGACCTTCGTCATCCGCGCGGGCTTGCCGTCGCGCAGCAACGGCAGGATCTTCTCGATCACGGCGATCAGTGCCTTGCTCTCCTTGTCGCCCGACTTCGCCTTCTTCTCGAGGTTCGGCATCCGCTTCTCGAGGCTCTCGAGATCGGCGAGCATCAACTCGGTCTCGACGATTTCCGCATCCGCCAGCGGATCGATGCGGTTCTCGACGTGCGTGATGTCGCCATCTTCGAAACAGCGCAGCACGTAGGCGACGGCATCGACCTCGCGGATGTGCGACAGGAACTGGTTGCCGAGACCCTCGCCCTTCGATGCGCCGCGCACGAGACCGGCGATGTCGACGAACGTCAGCCGCGTCGGAATGATCTTCTGGCTACCGGCGATGGCTGAAAGCTGATCGAGGCGCGAATCGGGCACGCCGACCTCGCCGACGTTCGGCTCGATGGTGCAGAACGGATAGTTCGCCGCTTCCGCCTGCGCGGTCTGCGTCAGCGCATTGAACAGGGTCGACTTGCCGACGTTCGGCAGCCCGACGATACCGCACTTGAAGCCCATGTCGCTCAAGGCAAGAGGCAATAGCCAGTAGGCAGTAGGGAAAGCGGGGAGGCCTGACCTATTGCCTATTGCCTATTGCCTATTGCCTTCCTTTTTGTTCTCGCGCCGTTCCGCGCCGATTTGCCAGAAACTCTTGAGCGCGGAGGTACACCGGGCCAACCGGTAGAGCAACCCCAGCAGTCTCGCCGTCAGAGCAACCGCCCCATGAACCGTGTCCCCTCGGGCGCTGGGCCGTAGTAAGGCGGGATGGCGGTGAAACCGAGCCGGCCGTAAAGTCCCATCGCTTCATCCATGTGCGGCAGCGTGTCGAGACAGATCTCGCGATAGCCGATCCGGCGGGCCTCTGCGATGAGGGCCTCGACGAGGCGCCGGCCGAGGCCGATGCCGCGTCCTTCCGGCGCCACGTAAAGCCGTTTCATCTCGCAGCGCCCGGCATCGTCCATCGGCCGGAGCGCGACGCACCCGATCGGCGAACGAGACTTGTTGCGGGCCAGCAGCAGCACGCCCTTGGGCGGCGCGTACTTGCCCGGCATGGCAGCCATTTCAGCTTCGAAGTTCTGGTAGCCGAGATCGACGGGAAGCGACGCCGCATAGGCACGCATCAGCGCGATGACGGCTGCGAGGTCATCGCCGCCGGAAGCGACCGTGATCGTGATGCCATCAGCTGTCATCTGCCGCTCAGCGTTTGGTGTTGGCGATCAGCTTCGGCACGCCGAACTCCTTGTGACAGACCTCGGCAAGCGCGGCGACGCCCGCTCGGATCACGTCTTCAGACGGATAGGCAAAGCACAGCCGCAGGTGCCGCTTGTTGTCGCGCGCGGCGAGCGACCATTCGGGGCCGGGGTTGATCGCGATGCCATGCTGCCCCGCGACCTGAAACAG
This sequence comes from Hyphomicrobiaceae bacterium, assembly GCA_033812735.1. Lineage (GTDB taxonomy): Bacteria > Pseudomonadota > Alphaproteobacteria > Rhizobiales > Hyphomicrobiaceae > JABFRJ01. The sequence continues at coordinate 11,788 of JAPXTA010000095.1, read as the reverse complement.
CCGTGCGGTATCGACGCCTTCCGGCAGCTTGACCCAAAGGAAGATGCCGCCGATCGGCCGAGTGAATTCCGCAGCCGTGCCGAATTGCTCTTCGAGAGCGGCGACGAGCACGTCTGCCTTCGCCTTGAGCGCGGCGTTGAGCTTGTTCACGTGCGCATCGAAGTGCTTTGAACAGAACTCGGCGAGCACCATCTGCTCGATCGCAGGCGTACCGGCATCCGACTTGAGCGCCACGAGCCGCGACAGGACAGGCCACTTCGCGACCACGAACCCAATACGCAAAGCAGGTGCGATCGACTTGGAGAATGAGCCGATGTGGATGACGCCGTCCCAGTCGGCGAGCCCGTAGATCGATGGCGGACGCTGGCGCGAAAACACGAGGTCGGCGTAGCAGTCGTCCTCGAAAATCGGCACGCCGTATTCCTTGGCGAGCCGGATCATCTCCTTGCGGCGGTCGAGCGGCATCACCGTGCCGGTCGGGTTCTGGATCGTCGGCACCGTGTTAATGTACTTAGCGCGGATGCCCTTGGCCCTCAGGTCGGCAAGGGCGCTGGCGAGCGCGTCCATCCGCATGCCCTCGGCATCGACGGGGATTGCGACCACCTTGGCACCGATGCGCGCGAGCTTCGTGAAGGTGCCGCCGTAGTTCTCTTCCTCGATGATGACCGTATCGCCCTTGTCGACCAGCAGCGCGTTGACCAGATCTATCGCCTGCAGCGAGCCGGACGTGATCAGGATCTCGTCGGTCGTGCAGGTGATGCCCGCGTCGGCCTTGAGCTTCTTCACCAGAAACTCGCGCAGCGGCAGATAGCCTTGCGGCCCGCTGGTCATGCCGTAAGTGGCGAGGTTGCGCGCCTCGCGCTCCATCACGGCCGTTGCCGCCGCCGTTAGGTCCGCAGCCGGAAGGCTATCCGGACTATTGTGCCCACCAACGAAATTGAACTTCGGAAAGCCCGTGTACTTGACCGCTGCCGGTGGCACGTCGGACCGGAGCACCGTTCCAAAATCGAAGGCAGTAGACATCGCGGCTTTTCCTCAGGTCTTGTTCGCAGCCCCTTCCTAGCAAGCCGAGATGCACTGGCGAAGCATTGCGAATGCAGCCCAGACGCGCCGATCTGACGGCCGCCGATCTGACGGCCATTGCGCGGTTGCGAAGTCGCCCGCTGGTCAGCGTACGGCAGCCGCGCGAAGCTCACGGCCGTACGACACCTGGGGACAGCGATAAATGACCAAAGCTCTGCTGCTCGACCGCGTCATCGGTGAGAGCTATCCGGCCTTTGCGACCGCAGCCGACGTTTCAGCCTTCGAGCGCGTTCCCATCGAAGACCGGCTGGCGGTGCACTCGACCTACGGCGCCCTGAAACTCGGCGCCGCCTCCGATCCCGCAGCGCCCGCCTTGCAGTTCCTGCCGACCGCGAGTCCTGATGACACGCCCATAGTCATAACGCACGGCCAATTCTTCGCCCGCGTGACGCAGGCCGCCAACATGTTCCATGACCTCGGCGTCGGCCCGAACGATGTGGTGAGCTTTCTCTTGCCGCTCATTCCGCAAGCACTGATGACGCTGTTCGGCGCCGAGGCGGCCGGCATCGCCAATCCCGTCAATCCATTGCTCGAACCCCACCAGATCGCCGAGATCCTCGAGGCGGCGGGCACCAAAGTGTTGGTCACGCTCGGGCCCACGCCGGGCACTGATATTTGGGAAAAGGTGCAGACGATCAGAAGTGGCCTCAAACACCTGAAGGCGATTGTCGTCGTCGGCGGTGCGGGCGACCCAGCCAACGGCGTCCATGCGTTCGACGACCTGATCGCCAAGCAGCCGCACGACCGTCTCATCTCCGGCCGCACCATCGCAGCGAACGATACCGCCGCTTACTTCCACACCGGCGGCACGACAGGCACGCCAAAGCTCGTCCGCCACACCCATTTCAATCAGGTGTTCCAGGCCTGGACCTGCAATCTCATGCTGAAGGCGAAACCGGGCAAGAACCTGCTGTTCGGCATGCCGCTGTTCCACGTCGGCGGATCACTGACGCAGGCGTTGACGATGCTATCGCAGGGCAATTGCCTCGTGGTGCTGTCGCCCTCCGGCTGGCGCAATCCCAATGCGGTGAAATACATCTGGCAGCTCATCGCCAAGTACAAACCGGAGGCGTTTTCGAGCGTGCCGACCGTTCTTGCCGCAGCGATGACGGTGCCCACGGGTGGCGCGGACATCTCGTCGCTGAAGTACGCGGCGGGTGGCGGCTCTGCCATTCCCGTCGCGGTTGGCGAAGCGATCCGAAAGCAGATGAAGCTGCCGGTCTACGAAGTCTACGGCATGACCGAAACGTCGAGCGTGCACACTATCGCCTATCCGGACCGCCCCCTGCGCCTGGGCTCCGTCGGCCATCCCGTGCCCTACAACCGCGTCCGCATCGTCAAGCTCGACGCAAGCGGCCGCTATGAACGCGACTGCGCGGCAGACGAGATCGGTGTCGTCGCCATGGCAGGCCCGGGTGTTTTCTCAGGCTACTTGCATGACGCTCACAACAAGGGCGCGTTCATCGAACCTGGCTGGGTCAACTCCGGCGATCTCGGGCGCGTCGATGCCGAGGGCTATATCTGGATCGTCGGGCGCGCCAAGGATCTCGTCATCCGCGGCGGCCACAACATCGATCCGGCACCGATCGAGGAGATTCTGTTCCAGCATCCCGCCGTCGCGCTTGCAGCCGTCGTCGGCCAGCCTGACGCCTATGCGGGCGAACTGCCCATAGCCTACGTGCAGCTGAAGCCCGGCGCAGCGGTGCTGCCGGGCGAACTCGAGGGCTGGGTTCGCGAGCGCACGCCTGAACGCGCCGCCGTCCCCGTGCAAGTCGTGCCTGTCGACCCGATGCCGCTGACGGGCGTCGGCAAAGTCTTCAAGCCGTCGCTGAGGTGGGACGCCGCCGAACGCGTCTTCTCGAAAATCCTCGCGCCACTCGCCGAGCAAGGCATCAAATGCGACGTGAAGGTTGGCGCGCACGGTACGCACGGTTCACTCGCCACCGTGACCGTATCGGGCGTGGCGGAGGCCACGCGCGCCGCCGTTACACAACAAATCGAGCAGACCTTGGCGCCCTTCGTCATCCGTCATCAGATCGAATGGGCATGAACGCGTTCCCCGCGTGACAGCGGGGCACAAGCACTCGTGCGAACTCGACCTCCAAGCAGGCCGCATCGGCCTGCAACCCGTCCTTTGGAGGCCAATCGATGTTTGCTCGTGCTATTGCCGCGACCGCGGCAGTCGTCGTCTCGTCAATCGCTGCTTTGACAGCCGCAAAAGCGGCCGATCAACCGGCGGTGCCGAAGCCTGCTCTCTACGAGGCTGTCGCTGCCAAGGCGACCGGTGGCGTTTGCCCCGGAGCGCTTTTACTCTCCGATGTCGCGACCCTGCAGCGTTACATCGATCGCTTCCTTGCCGTCGACAAGGAGGTGAGCCGGGGACGCCCGAGCGAGAGCATCGCGCCGATCGTCGCCGCTGAACTGCACGAGACCTACACCGGTCTGCGCCGCGCGCCCGGCGGCTGCGGCCAAAAGCAGATTGATGAAGCGCGCGAGCAATTGCGCCGTGTAACTCACCATATCGATCGGACCGACTATTGGGATGGCGTGCGCAATCCGGCGCCCTGGGCCGGCAATGCTATTCACGCGCGGGTCATCGGCAAGAAGTGCGACGGAATCTTCGATGTCGATCAAATGAAAACACTCGACCGCTTCATCGACACTGAACGGGACCAGCTCGCGAAGACGGCAGATCCGGCTGACATGGCCCTCTATGACAAGCATCTAGCCAACGCCGAACGCGGCATGAGCTCTGGGTGGTGGTTCCCCTGGCATTGCACGAGGGCGGTTCAGTCGGAAGCGCGCCGCACGCTGAAGCAGATCGAAGCGATTACCAGAAAGCGGGCCGGAACAGGCGAGTAGGCGAAACCCACTTTGCACGCTGGCGCGGTCCGGTCTAAAAGGCGGTCATCAAACCAGGAGAGTTCCATGCCGAAGATGTCCGACAACCGCCGCAAGAAGATCCAGATGCGCCAGCGCAAGATCAAGAACGCCGCAAGCCGCGCCGCCAAGATCGCCAAGAAGCAGCGCAACGCCGGCTGATCGGCCGCGAGGTCCTGCCCGGCTCGCCGCCAGGCCGGGACCTCAACCGCCGCCGTCCTTGCGTAGCTTGGCCGCCATCCACGCCTTCAGATTCTCGGCCAGCGCGTTCTGCTGCTTGCGCACGCGCTCACCGGCAGGATGGCCCCCAGCGGGCGTCTTCGGTTTCGTGGGCTTTGGCGTATCGGGTGCGGAACGCGGCTCGGCACGCGCCGCCACAGGCTTTGCAGGTTGAACCGTCTCGCCGGTCCAGCGCGCAACTTCGCTCATGAACCGCTCGTTCTCGCCCTTCGCGATATACGACGCAGATCGGCTGACGGCATCGAGCAGTTGGTCGAGCCACTGTCGGTCGGCCTTCGCGAAATCGCCCAGCACCCAGTTGTGCACGAGATCCTTGTGCCCGGGATGTCCGATGCCGAGCCGCACGCGCACATAGTCATTCGAGCGATGGGCGGATATCGAGCGAAGCCCATTGTGGCCGGCATTACCGCCGCCGACTTTCACCCGCATCTTGCCCGGTACGAGGTCGAGCTCGTCGTGAAAGACGACGATGTCGGCATCCTCGATTTTGAGGAAGCGCGCCGCCTCCTGGACCGCCCGCCCGCTTTCGTTCATGTACGTCTCGGGCTTCAGCAGCACGACCCGTTCGCCGCCGAGGTCGCCTTCCGCAACCTTGCCCTGAAACTTTGCCTTCCACGGGCCAAAGCCGTTGTCGGCGGCGATCCGCTCGACGGCCATGAAGCCGATGTTATGGCGGTGACCCGCATACTTCGCGCCGGGATTGCCGAGGCCGACAAAGAGTTTCATGTCACGTGCGACGTCCCAAAGCGCAGCCGGAAAAGTGGGAACCGGTTTTCCGGCAGGCTGCGCGCCAAACAAGATGCGCAGCCGGAAAAGTGGGAACCGGTTTTCCGGCAGGCTGCGCGCCATTCAGAAAAGCAAACCGCCCGCACCAAGTGGTGCGAGCGGCGATGTTCTACAACAAATCCGGCGCGAGCCAGACTTACTTCTTGGCGGCGGGCTTGGCGGCAGGAGCAGCAGCGGCCTTGGCCGGAGCGGCACCAGCCTTGGCGCCAGCGGCAGGAGCGGCGGCCTTGGCATCGCCAGCGGCTGCAGCCGGAGCGGCACCTTCGGCGCCAGCGGCACCCGGTGCAGCTTCTGCCTCTTCCTTGACGGCGCCCTGGATCGTCGCAACGGTGAAGTCGCGGTTCCAGATGACAGGCTTTACGCCTTCCGGCATGTGGGTTGCCGAAATATGGATCGAACGGCCGATTTCAAGCCCGGTGAGATCAAACACGAACTCGGTCGGGATCTTATCCGGCGGGCACGTCACTTCGACGACGTGGCGTACGATGTTCAGCACGCCACCGCGCTTGAGGCCGGGCGACGCCGCGTCGTTGATGTAACGGGTCGGGACGCTGACGCGGACGCGGCTGTTCGGGCCGATGCGCAGGAAGTCGACATGAACCGGGTTGTCGCGGACCGGATCGAGCTGGACGTCGCGCGGGATGACTCGGGTCTTTTTACCCTCGACGTCGACTTCGAACAGCGTCGACAGGAACTTCCCCTTGTTGATCGTGAGGGTCAGTTCGTGCGCGTTGACGCTGATCGTCTCGGGGGCCTTGCCGTCACCGTAAATGACAGCGGGTATCATTCCATCACGACGCGCTTGCCGGGCGGCCCCCTTGCCGCTCTTCGGACGCGCCGCGGCCTTGATTTCGATATTAGCCATGGCGTTGTTTCTCCAAAAGAAATCGGCCCTGCGGCGGCGTCTTGCAACGCCGTCCAGAGCCTGCAGTCCCGCGCGGCCTCCAAGGGTGCCAGAGGCGCGGGTTGTCTCAAGTGCTTGAGATGGCGGGGCTTATAGCTGGGGATGGCCGGTCTGGCAATGGCCGGCGGGAAGGCATCAAGGGCGGTCCGTATGCTATGGAAACCCATGCTTCCTAGAGGAAAGACAAAGCCCCGCTCCGTCACGTTGTGTGTCACAGCAACTCTGATGGTTGCAATGGCGGCAGCGGCATCGGCGCAGAAGCCGCCCGTCCCATCGGGCGAGCCCGTTTCAGGACCAGCCGTCGTGATGCTGACGACCGGCATCGACTACACGCAGCCGGCCGTTGCCCGCAAATTGGCCCGGGATGGCGAAGGTGATCTCATCGGCTGGGATGCTCTCGACCGCGACCGCAGGCCCCACGGCACCGACCCCAATCAGTCCCGTCTCGTCGAGATCGCGCCGGTCCGCGTGATCCCCGTTCGGGTGAGCCTCGACGATCCCGCAAGCCTGGGCGAGGCGTTCGAATTCATTCGCCGCACGGCGAGCCGCGTTGTCGCCGTGCCTCTGCCTCTGCTGACCAGCCCTCGACTACCCGAACTCTCGATGCACCTCGACGCAGATGACCTCCTCATCATCCTCGCCGGTCAAACCGATGGTCAGAAGCACGCTCTTCCGCCGGCAGTGCGCGACCGAGTGATCGTCGTTGGTGCGCTGGCCACCGCAGGCTCGACCGCAAAGCCTGCGGCGGACCTCGACGTCATCCTGCTGCCGCCGGCAGCCGCACGTGAAGCACCGGGCGATGCGGATCGGGCGCCGCGCAATGCCGAAGAGGCCGCTATTCTGTTCGTCGCACAGCTCTCATGCCGGCGAACCGAACTGGCCGCAGCCAAGAACCCGCGCGATGCAAAGCGCATTCTTCTCGCGCAAGCTACGAAGGACGCGGGCGGCCGGCCGCCGGTGCTCGAAGATTGCACGCGGTCTCTGGGGCGACGTTGATCAGTCGACCACTTCAAGACTGACGGCAGCCAATCCTGCGCCGGTCATTTGCAGCTTTTCCGCCGCGGCCTTCGACAGATCTATGACGCGTCCCGGTTTGAACGGGCCGCGATCGTTGATGCGCACGACGACGTTGCGGCCGCTTGCATTGTGCGTCACGCGAACCTTGGTCCCGAATGGAAGCGTGCGGTGAGCAGCCGTCATATCTGCAGGATTGAACGTCTCGCCAGACGCCGTGCGCTGACCTTGCCAATAGAATGACGCGATGCCCTGCAAGCCATGCGCAACGCCGGTGAGCGGCCGCGTGATCTTCGACTGCGCCGCAGGTGAAATCGACGCTGTCGTGACACCCTTCATCGGAATGACCACGGTCCGCCAGCTCGAGGCTTGATGATGGCGCGGCATGTCGGCGGCATAACCTGCAATCGGGCCACACGTGCCGGCGGCGGCAACCACAGCGATCAATCTTGCTCGGTACGGCATTACAGGCGCAGCGTCCTTTCGTCGGAGCGAGCGTCTCCGGTAGGCCGATTCGAGGGCCGAATCATGACCTTCAACGTCAGTTCGCGCCCCTATTCACTCCTTCTGTGGAAACGACGGTGCGGCGCGTGGTTCTTTATTGTTGGGCTGTTCGGGTTCGTCTTTGAGTGGCGAGAGGAACTGCAAGGTGGCCATGGTGAAGAGGCTGATCGTGATGGCGACATCGTAACTGCCAAGTCCCACAGCGACACCGATCGCCCCTGTCGCCCATAAGCTGGCCGCGGTCGCCGTGCCGCGTACGCTGCCACCGAACTTTAGAATGGCACCGCCGCCGATGAACCCGATACCGGTGATCACGCCTTCGACGATTCGCGCGGTCGCTTCGGGCGACGTGCGCGTCAACGGCTCAGTAGCCTGCACAAACCCGCAGGCTGCCAGAGCCACCAGCGGAAACGTTCGCAACCCCGCGCTGCGTTCGTGCTTCTCCCTGTTCCAGCCGATCGGAAGCGCAAGCACATAGGCACCCGCGAGCACCAGGATGTGCGTCATGATCTCGAAACGATCGAGAAGAGCAAACGGGGGCAAGCAGGGCTCCGCGATGGTGTGGCGTGGAAAAGTCGCATCGAACAGTGCCTGAACTGTTCCTGGGAGAAACGCCGAACCTTTCCAATGGTTCTGCGTTCGATGCCTGCAGGCTTCAACAACGAGGAGAGTCGCCTTGAAACTGACCCTTTTTGCAGTCGCAACACTCGCAGCCGGCGCTTGGACTATGCCGGCGAACGCGGCCAGCTTCGGATTCGCAAAAGACACCGCAGCGGATCCGGCACAACCGATGGCGGAACAGGTGCATTTCCGGCACAGCTCGTGCCAGCTTGGCGAAGGTGGCTGGCATTATCACTTTCGCGGCGATCGCCGCTCCTGCTTCCGCCGGCCTGGCATTCGCTATTGGACCTGGCGCTGCGAAGGCCCGCGCTGCGATTGGTTTCACAGCCGCGACCGCCGTTGGCGTCGTTGATCGCAGCACCCCTGCCGCAGCAATGGGAGAGGACCGGGCGTGGCGCTCGGTCCTTTTTGCATGCCCCCGTGCTGCACGGGCAATTGCGGGCCGGTCGCGCGCGAGTGCATAGTTGACTACTGAAGATTTACGCGGCGGCTGCGGTTCACTCGCGACAGGGCGCCTTCAAGGTGATGACATGCCAAGATGGCAACTATGGCTACCGCCGGCACTCGAGAAGCCGCGCGTTCGAGTCTATGTGGCCGGCCATGTCGTTTCCGTTCTTGGCAACTGGCTGCAGCAGGTTGCTCTCTCGTGGCTGGTCTATCGCCTGACCGGGTCTGCCTTTCTACTCGGCCTGACCGGCTTCCTGCTCAACATCTCCTATCTCTTGTTCGGTGGTCTCGCGGGGTCGCTCTCCGACAGGTTGCCGCGCCTCCAATTTCTGATCGTGATCGACCTCGTGCTCGCGTCTTTGGCCGCAGTGCTCGCCGCACTCGTCTTTTCCGGCGTGACAGACGTCCGGCCATACCTGGTCGTCGCGGCGCTGACGGGCGTTGCGAACGGCTTCGAAATGCCGGTGCGCCAGTCGCTGTTCAAGGACATCGTCGAGGACAAGCACCTATTGTCGAGCGCCATCGCTGTCTCGGCGATGGTCTTCAACGTCGGCCGCATGATCGGCCCAGCGATCGCGGGCGTGGTTCTCCTCTTCTTCTCGGAAGGCTGGTGTTTCGCTGCTAATGCGTTGAGCTATGGCGCAATCATCGTCGCCCTGCTGTTGATGAAGCTTCCGATCGATGCGCGCATTTCCCATCCCGCGCGTGCGAAAGTTCGCTTCAGCGAAAGCTTTGCCGTCGTCTCTAAATTTCCGAGTGTTCGCTACTTGCTGCCGACGGTCGTCGCTCTCGGTCTATTCGCGACACCCTACGTCCACTTGATGCCGTCGATCGTCGCAACGTTCTTCGACGGCAAGTCTTCGACTGTTGGCCTTTTGATCGGTTCGGCCGGCCTCGGCGCGCTGGCGGCCGCAACGTATCTATCGATGCAACCAGGCCACACGCAGCAGCTTCGCCTGGTCTCGATCGCGCCGATGTTCGTTGGTCTCGCGACGGTCGCCTTCGCGATCTCCCGCAGCGTCGTGCTGTCGATGCTTGTGCTGGCGATCCTCGGCGCCGCGATGATGCTCGCCTCGAACACCACCAACGCCCTTTTGCAGCAGTCGGCCCCGGACGAATGGCGCGGCCGCGTCATCGGGCTCTACGCGATGGCGTTCGCAGGAACTGCGCCGATCGGCAACCTGGTCGCTGGCGCGCTTGCCGAGCGCATAGGCCTCTTTGCGACGCTCATCATCAACGGCTGCATCGTCATCGCCGCCGGACAAATCGCAAGATATCGTCTCCACAATCACCCGGAAGCGATGCGTCAGCTCATGCGTAGCCTGCGCTCGTGAAATGATCAGCGTGGCTGCGCGGTAGCCGCACCAGCCCCCGCGCTCACGGCCATCTCGACGGCGAGTTGGCCTGCATCGGTCCGTGTGACTTTGAAGACAGCGCCGTCAGTGGCCTTGAAGGCCGACGTCACGCCCTGCACCGTCACGGTACCCGGCGTGCAAGCAGTGTGCGATATCCAGGCATTCATTGGTACGGTCTGTTGCTTCTCGCCGAAGCCGTAGACAATAGGGGCGTTGGCGCGGTTTTCGACCTTGAAGGTGAACTTGAGCCGCTCGGGCCGGCCGAAAAGTTGCACGGAAAGAAACTTAGGGTCCTTGTCGCCGGCCTGTGCGACGCCGACGCCGATGTCGGTCACATGCGGATTGAGCATGGCCGCGCGGTGCGACGCAGAATTTTTCCAGCCATCGACCGCGCGCAGAGCAAGATCTCTGGTCGCAAATCCGAGACTGTGCTGGTTCATCGCCAGGTTCTCGGCCACGATGCAATGGCGATAGCCGGCAGCTTCCGTCCGATCCGACGGTTGCCGTCCATCGGCCTCGTGCGCGAATTTTCCGCTTTTGGCGAGAAAGGCTGCGTAAGCCTTGGCGGCCTTGCTCAGTTCAGGATTGATCCGGACGGAGCTGAGGCGATTTTCCGCGCGAAACGCGTTCGTCATCTCGACGATCGCTATCTCGGTTTTTGGCAGATCTGGAAACGGCATGCACCCGACCTCGATTTCGGACAGCCTAATAAGGCCGTCCGGCTGAGGCAGCATTAAGGCGATTGCCGTTGCCGATGCAGCGCTGTGTTGCGGCAGCCAGCGGATTTATGTTTTGTCGAGTTCCGCGAACACCTTGCGAGCAATGCGCATGCATTCGACGCCGACCGGCGCGCCCGCATAGACGGCGACGTGGTGAATGATCGCCTGAACTTCATCGCGCGTTACGCCGTTGTTCAGCGCGCCCTTCAAGTGCAACTCCCACTCGTGCATACGATTGAGCCCGGCAAGCAGTGCGACATTGAGCATCGAGCGCGTCTTCGGCGGCAGGCGGTCGTCCGTCCAGGCCGCACCCCAGCAGTATTCGTTCAGCCACTCCTGGAACGGGCGATTGAAGTCGTCGGCTGATTTCATTGATTGCTCGACGTAGGCGTCGCCGAGCACGCGCTTGCGCATGGCGAGACCTTTGTCGCGAAGTGCCTTGTCCATCGTTCCTCCTAGGGGCGAATGAGTGCGGTTATTTTTTCTTTTGCATCATCTCGCGCATCTCGACGCAAGGGTCTTTGCGGTCGGCGCGCGCGGTGAAGAGGATCGCATCGTAGACCGCCCTGCCGTCAGGGCCACGCTCCATGTAGTCATCGGCCGAGGTTTTGCCGTCTTCGACTTCCACGAGCGCGATTGCGAATGCTGGTCGCGCCAGATAGTGGGGCACGCCACGGTCGCGCCGCACATGACCATTGCCAGCCAGGAGAATGGCCGCGCCATGCGTCTGCGCGGCTTGCGCGACAACCGAGGCGAGATGCGCATCGCGGTAGCGCTGCGCCTCGGCCATCTTCACGAAGGCCGAGCGCGGCATCAATCCGCAATGACTGGCTTCGAGATCGTCGAGCAACGCATTCTGCTGCGGTTCGGGGAGGGGCGCATCGAGTCCGAGCCGCTTGATGTCGCTGGCCGTAACGGCAGCAAAGCCTTGCCGCGAAATATCGCGCACAACTCCGCGCATCGGTTCACCCGCGTACACCGGATGCCGCCCTGCAATGGCTTCTTCAAACAGCGCCTTGAACATCGCCTTGTCGGGCCAGCCTGACTTGTCCCAATCGAGCGCGGCAAGCCAAGCGTCGGCGCTCGTCGCAATCGGCGTACCGTCCGTTTGCTGGAGCGCTGTGAGCGCGCCAGCCTGATCGGCGCGAATGTGCTCGAAAACCAGCGCGGGATTGCTGGGCTTTTCTGGCCCCGGCCGGGCCGCGGACCGCTCGCGTGCAACCGCGATCAGACCT
>JAPXTA010000094.1:0-21229 GCA_033812735.1 Hyphomicrobiaceae bacterium | reverse complement strand
TCGCTTGAGCAAATGCAGGCGGCCCAGCGCGGTATCGCAGGGATGCTGACCGATGTGCTCGGCGACTTCGGCATCAAGGGCGAGATGCGCGACATCCGGCCGGGTCCGGTCGTGACGCTGTTCGAATTCGAGCCGGCGCGCGGGACGAAGTCGTCGCGCGTGATCGGCCTTGCCGACGATATCGCGCGGCACATGTCGGCGCGCGCCGTGCGTGTGGCCGTCGTGCCGGGTCGCAATGCGATCGGCATCGAGCTTCCAAACGTGCAGCGCGAGATGGTCGAGTTGCGCGAGATGCTCGAAAGCGAGGCGTTCACGGCAAGCACCGCGAAGCTGCCGGTCACGCTCGGCAAGACGATCGGGGGCGAACCCATCATCGGCGATCTCGCGAAGATGCCGCACCTGCTCGTCGCTGGTACGACCGGCTCGGGTAAGTCCGTCGGCGTCAATGCGATGATCGTGTCGCTGCTCTACCGGATGACGCCGGACGAATGCCGTTTCATCATGATCGATCCGAAGATGCTGGAGCTCGGCGTCTACAACGGCATTCCGCATCTGCTCGCGCCGGTCGTCACCGATCCGCAGAAAGCGGTGTCGGCACTCAACTGGGTCGTCGGCGAGATGGAGTCTCGTTATCGCCGGATGTCGCAGCTTGGCGTGCGCAACATCGATGCCTTCAATGCGCGTGTTCGCGAGGGTGGCGAGGGGATCGACGGCGGCGAGAAGGCGCTGCCCTATATCGTCGTGGTCGTCGACGAGTTCGCCGACCTGATGGCGGTTGCCGGCAAGGAAATCGAACTGCTGGTGCAGCGGATCGCGCAGATGGCGCGGGCGGCCGGCATTCACATGATCATGGCGACGCAGCGCCCTTCGGTCGATGTCGTGACCGGCACGATCAAAGCGAACTTCCCGGCGCGGATGTCGTTCCGCGTGGCATCGAAGGTCGATAGCCGTACGATCCTCAACGAGATCGGGGCAGAGCAGTTGCTCGGCCAGGGCGACATGCTGTTTACGGCAGACGGCGGTCAGATCACGCGCCTGCATGGGCCATTCGTATCGGACCAGGACGTCGATGCGGTCGCGAAGCATCTGAAGGCGCAAGGCAAGCCGGACCTGGTGCTCGATTTCGAGGTGGCGGACGAAGCCGATGACGGTGGCGCGGCAGGCGATTCACCCGCAGGCGGCGAGGAAGATCTCTACGGCCGCGCGCTCGCCATCGTCGTGCGCGACCAGAAGGCATCGACCAGCTATCTGCAACGGCGTTTGCAGATCGGTTACAATCGTGCCGCCGATCTCATCGAACGCATGGAGCGCGAAGGCATCGTCGGTCCCGCCAATCACGCCGGCAAGCGCGCCATCCTGATGGGCGGCAGCGGCGCGTCGGTGGATGCAGCGGAGTGAAACAAGGCGTCGGAGTGAAAGAAGGTTTACTAGGGTCTGGCGACGCAAGTTAGGGCGATTTGTCTTGTGCCTCGGCCAGATTCGTCAGCCCGGCGCAGGGCGACCCCCATGGCAAGCCTCGATGACGAACTTGGAGAATCCTGCCGCTTTGTGACTTGCGCGATTTTACGATCGCAGCAATCCTCGTTGCACATCCTGTTGCAAGGACAGTGCCCATGGCTCAAGTTCGCTACATCGTCCACGACGTCGCTGCGGCGGTCGCGTTCTATCAGACGCATCTCGGGTTCAATCTCGTCCAGCAGTTTGGCCCAGCGATGGCGATCTTGAAAAAGGACGACCTGACGCTCTGGGTGGCAGGGCCTGCAGCGTCCGCCTCGAAGCCTATGCCCGATGGAACCGTGCCCGCGCCCGGTGGATGGAACAGGTTCGTGCTCGAGGTGCCGGATCTCGCCGGACAGGTAGCGGCGATGAAGGCTACGGGCGTGTCGTTCCGCAACGAGATCGTTGCGGGCCCCGGCGGCAAGCAGATCCTCGTCCTCGATCCATCTGGCAATGTGGTCGAACTCTTCGAGCCTGCGGCGGCGCCGCCGAAGCCGGCAGTATAAGCTCGAACGTGAGCAAGAATCGGGTCGAACAGGCGGCGTGGTCCGCTTATGTTCGGTTTATGAAACCGATGCTTCAAATAGGTGCTGCCATGCTGAGCACGCCATCCGCCGCCGCCCCATCGATGCCGCTTCTGCGCGCTGCTTCCAAGGAGGCAGCCCGCGACTATGCGCTGGTGCGGAAGGCAATCACCTATCTGACAAACGAGTGGTCGGCGCATCCGTCCCTCGACGATCTGGCGGGGCATCTCGGGTTGTCGCCGATCCATTGTCAGAAGCTGTTCAAGCGCTGGTGCGGGTTGTCGCCGAAGGAGTTCGTGCAGGCGATCGCGGTCGACCGGGCGCGGGAACTGCTGGTGAACTCCGCGAGCGTGCTCGAAGCCGCACATGAAGTCGGGATGTCCGGCGGCAGCCGGCTGCACGATCTCTTCGTCACGCACGAGGCGATGACGCCGGGCGACTACAAGCGGCGCGGCGAAGGACTGACCATCCGGTACGGATTTCATCCATCGCCGTTCGGCGAGGCGCTTGTCATGGCGACGGAGCGCGGGGTTTGCGGTCTCGCCTTCGTCGACGAAGACAAGAACCAAACGCGGGCCGAAGCGCTTGCCGACATGACCCAGCGCTGGCCGCGGGCGGTCTATGTCGAGGATTTGGCCGCGACGGCGCCGCACGTCGGGCGCGTTTTCGAACCGGGAAACTGGCGGTCCGAAAACCCGATGCGCCTCGTCATGATCGGGACGGATTTCGAGGTCAGGGTTTGGCAGGCGCTACTGAAAATACCGATGGGGCGGGCGGTCAGCTATGCAGACATTGCGCGGCATCTCGGGCAGCCGACGGCCTCACGCGCGGTCGGGGCGGCGGTCGGGCGCAATCCGATCTCGTTCGTGGTGCCGTGCCATCGCGTCATGCGGGGAGACGGCCAGCTCGCTGGCTATCACTGGGGGCTCACGCGCAAGCGGGCGCTGATCGGCTGGGAGACCGGGCGGGTCGTTGGCGGCGCTTGAGGGGTTGCCCTGCCGCGACAGCTATTGCCTAAGGGCCGCTCCATCCCGTACACGAGCGTTGTGGAGGGCCCGTAGCTCAACGGTTAGAGCTGACGGCTCATAACCGTCTGGTTCCCGGTTCAAATCCGGGCGGGCCCACCATCTTTGTTTGCGCGCAGCCGCCACACCAACCCTGCGCGCGGTTGTTTGCGGGCAGCCGCCACACCAACCCTGCGCGCGGTTGTTTGCGCGCAGCCGCCACACCGACCCTGCGCGCGTGGTTCCGGGTCGAACGCACCTTCGCACCACCACGATTTTCACAACCTTTGCGTTGTGACGCGGACGACACGTCCGGTCCGCTTTCTTGAGGCGTTGCGTCGGCAAGTCTCGCCACGGACATGGGGCGCGCATACGTTACGCCGGTCGCGTAGGGGATCGGTGTTTTGCGTTTTTGTCTCGTTGGCGTTGCCGCTCTTGCGGCGTCTTTGACCGTGCTCGCAACCGCTTCGGCTACGGAGCATGAGCGGCGGCCGATCGTGACGGCTGCGGCGACACTTGCGCCGGAGGCCGACGAGTGGGTTTCGCCGACCGCACGGAGCCTGCCAAAGATTGCCGAGACTGGCGGTGACAACACGCTGACGATCGTGTTCGGCGGTGATCTTGGGCTCGGCGGTAGCAACGAGCGCCTTCACCAGGAGGGCGCGCTCCGGCACAGCAAGCGGCACGCCTGGGCCGATCTCACGGCGGGCATCGCGCCGCTCATCAACGGCGATCTCAACTTCGCCAATCTCGAAACCGTGGTGACCGACCGGGATACGCTCGGCGCCAATCCGAAGCTGTTCAACTTCAAGAGCCATCCTGCCGGGGTCCGGCACCTCGTCGGCCTCGGGTTCAACGTCTTTTCGACGGCGAACAATCATGCGCTCGATTACGGCGAGGAGGGCGTGCGCGAGACGGTGCGGCATCTCGAGGCGCTGGAGGCGCGGGGACTCAAAGCGTGGCCGGGCGTGGGTCTTTCTCGCGAGCAGGCGTCACGGCCGAGCGATGTGTTGATCAAGAACGCGCGGGTGCGCATTTCGGCAATTGGGATTGGCGGCAATGGCCTCAGTGCCGATGACGGACAGAAGCGGCCGCGCGCGGGCATGCTAGCCTACAGCCAACCGCAGGATATTCGCGAGACCGTGGCGCGGCTTGCCGAGGCGGACGGCGATTTGCGCGTTCTGTCGGTGCATTATGGTGCGGAGCTGCAAGTTAGGCCCAGCGCCTCCGATATTGCCAAATTGCGCGACCAGGCCGTGCGAACGCAGGGCATCGACATTGTCGTCGGCCATCACGCGCATGTGCCGGCCGGCGTTCAGATGGTCGATGGCAAGCTCGTCCTTTACGGGCTCGGCAATCTGCTGCATCCGGGCATGCAGGACATGGGCCGGTTCGATATGTGCCGCGACTATGGCCTCGTCGTGCGGGTACATCTGGCGAAGGGTACGTCGGGACGATTGGAGACACGGGCGATCGAGGCGATCCCGCTTACAGATATGCACCTCAAGGCGCAGCCGCTCTTGGGCGACGAGGGGCGTCTGCGGATCGAGGTGCTCAATCATCTCGCCAGCGATCTCGATGAGCCGCGCGCGAACGCTTCCGGCGTGCGGTTCGCGGCGCGGCCTGATGGCAGCGGGCTCTACTGCACGGCCAGCGCGGCGAGCGAGCCTGGCCGCATCGGGGCGCTCTGCAAAGGTTGGGAAGCGCCGACGCCGCCGTCTCGTGATATCGCGCGGCGTGTCGCGAATGCTTGTGGGACAGACATCATCGCGCGACGCAAGCCGAGCGAACCGAGCGCCATCGGCGTGAAGACTTCACGCAGTCAATCGCCCGTGCGGCAGGCACAGAAGGAAGCGGCGGCAGGCCGCTCGTTCTGGAGCTTCTTTACCGATTGAGGCGGCGGGTTAGCCAACGTCGGCGGCCGAGACTTCGACCAAGTGACCTTTTTCCAGCCGCAGCACACGATGCATGCGGGCGGCGAGCTGCATATTGTGGGTCGCGATCAAAGCCGCGACGCCGCTGCGGGTGATGAGGTCGATCATCTCTTGGAATACGTGATCGGCGGTAGTCGGGTCGAGATTTCCGGTCGGCTCGTCGGCGAAGAGGATTTTCGGCTTGGTCGCAAGGGCGCGGCAGATGGCCGTGCGCTGCTGTTCGCCGCCGGAGAGTTGCGCCGGGCGATGCTCATGACGCTGGGCCAGACCCATCATCGCCAACAGCTCTGCTGCGCGATCGCGTGCGATCTCCTTCGGCGCGCCTTGGATGAGCTGCGGGATCATGACGTTCTCGATCGCCGAGAATTCTGGCAGCAACTGATGGAATTGATAGACGAAGCCCATCTCGGCGCGGCGCACGCGGGTGCGCTCGTCGTCCGACATGCGGGCGCAGTCCTGGCCGTTGACGTAGACGTGGCCGCCATCGGGGGTTTCGAGCAGTCCGGCGATATGGAGCAGCGTCGACTTGCCGGCGCCCGATGGCCCGACGAGCGCGACGGCCTGACCCGGCATGAGCGCCGCGGAGGCGCCGTCGAGCACGCGGATCTCGCGCTCGCCCTGCTTGAAGGCGCGTTGGAGGTCCTTGAGCTCGAGGACCGGTGATAGGGTTTCGCCGTCGCGCATGGGGATCATCCGTACCTGAGCGCGTCGACCGGATCGAGCCTCGAGGCCCGCCACGACGGATAGAGTGTGGCCAGCACCGACAACAGCAGCGCCATGATGACGATCATCGTCGTCTCCATCGGGTCCATGTCCGCCGGCATGCGCGTGAGATAATAGACGCTCGGATCAAACACGACCCGACCCGACGCCCACATCACGAATTGGCGGATCGACTCGATGTTCCAGGTGAAGACGAGGCCGAGAAGCAATCCGGCGAGTGTGCCGACGACGCCGATCGATGCGCCGGTGATGAGGAAGACGCGCATGATCGCGCCCTTGGTCGCGCCCATGGTGCGGAGGATACCGATATCGCGGCCCTTGTCTTTCACCAGCATCATGAGACCGGAGATGATGTTGAACGCGGCAACAAGTACGATCAACGAGAGGATGATGAACATCATCACGCGTTCGACATCGAGAACGCGGATGAAGGTCTCGTTGCGCTGACGCCAATCGGAAAAGTGGATCTGCGGGATACCCAGCGCGCGAAAGGCGGACACGGTCTGGTCGACGCGTTCCGGATTGTCGGTGACGACTTCGATGACGTCGGCGGCGCCGTCGCGGCCGAAGAACTTCTTGGCTTCGGCGAGCGGCATGAACACCATGATCCGGTCGTACTCGGACATGCCCATCTCGAAGATGGCCTTGACGGGATAGGCTTTGGTGCGCGGCAGACAGCCGAAGGGCGTGCAGGCGCCACGCGGTCCAACCAGCGTGACGCTATCGCCGACGCCGACGCGGAGCGTATCAGCGAGGCGGACACCGATGGCGACGCCCTCTTGCGCCTCGAAGCCGTCGAGCGTGGTGCCGTAGCGCAGATTGTTGGAAACGATATCGAGCGATTTGAGGCCGGCTTCGGTCATGCCGCGCACGTTGGCGCCGGTCGCTTGCGCCTGCGTCGAGACCATCACCTGTCCCTCGATCAAGGGGATCGTGTATTTGACGCCAGTGACCTTTTGTAGGGCTTTTGCGACATCGGCGTAGTCGTCGAATGGGGCGCCGATCTTGTTGACGATGATGTGGCCGTTGAGGCCGAGAATCTTGCCAACCAATTCCTTGCGGAAACCGTTCATGACGGCCATCACGATGATCAGCGTTGCAACGCCGAGCATGATGCCGAGGAACGAGAACCCGGCGATCACCGAGATGAAGCCTTCCTTGCGGCGTGCGCGCAGATAGCGGCCGGCGAGCAGCCATTCGAACGGCGCGAACGGCCGCGTATCCGTCGAGCGGCGCAGCGGCGCGGCCTTGACTTCGGCTGTGGTGGTCGTCGTCATGCGGCCCCCGCTGTCGTTGCTGCTACGTCATCACGCCTTTTCGTCATCCCGGCGAAGGCCGGGACCCACGACATGTCACGGCGAACTCGCTGGTACATGACCGAAGAACGCTTCAAACGCGATAGAACCTTGAACACCTTCTGGGTCGCCCGCAGACGTGGGTCCCGGCCTTCGCCGGGATGACGGCAGTGGGGAAGCAGACAACGGCCGCCCCAACGACCCACTATTGGCGTCACGCCAACATTCTGCGCGCCGAGATGAGGTCGGAGAGTTTGCGGATGGCGGCATCCATGGACATCGATGCGCGCTCGCCGGTCTTGCGCTCCTTGATCTCGACTTCGCCCGTCTTCAATCCCTTCGGGCCGACGATCAACTGGAACGGCAAGCCGATGAGATCCATCGACGCGAACTTCGCGCCGGCGCGCTCGTCGGTGTCGTCGAGCAACACCGACACACCCGCACGTTCGAGCTTGGCGTAGAGATCGTTGCACGCGAAATCCGTATCCTTGTCGCCAGACTTGAGATTGATGAGACCGACTTCGAACGGCGCGAGCGGCACAGGCCAGACGATACCGTTCTGGTCGTGGCTCGCTTCGATCACGGCGGCGACGACGCGCGTCGGGCCGATGCCGTAGCTGCCCATATGGACCGTCACCGGCTTGCCGTCCGCACCCAGCACCTGCGCCTTCATGGGCTGCGAATACTTGGTCCCGAAGTAGAAAATATGGCCGACTTCAATCCCGCGGGCGGATACACGTTTTGCCGCGTCGATCGCGTCGAAAGCGGCGGCCTCGTGTTTCTCCGAGGTGGCGGCGTAGAGCGACGTCCACTTGTCGACCGTCTTCTGAACGCCAGCGATGTCGTCGAAGTCTGTCGTCGCCGGGGGAGCCGGGAAATCGAGGTAGTCCTTGTGGCAGAAGACTTCGCTCTCGCCCGTGTCAGCGAGGATGATGAATTCGTGGCTCAGGTCGCCGCCGATCGGGCCGGTATCGGCCTGCATCGGGATCGCTTTCAAACCGAAGCGGGCGAAGGTGCGCAGGTATGCGACGAACATCTTGTTGTAGGAGTGGCGCGCGCTGGCCTGATCGAGGTCGAACGAGTAGGCGTCCTTCATCAGGAATTCGCGCGACCGCATGACGCCGAAACGGGGGCGGACCTCGTCGCGGAACTTCCACTGGATGTGGTAGAGATTAAGCGGGAGATCGCGATAGCTCTTCGCATGCGAGCGGAAGATTTCGGTGATCATTTCCTCGTTGGTCGGGCCGAACAGCATCTCGCGCTCGTGGCGATCCTCGATGCGCAGCATCTCCTTGCCGTAGGCTTCATAGCGGCCGCTTTCGCGCCACAGATCCGCCGACTGGATGGTCGGCATCAGCAGCTCGATGGCGCCGGAGCGGTCCTGTTCCTCGCGGATGATGCGATTGACCTTGTTGAGGACGCGCAGGCCGAGCGGCAGCCAGGCGTAAATGCCGGCGGCTTCCTGTTTGATGAGGCCCGACCGCAGCATCAGCTGATGCGAGACGATTTCGGCCTCTTTCGGGTTTTCCTTGAGGACCGGCAGGAAGTAGCGGGACAAGCGCATCGTGAGCTTCTCGCATGAGAACAAAGCATGATCGCGCCAAGCGATCGCAGGCAACGTCGGCTGGGTGATACCGGCTTATGGAGGGGCGTACAACGCCGAAAGGGGTCCCGTCCCAAGGATTGAGCGGCGATCTAGGTTAACGCGACTTGCGATCCGGCGCGACAGGGTTAACGCGCCAAGCGGCCGGCGCGCCACAGGCGTGTCGGCACGCGCAAACAAAGATGGCCGGGCGGCGGATCTACTTTACGAGCCGCGGATAAGGGAGGGGGGGTGCGGCTCGATTTCGATCCGCCGGCTGTGGTTGGCGCTCGCTGAGATGGGGCCTGTCGGTTCAAGCTCTGGGGCTCGTGCGTCCCCTTAGTCGCCCGTCCAACGAACTCGTCATCTCGCGAGGGGCCGACATCCTCTTGGAGGAACGCATCCGGCCCGCGCCCGCAGCACCCCCAACCCTGTCAGTGACGCTCGAGACATCCCGGCCCGGTTGGAGGCGAGGACAATATGCACTCGGAGGTGGTATTTCGCCAGTGGATGCCACTGCCAATGTTAACGTCGCCAATGTGATCGAGCCTATCCGTGCCGGGCGGGGCGTCGCGGGGCATGCTGCCCGATCGTTCCCGGTGGGCGGTATCCTTTGGCTATCGGCCGTTCCCCTTGACCGAACGCCTGCCGAAGCGGCGGCGATACTCAACCGGAGTGACGCCGGTATGCCTGGAGAAGATCGCCCGGAAGGTCGTTTCGTCCAGGTAGCCGAGGCGTGCCGGGAGTTCCTGGATGCGCAGGCGCGTCGTCTCCAAGAGTGACTTGGCCCGCTCGACTTTGACTCGATGGGCAAACTGCAATGGGGAGCAGTTCAACTCGGCCTGAAAGCGACGGTTCAGCGTGCGCGCCGACGCACCGCACGACTTCGCGAGTGCCCCAAGATCGAATGAGCGGTCAACGCCGCGTCTGATCTTATGGCACGCCCGGGTGACGAGTTCGGACGACGTCCTTCCGCCGACATCGGCAAGTACGAACGGGGACTGCAGCGTTCTGTCCGTACCGATGAGGGCGATCTTGCCAAGCATCGCCGCGAACTCTGCGCCGCACCGTTCGCGGACCAAATGGAGCGCCAAGTCGTAAGCAGCCGTGACGGCACCCGCTGTCCAAACACGACCATCGCGGATCAATAATTGGTCGACATCCAACCGAACGCTCGGGAACTGCCGCTGGAACAGCCCGGCGACAATCCAAGCCGTCGTCGCTTTGCGGTTATTGAGGACGCCGGCACGAGCCAGCAGGAAGGCACCGACACAAGCAGACGCGATCACCGCGTTCGATCGGAAACGCCTTGCGATGTGACGCGTTTCATCGGCCAGCGCATCCAACCGATCGAGAAGCTGATCAGCCGCCGTGAAAGTAAAACCAGGAACGACGAGCATATCGATCGCACGGGCCGGCCGCATTGCCGACAGGGTCACCCCGGCAGAGGTCCGAACAGAATGGCCGCTGCACGACACAACCGACACGGTGAAAGGCGGTGCGTTACCAGGGCTTTTTCTGGAGGCGAGAGCGTTCGCCATGTCCAGCATGTCGGCGACAGCAAACACTTCGGCCGCGATGCAGCCGTCGAACGCCATGATCTCGACGGAAAAGGGCTCTGACTGCATTGGCTGAAAATCCATGATCAATGGCTATTCCGCCCATACACCGATTGGGTGCGAGGGAGCAACTTGCGGGCTCGACGAAACTGCCAGAGGGCTCCATGCATCCCATCCCGATCCAGCCGGAGACTGCCGCGGTCTTAGCGGCGACATCGATCGCCCTATTTATCAAGGGCCTCATGCTCTCGTACCTGCAGGTCCGTTTCCGTTTTCGCGGGAAGGCGTTCGAGCGTCCCGAAGATGCGCGATTGATCGGACTGTCGCCACGGCCGGAACCCGATCTCGTTCATCGCGTCAGCGCGGCTTGGCGGAATGATCTCGAAAGCACGCCCGCGTTCCTGTCGCTCGCGGCAAGCTATGTCCTGCTCGGCGGGGCCGCCTCAGCGCTGCTTGCGGTGTCTGTCGCCTATGTGGGGTTCCGCGTGTTCCAGGCCTATGCTCAGATTGCCGCTCTTCAACCGCATCGAACCATTGGCTTTCTCGGCGGCGTTCTCGCCAGTCTGGCGCTGGTCGTTTTGATTGGGGTGCAGGTTCGGAGCATCATGCTATGAGCCTGTCGTCCAATCTTGCCTGGGCCAAGCGAACCGGCGGGCGTCTCTCGCGCACCCGGACGGCGGTGTTTATCTGGAATGCGCTGAAGCTGGCACGATCACGCAGAGCGGGGCGTAGTGAGGCGGTGCCTGCGTCGATCGCGGACGTACATTCGATCGTTCAATTGCCCGACTCGACGATCGTCTCGTCGGCGCTGGCCGAGTGTCGCGAGAATTGTCATGAGGCCATAGCGCTGCATTGCTTGCGCACGTTCGCGTGGGGCAGCTTGATCGCGGCTGGCCGAGGCTTGACGCCTGATCGTGAGTTGCTCGCCGTGGGGTGCTTGCTTCACGATCTGGACCTCGGGCGCACAGATGGCCGGACCACAAGTGGATGCAGATGCTTTGCTTGCGCCAGTGCGATACGCGCCGAAGCCTTCGCGTTGGCCTACAGCTGGGACGCGAGGCGGGCCACGCGCCTCGGCGATGCGATCGCTCTGCATCTTGATCCGGTGGTTCCCCTCCGGCACGGCACAGAGGCGCACTTGTTGCAGGCAGGCGCGGCTCTCGATGTCATCGGAGCGGGGCACCACCAGATCCCGGCGGCGGCACGCTCGAGCGTCCTTGCTCAATTGCCCCGCGACGGCTTCAAAACTGAAATGATCCGGTGCATGAGCCTCGAAGCTGCGCATGGCGGCAACACTCGCGCCGCCTTCCTCATGTCACGCGGTTTCGCTGCGCGGATCTCGAAATCGCCATTGGAAGTTAGTGCAGGCAGGCCAGCGTTCTGACCGCTCAGCCGGGGTTGGCTAGATCGAGGGGGATGAGGCGGATTTTCATCGCGTACCAGACGCCGAGGAAGACAATTCCAGAGACGACTGTCGTGGCGATGAACACCTTGAGCAGGCGCGGCCTGACTGGCGCGCTTTCGATGGTGCCAGGCACGACTTCACCCGCCTCGCCTTGCGTGCGCACGCCCCAGGGGAGGACCGCAAAGAGGGTCACCCACCAGATGATGAAGTAGATGGCGAGACCAAAGGTCAGAGACATCGTGCAATTCCTAGCTTGTGCCCCTCTCTACAGCCATTTCGAGCCAAGGGGGAAGGGACGCCATCATCACGCCGGCTTTTTGGGCGGCGGCGCGTTGCCTTGCGCCGGGTCGGCGAAAAAGAATTTGCCTTCGCTGCCGACGATCTTGGGATCGGGCGTGCCGACCACCTTCTTGTCCTTGCCGGCGTAGTCGAGTGCGGCGAGTACGGTGCGGATCGCCTCGAGGCGGGTGCGGCGCT
Source organism: Hyphomicrobiaceae bacterium (assembly GCA_033812735.1). Lineage (GTDB taxonomy): Bacteria > Pseudomonadota > Alphaproteobacteria > Rhizobiales > Hyphomicrobiaceae > JABFRJ01. The sequence continues at coordinate 9,229 of JAPXTA010000094.1, read as the reverse complement.
TGTCGTTCGCCTTGATGACCGTCCAGGGCGACGCCGCGGTGTGGGTGAAGTGGAACATGTCCTCCTTCGCCTTGGTGTAGTCGTCCCACTTATCGATAGCCGCGAGGTCGATCGGCGTGATCTTCCAGGTCTTGAGCGGGTCGTGGCGGCGATCGTGAAAGCGCTTCAGCTGCATCTCGCGGCCGATGTCGAGATAGAATTTGAAGAGGTGTACGCCATCGCGGGTCAGCAAACCTTCGAACTGCGGCGCCTCGCGCAGGAAATCGGCGAGTTGCGCCTGATTGCAGAAGCCCATGACGCGTTCGACGCCGGCGCGATTGTACCAGGAGCGGTCGAACAGCGTGATGTTGCCGGCGGCGGGCATGTGGACGGCGTAGCGCTGGAAGTACCACTGGCCGCGCTCGATCTCAGTCGGCTTCGTCAGCGCTACAGCTCGAGCCGCGCGCGGATTCAGGTGTGCCATGAAGCGGCTGATGGCCGAGCCTTTGCCTGACGCGTCGCGGCCTTCGAAAACGGCCACCAGGCGTTCGCCTTTGGCTTCGATATGCGCCTGTAATTTTCGCAGTTCGATCTGCAGCGCCTTCAACTCATCCTCGTATTTTTCCGCGTCGAGTTTCTTGGCATAGGGGTACCCGCCGCTTTCGAATGCGGCCTCGTCGATCCATTTCGGGAGCTTCGGATCGTCGATGTCGAACGGCTTTGCCGCTGCGGCACTTGCGCCGTTGGCCGCGGTCTTGTCGTCGGGTTTGGCATCCTTGGCCATAGGCATCACTCCGTCGCATCGCAGGTCGTACGTCACCCTGCGGGATACGGAGAATTAATACCAGGAGCCAATCGGAAAGTTTATCGCGTGCCTTGGGGCGGCTCTGTCATGGCGGCGACGATCTTGCGGGCGAGCGGCATGACGAACAGCATGGTCGGGAACGCGACGGCCCAGGAAAACATCCACGAGGTCATCCAGGTCGAGACGAGGTTCGGAGCGGATGCGCCTAACGCGCGGACGGTCGCGATGCCGGCGACGATGAACGTCATCAGGAAGGTTAGGACAAGCGGCAGCAGCCACGCGGCGGAGCGGGCAGGCAGTTTCGGCATGGCTCGGCAGTCCCCCGGACGGATCAGCTATCTCATTTCGGCGCGCGCTTCGCGAGGATGCGCTGCAGGGTGCGGCGGTGCATGTTCAGGCGGCGCGCGGTTTCCGAGACGTTGCGGTTGCAGAGTTCATAGACACGCTGGATGTGTTCCCAGCGGACGCGGTCGGCCGACATGGGATTTTCCGGCGGCGGCGCGCGCTCGTCGGACGGTGCCAGCAGCGCGTCGGTCACTTCATCGGCATCGGCGGGCTTTGCCAGGTAGTCGACGGCGCCGAGCTTCACGGCGGTGACGGCCGTGGCGAAATTGCCGTAGCCGGTCAGGATGATCGAGCGGGCGTCGGGGCGGAGCTTGGCGAGCTCGGCGATGACATCGAGGCCGCTACCGTCTTCGAGACGGAGATCGACTACGGCGAAGGCTGGTGCCTTCTGGCGGACGAGGTCGAGGCCTTCGGACACCGAGGCGCCCATGCGGACATCGAAGCCGCGCTGCTCCATCGCGCGGCCGAGCCGCTGAAGGAAGGCGCGGTCGTCGTCGACGACGATCAGGGTGCGGTCGGCCGGCAGCTCATCGGGCTTGAACGACAGATCTTCGGACACGGGTGCGCTCTCCTTGGTGCGGCCGCACTATAATGCAGGTTGTCCAGTAGACAAAGCACGCATGCGACCAGTTGAGCGAGGTCAAATGGGCCGCCTCCGTCACGGCGCCTCTGCCCCCATTCTTGTCATGACAGGGCTTGGCCCTGCCATCCATGGGCAGGCTCGCTCGAAATGCCCATGTCGCAGCGCTGACAAGGCTGCTCCCCAGTCGTCATCCCGGCGCAGGCCGGGACCCACGGCAAGAGTCGGTATTGTCGTATCGTGCGGCTTCAACGAACGCCGCGTCTGCGATTTGCCGCTGTCCTCCAACTACCATAGTTCCTCCGAACGGGGGGACAATTGATACTTGTCGTAGGCCCCGGCCTTCGCCGGGGTGACGATGTTGGGAGTGGCACACGCCCGTCAATCAAACGAGCTTCTTTGCCGCTTCGGCCACCTTCGCGGCGGTGATGCCGAAGTGTTCGTAGAGCTTGGGCGCGGGAGCCGAGGCGCCGAAGCCGCACATGCCGATGAAGGGCTCGGTCGGCTTCAGGTAACGGTCCCAGCCCATGCGGACACCTGCCTCGACGGCGACGCGCGGCGTGTTGCCGAGCACGGACTCGCGATACTTGGCGTCCTGCACTTCGAACAACTCCATCGACGGGATCGAGACGACCGCCGCTTGCACGCCGTCCTTCGCAAGGGCCGCACGGGCGTCCATAGCGATCGAGACTTCGGAGCCGGTCGCGAGGATCGTCACGGCGCGTTTGCCGTCGGCCTCGGCGAGAACGTACGCACCCTTGGCCGAGAGATTTTCGGGCGATGCCGACGTGCGAAGCGCCGGAACGGCTTGGCGCGTCAGCGCGAGGATGGTCGGGCGGTCCTTTGCGTTGAGCGCGATTTCCCAGCACTCCGCGACTTCCATCGCGTCGGCGGGGCGGAGCGTGAGCAGATCAGGGATCGCGCGGAGTGCTGCCAAGTGCTCGACCGGCTGGTGGGTCGGGCCGTCTTCGCCGAGGCCGATACTATCGTGTGTCATGACGTAGATCGCGCGCTGGCGCATCAACGCGGAGAGGCGGATCGCGGGACGGCAATAGTCGGTGAAGACCATGAAGGTCGCGCCCGAGGCGATGAGGCCACCATGCAACGCGATGCCGTTCATCGCCGCCGCCATGCCATGCTCGCGCACGCCGTAGTGTAGGTAGTTCGCGGCGAAATCGCTCTTCGTCACCGGCTTGTAATGCTTTGTCTTGGTGCCATTCGAGCCGGTAAGATCGGCCGAGCCGAGGATGAGTTGCGGTACCGCCGGCAGAATTGCTTCGAGGACCTTCGCCGACGACTGGCGCGTCGCGAGTTTCGGCTTTTCGGCCGCGAACGAGGCTTTGATCTCTGCTGCGGCCTTCTTCAGCGCTGCTGCGTCGAGCGGATCGGTGAAGGCACTGGCCGGGATGTTGGCAGTGCGCTTGGTCCAGGCGTCGCGCGCAGACTTTCCACGCGAACCGGCGGCGCGCCAGGCTGCCAGAATGCTGTCTGGAATGACGAACGCGTCATGCGGCCAGCCGAGCTTTTCGCGCGTGCCTTTGATCTCGTCGGGGCCGAGCGGTTCGCCGTGGGTAGAGGCCTTGCCGGCCTTGGTCGGTGCGCCGTAGCCGATGACTGTCTTGAAGGCGATCATGGTCGGCTTGGTTGCGGTTTGCGCCGCCTGGAGAGCTTTGCGGATCGCTGCGGGGTCGTGGCCGTCGATGGCCATCGTCGTCCAGCCGGAGGCTTCGAAGCGCTTCAGTTGGTCGTCTGACACAGAGACCGAGGTTGCCCCGTCAATCGAGATGCTGTTGTCGTCGAAGAGGACGATCAGCTTCGAGAGGCCGAGGTGACCGGCGAACGAGATGGCTTCATGGCTGATGCCTTCCATCAGGCAGCCGTCGCCGGCGATGACATAAGTCTTATGGTCGACGGCGTCATTGCCGAGGCGGGCTGCAAGCATGCGCTCCGCGAGCGCCATGCCAACCGCAGTAGCGATACCCTGGCCGAGCGGTCCCGTTGTCGTTTCGATGCCAGGTGCGTGGCCGTACTCGGGATGCCCGGCAGTCTTGGCGCCGAGCTGACGGAAGTTCTTGATCTCGTCGATGGTCATGCCGGGATAGCCGGTCAGATGCAGCAGCGAATAGAGCAGCATCGAGCCGTGGCCGGCCGAGAGCACGAAACGATCGCGGTCGGCCCAGTCCGGCGCCGCGGCATCGAACTTCAGGAATTCGGTGAAGAGTACTGTCGCGACGTCGGCCATGCCCATCGGCATGCCGGGGTGCCCTGAGTTGGCTTTTTGGACCGCGTCCATCGACAGTGCGCGGATGGCATTCGCCATGTCCTTGAAGGGCACGGTTGTCGACATGGATATGTCCTCGCAGCGCAAGTGTGCTTGCGACCTGCTGCGGCGTCAGCCGCCGGATCGCAAGTCGCGGTTTTGTTTGCGACCTGCTGCGGCGTCAGGCGCCGGATCGCAAGTCGCGGGTGTGCCGCTGTGTAACGGCCGCAAGCCGACGCGTCTACCCGTGTTGCCGCCGCAAGGGAGGGGATCAACAGGGGGATTGGGGAGCCCTAGTGCTCGAGGACGCCGTCCTCGGTGTGGGCCGTGAGTTCCGCCCGGAGACGGTGCCGAAGGTAGCGGTGTAACGAGGGGATGCCGGACTGCATCGGTGAGTACCAGACGCGGCGGCCATTGCCCTTGACGTAGAACGCCTGAACGCTCGCCACGTAATTGGCGGACTGGACGTCGGTCCAAGGAATGAAATTGGTTCTTCCGAGGGGGTGAGCGCAGCCGATGCCCTCCGTCGTCCACCAGACGCGGTACAGAAAGACGCAGTAGGCCATGTAGACCGCGCCGGCGAGGAAGCAGGTGGCGACGATTGCGGCGGTGAAGGCTTGGGATGGCTTGGCCTGCGAGGCCATCCATGCGACGGCGACGCTGAACGGGATCATGAAACCCGTGAACCAGCGCATGGGCGCGGGCCACGTCAGCAGCCGGACGCCCTTGGATTTCAGAGCGGACTGCTTCTGAGACAGGCTCAGCAGCACTGCGACGGCGACCGCCGCGCCTACCCCGATCATCAACGCGCGCATCCCGGCCGCTCCGCATGTTGCACGTCGGAAGTGTATCGAAGATTGCTTGCCAAAATTTTGCGCGGGCTGGAGTGGCGGCCGGCCCGCCTACTCCCTAAGTTTCCAGTTGTGCCCAGATCAGGAGACGAGTTCTCCCCGGAGTCCCTTCTGGATGAGGGCGCGGGTTTCGTTGATGCCGTAGAGCTGGATGAACGAACCGAAGCGCGGCCCCTGGGTTTCTCCGAGCAGGACCTGATAGATCGCCTGGAACCAGGAGCGCAGCGTTTCCTTGGTGTAGCCGTTGGCCTTGCCGGCCTCATAGACGATGTTCTGGAGCTCCTCGGCAGTGGCATGCACCGGTGCGGCGGCCAGCTCGGCATCGAGTGCGGACAGTGCCGCCTTTTCCTCCGGCGTGGCAGCGCGGTATTTTTTCTCCGGCTTCACAAAGTCCCGGTAATAATTGATGGCATAGCCCACCAAGTGGTCGAGGATAGGCTGTGTCTCGGGCGTGGCGTCCTTGGCATAACGGCGAATGAAGCCCCAGAGGACTGATTTATCCTCCGTATTGGAGACGGACACGAGGTTCAGCAGTAGCCCGAAGGTGATGGGCAAATCGGCCTTTGGCGGATGACCTGAATGGATATGCCAGGCCGGATTATCGAGGCGCTGCTTGCCGTCCTGGGCTGGGAAGTTGGAGATGTGGGAGAGATATTCGTCGACCGCGCGAGGGATCACATCGAAGAACAACTTCTTGGCTGCTTTCGGCTTCTGGTACATGAAGAGAGATAAACTCTCCGGGCTCGCGTACGTCAGCCACTCCTCGATGGTGAGGCCGTTGCCCTTTGACTTGGAGATTTTTTGTCCCTTTTCGTCAAGGAACAGTTCGTAGTTGAAGCCTTCCGGCGGCGTCCCACCGAGCGCCTTGCAGATGCGGGAGGAAAGGGTGACGGAATCGATCAGGTCCTTACCGGCCATTTCGTAATCCACGCCGAGCGCCGTCCAGCGCATGGCCCAATCCGCCTTCCACTGGCACTTGACGGCGCCGCCCGTGACTGACGTTTCGACCTTCTTGCCGGTGTCGGGATCGATGTAGATGACCGTACCCTTTTTGGGGTTGCGCTCGATCATCGGCACCTGCAGCACTTTGCCTGAGGTGGGCGATACGGGCAAGAACGGCGAATAAGTCTGCCGGCGTTCCTCGCCGAGAGTGGGGAGGATAATCTCCATCACCTGATCGTAAACCTCGAGCATTTTCAACAGCGTCGCATCCATGGCGCCGCTCTTGTATCGCTCCGTTGCGGAGAAAAATTCGTACTCAAAGCCGAACTGATCGAGAAACCGGCGCAGGCGCGCATTGTTGTGGTGGGCGAAGCTTGGGTGCTCATTCGAAAATGGGTCGGGGACGCTGGTCAGCGGCTTATCGAGGTAGGCGGCCAGCATTTGCTTGTTCGGGACGTTTTCCGGCACCTTTCGCAAGCCGTCCATGTCGTCCGAGAAACAGATGAGGCGCGTCTTGCGCCTGCCTTCCGTCAGCAGATTAAATGCATGGCGGACCATGCTGGTGCGAGCGACTTCGCCGAAGGTACCGATATGAGGAAGGCCGGAGGGACCGTATCCAGTCTCGAAAATCACCGTCTTTTCGTTGCCGTCTTTCAGGCGATCCAGCCGCTGAATGAGGCGGCGCGCTTCCTCGAAGGGCCAAGCGCGCGCGTCGGCGGAGGCAGCGATTTCATCGGCGGAGAATGCGGTGGTCATGATGGTCTCTTCTGCCGGCGCAAGTTGGAGGTGCACCGTAAAGGGGTTCGGTCGACGTGTTAAGCGCGGGCGCACGCCATCCACACCAGGGAGGGGGCCACATAAGGGAGGGGGCAAGTAGGCACTTGATAACGGGCGTCTGGTCCGCTCGCTATCGGATGGCGGGGTCGGCGAAGCATTTTCGCATCGCCTCGCAGCGTTGCGAGCCCGAGAAATGCATGCTGTCGCCCTTTGCCGGCGAGATGAACTTGCAGACTTCATCGAGGCCGATTTCATCAAGCCAGCCTTGGCGGCGGCCTCTCTGAACGGCAAAGCAGTCGGCTGTCTCTTCGTCGGGACCGCGGAATTGATGGCCGCATTCGTGCGCAAAGATCCACATCTTCACCGGGGTGCTGACGCGGTTCATGAGCTTCGGATTGAGAATCAGAAAACCAGGATAAGCTGCACCGTAATCGTCCAACTTCTCATCCAACACCGTAGGGCGTTGGCCGCACTGAGCTTTTCGGCCATCTAGGCGGAGGTCGCCTGGCGGCACGATCGGCGCGCCGCCAATGTGGGTGGCATACTCTTCGGGTGTAGGCCCCGCACTAGCGGCTGTCGCAGTCGCCAGCGTGACGGCCAACACGGCCGCCCAAACCGACTGAGGCGTACGGGCATACCAACACTGCCTCGACACGTCGTTTCCCCCTCGACTTTCAATTCAGCGCCTGCCGCACGAGACAATTCATGCTTTGCCGATCGAGATCAACCGATTCGACGAGCAGATCGATAAATTGTTCGCTGGCCTAATCAGTTTCCGCGGCTGCCGCTGCTTCGATGCCCTCCATATCCGCATCGGATAGGCCAAAATGATGGCCGATCTCATGAATCAATACATGCGCGATCAGATGGCCGAGAGTTTCGTCGCCGTCGGCCCAGTAGTCCAAAATGGGGCGCCGATACAGGAAGACCATATCCGGCTGATGCGATACGTCGCCGACGCTTTTGCGGGCGAGGCTGGTGCCTTGGTAGAGGCCCATCAATTCGAATGGGTCTTCAATTTTCATGTCGTCCAGGACCTCGTCGATCGCAAAATCCTCGATGCGAAACACGATGTCGCCGGCGAGTTTGCGGAACTCTTCTGGGAGGCGCTTCCACGCCGCGTCCGCCATCAACTCGAAGTCGGCGAGCGATGGCGCGATTTTGTTGGTCCAATCAGTCATTTCTGCCTCGACGGTTTCCGAAGCTTCAAACGCAAAAACGCCACCGCGCGGATGCGCAGTGGCGTTCTTGAAAGACATTGGAAGAAGGGATCTTGATGATGTTTCACTCTCTTCACCCGCTCGCAGACCTGGCAACGACCTACTCTCCCGCGTCTTGAGACGAAGTACCATTGGCTCCGGAGCGTTTCACGGCCGAGTTCGGAATGGGATCGGGTGCAGCCACTCTGACATAATCACCAGGTCAGCGAGGGGGTGAAGGGATGAAAACTGATCTTTCCGATTTGCTTGATCAACGTACTCGCTCAATCAAGAGCGCGCAGTTGCTTGAGGTATTCTGGTGTTTGGTCCTGAACCCTCAAGAGCAATGATGGACATTGCTAAATGAGAGCAATCAAGCCAGTCGAGCTATTAGTACCGGTAAGCTACACACTTTGCAGTGCTTCCACACCCGGCCTATCAACGTGGTGGTCTTCCACGGCTCTCAAGGGAGAACTGGTTTTGAGGTGGGTTTCACGCTTAGATGCTTTCAGCGTTTATCCCGTCCGAACATAGCTACCCTGCTGTGCCGTTGGCACGACAACAGGTCCACCAGAGGTTCGTCCAACTCGGTCCTCTCGTACTAAAGTTAGATCCTCTCAATTCTCCGACACCCACGGCAGATAGGGACCGAACTGTCTCACGACGTTCTGAACCCAGCTCACGTACCGCTTTAAATGGCGAACAGCCATACCCTTGGGACCTGCTCCAGCCCCAGGATGCGATGAGCCGACATCGAGGTGCCAAACGACGCCGTCGCTATGGACGCTTGGGCGTCATCAGCCTGTTATCCCCGGCGTACCTTTTATCCGTTGAGCGATGGCCCTTCCACGAAGAACCACCGGATCACTATGACCAACTTTCGTTTCTGCTCGACTCGTCGGTCTCGCAGTCAGGCGGGCTTATGCCATTGCACTCGACGGTTGATTTCCGACCAACCTGAGCCCACCATCGCACGCCTCCGTTACTATTTGGGAGGCGACCGCCCCAGTCAAACTGCCCACCATACTCTGTCCCGGATCCGGATAACGGACCGCGGTTAGACAACCATATCAACAAGGGTGGTATTTCATCTTTCGGCTCCATGAGAGCTAGCGCCCCCACTTCCAAGCCTACCACCTATCCTACACATGCCAAGACGATTGCCAGTGTAAAGTTGCAGTAAAGGTGCACGGGGTCTTTCCGTCTGACCGCAGGAACCCCGCATCTTCACGGGGAATTCAATTTCACTGAGGATGTGCTGGAGACAGTGGGGAAGTCGTTACGCCATTCGTGCAGGTCGGAACTTACCCGACAAGGAATTTCGCTACCTTAGGACCGTTATAGTTACGGCCGCCGTTTACCGGGGCTTCAATTCAAGGCTTGCACCTCTCCTCTTAACCTTCCGGCACCGGGCAGGCGTCAGGCCATATACTTCGACTCTCGTCTTTGCATAGCCCTGTGTTTTTGCTAAACAGTCGCAACCCCCTGGTC
>JAPXTA010000093.1:0-21279 GCA_033812735.1 Hyphomicrobiaceae bacterium | reverse complement strand
GTCATGCATCAGGCCCACAGTAGTTGATCGCGTAGGCGGATCGGGGATGATCCGCGGGAGACGAATGAAATGAATGCGCTAAATCTGCAGGTACTGCTGCTTCTTTCGGCGGCCTTCTTCCTGGGCGCCGCGATCGCCTGTGGTCTGCGCAAACTGTTTGCCCCCGCAGAGGACGAGACCAACGTCGGCGAGTTCGCGCCCGCTGCCGCCGTGCCACGCGCGGTCGAGCCGTTGCCTGAGATAGCCGCACAGCGGGCCAAAGCGGCGAGTGATGCGGCGAACCGCTTCGAGCAAGCGTTGTCGGCCGAGCAGCAACGTGCCACCCCGGCACCGGCACCGGCACCCCGTCCCGTCCCCGTCGCTCCCCCCGTTGTTGCAGCCCCGCCCGCTCCAAAGCCGGTACCGGCGCCGCCGCCGGTCGCACCAGCCCCGATACCGGTCGCCGCCAAACCAGCGGCGCCACCACCGGTCGCGCCGCCGCCTTCTGCTCCGCCTGCTCCGGCACCGGCCGCTGCCGCGACGGTCGCGGCTGCCGCAGCTGCCTTGGCGGCCGCCTCGCAAGCGTCGGCGAAACCGGCTCCCGCTCCACAGCCCGCGCCCGCAGCCGCCGCGAAACCCGCGCCCGCACCGGCCGCGCCCGCCATATCGGCACCCGATGATCTCACCCGCATTCGCGGCATTGATCGCGATATCGCCGCCCGCTTGAATGCGCTTGGCGTCACCCGATACGCGCAGATCGCATCCTGGATGCGCAGCGACATCACCAAAGTGAACGAGACATTTGGTTTCCGCCGCCGTGTCGAGCAGGAGAATTGGATCGAGCAGGCACAGATTTTGGCCGCGGGTGGCCAAACAGCTTTTGCCCGTTCTGGTTTCCGCGTTGCACCCGTGCCGCCGCCGCCGGTCGTGCCGGCCCAGTTGAAGCCAGTCACCGCACCTGCTGCCGCCACGCCAAGTCCAGCGCCCACGCCCAAGCCTGCACCTATACCTGCACCCGCACCGTCGCCTTCTCCGGCAGCTGCCGCCCCTTCCGTCGCCGCACAAACCGCGACGGTTGTCGCCGCCGCCGCTGCGGCAGCCGCCGCCGTAGCAGCTCCCAAAGCTCCGCCGCTACCGCCTGCCGCACAACCCGTCCGTCCCGCCGCCGGACCAGCCCGCGATCAATTCCAGCGCATCAGCGGCGTTAGTGCCGAGATTGAGAAGCTGCTGAATGTCCAGGGCGTGACCCGATACGGCCAGATCGCCTCATGGTCGGCAGCCGATGTTGAGCGCTTCGACCGGCTACTCGGATCGACTGGTCGAATTCAGCGGGAAAACTGGATCGAGCAGGCGCAATTTCTCGCGCGCGGCGGCGACACGAGCGCATCGCGCGACTTCGATCGCCGCGCGACGCCTCAGTCGGCTGCAGCAGCTCCGGCACCGGCCGCTGCCCCCGCGACACCGCCGGCGCCGCCGGCAGCGGCTCCAGCATCGCCGCCTCCAGTGCCCGCGAAACCAGCTGACGAAGTGGCGGTGCCGTCTGCGGCTATGGCCGCTGGTGCCGCCGCAGCAGCTGCGGCAGCAGCCATGCGTGCGGCCGCAGCGGCGGCCACGCCGCCTGCCGCCGACGCAGCGATGCGTCCAGCCAAACTGACCGACGCTCTGCGCGACCAGCTCCCGCCAGCCGCGCCGCGCACCCAGGACCTTGGTGCGCTCCGTTCGGTGAAGTCAGAAGCGTTCCAGTCGCGCCCAACCGATGCTGCAACGGCCGCCGCCGCTGCGGCCGCGGCAGCAGCCGGCAGCGCCAGGGTTGTCCGCGCCTCCGATATCGATGACTTGAAGCGCATTCGCGGCATCGGAGTGCTCATTGAGAAGCGCCTCAATGCTGCGGGCGTCACAACTTACGAGCAAATCGCCAGCTGGACGAACAACGACATTGCCCGCTTCAGCCATCTTCTCGATTTCAAGGGCCGCATCGAGCGCGAGAACTGGGTGGAACAAGCGCGTATTCTTGCGTCCGGCGGATACACCGAGTTCTCCCGCCGCGTCGATCGCGGCGAGGTCGAAACGTCACGCCCGAAAACCTGACACGGTGCTCGAATAACCGGAAACGGCTATCCGGATGCCGCCGGATAGCCGTTCTTCGATTAAGAAAGTCGTTCTCGTCGCGGCAGCTTACGCCATGCCCATTTCAGCGAACTTCGACCGGATCGCTTCCCGGTCATAGGGCTTGAGGATGTACTCGTCCGCGCCTGCCGCGAGTGCCCGCGCGATGTCGACCGGATCGTTTTCGGTCGTGCAGTAAAACACCACCGGCTTCTCCCCGTTCTGCTGCAACCGCAGCGACGACAGGAACTCGATGCCGCCCATAACCGGCATGTGCCAGTCGAGCAGAATCGCATCTGGCATCCGCTCATTGCAACGTTCCAGCGCGTCCTGACCGTTTTCGGCCTCGGACGTCTCGAACGCCATGTCCTTCAAGAGTTGGCGGGCGACTTTGCGGATGATGTCGCTGTCGTCCACGACCAGGCAATGCTTCATCGGTTTGTCCTCGAAACGGAGAGGTGTCAGCATCGATCGGCCATGCCCAGCCGTCGCGGGAGAGGGCGCTTGTGCGCCCGCCCCGACCCTGTCCCGGAACGGTTAAGGATCGGTTGAGATGCTGATTGCCGCACACCGCTTTTGAGCCACTCGTTGCGTCGGCGGCGCACAAACTCTGTCCCAGCGAAATTCGCGACACTTTCGCCCTTCGTCGCCGTGGTCATGTGAGGGCGGCATCGGCTATGATGTGCCGATATGGAAAAAGTATGAGTCACGGGGGCGGTCCGAATATGGTGCCGGTTGCGTTGTCTGATGTGATTGCCGTCGGAGAAGTCCCGACTGCGGATGAGATATCCATCCTCGCGAAGGCGGGTTTCCGCTCGCTTCTCAATACCCAGCCCGACGGCGAGGTCGACCGGCTGATGAAGTCGGCCGAGGCCGGAGAACTGGCAGCCAAGGCTGGCATGGCATATCGCCACGTCCCTATCGAGAGCCGCCGTCCTCCCGGTACCGCCATCGACGCCTTCGACGAAGCGCTCCGTACGCTCCCCCGGCCGATCTATGCGTGCTGCTATTCCGGTGCGCGCACGGCTGCGGCCTGGGCGCTCGCGGCCGCCCGCCACGACAACCCCGACTCCGTAATCGATGCCTGCACCAAGGCCGGCTACGATATGTCTTTCATGAAGCCATATCTCGAAACCCGCTTTGCTGAAGCCAAGGCCAAAGCCAGCGCGCCTCAAGTTCAAAGTGGCGAGAGTTCCGTGGCGCCGCCGCCTCCGGCGCAAGCCGCTGCGGCACCGGGATTTGTCCCAGCGGCCGACCCATTGAAATCAAACGGCAGCTCTGCCCGCGCGCCGGCCGAGCCGCTCGCGGTTGCATCCGAAACCGTGCCCAAGTTGGAAAAAGAAGTGCCGTCCCTCGTGCCGAGTATCCTGCCGCGCGCGGCGTCGGCCGGCGGATTCGCGGTTTCAGGTTGAGCTTTATGGCGGCGCGCGGTTTTTCCCGGCCTTAGCTGTTGAGCAGCCGCTCGACCTCGCCGACCAGCTCCTTGAGATGGAACGGCTTTGACAGCACGCGTGCCGACTTTGGCGCCTGTGCGTCGGTATTCAGCGTCACCGCGGCGAACCCGGTGATGAACATGATCTTGAGATCCGTATCGATCTCCGATGCTCGTCTGGCAAGCTCGATCCCATCCATCAACGGCATCACGATATCCGTCAGCAGGAGATCGAACGGCTCGTTTTGGAGCTTGTCGTGCGCGTCTTTCCCATTGTCGAACGACACGACGTCATAACCGGCCTTCTGCAACGCGCGCTCCAAAAAGCCGCGCATTGACTCGTCGTCCTCCGCGAGAAGGATGCGCTGCTGCGGCATTTGGGACGGTTTGACGGTCATAAGGTCGATATCCGACTGTGTGGACGGGGCCCGGTCCCCGGTCAGGCGTGCGAATAGGGCGAGGTCTGCCCTCTTCGCCGATCCTGCGAGAGTCGTGCCGCGGCGCGTCGGACGATCTGGATAGATGCATATCCCTCGCTGCCGACGTTTGATCGAATTTGGCGCATTGTTGGTAAACGGGCGATGAAGGAATGCGCCGCTTGAGGTCGCTATATTGCGGCAGCCACCAGATTGTGCGGCTTCACAGCCAAGCTCTTCGGCAGTAGTTAGATCGCATAAGCGCGCCGGGTCGGCGCCAAAGTACGAGCCTGCCTACGAGCCAGAGTACGAGCCAGAGTACGAGGATGACACTCGTGACGTCGATCCGCATTGGAACCCGTGGTTCGCCACTGGCACTCGCTCAGGCGCACGAAGTCGCACGGCGGCTCACGGCGGCGCATGCCATCGACCCTGCCGGAATCGAAATCAAAGTCATCAGCACGTCGGGCGACCGCATTCAGGACCGCCCCCTCGCCGAGGTCGGCGGCAAGGGATTGTTTACCAAGGAAATCGAAGAGGCGCTGATCGCCCGCGAGATCGACCTTGCCGTACATTCCATGAAGGACGTCGCGACCGTTCTGCCGCCTAGTCTCGGCATCGTCGCGGTTCTCGAACGGGAAGACCCGCGCGACGCCTTCATTTCGAAGCGGCACAAGTCGTTCGCATCTCTCCCCGCAGGGGCGACCGTCGGCACGTCGTCGCTACGCCGTCAGGCCCAGATCCTGCGGGCGCGCCCCGACCTCAAGGTCGTCGGCTTTCGCGGCAATGTGCAAACGCGGCTCCGCAAGCTCGACGAAGGTGTCGCGGAAGCGACGTTTCTGGCGGTCGCTGGCCTTAACCGCCTCGATGCGAAAATGCACATTGCCGAGGCCGTCTCCATCGAAACGATGATCCCCGCGGTTGCCCAAGGGGCAATCGGCATCGAGGTCCGCCTCGATGACGCGCGCGTGCGTCCCATGGTCGAGGCGCTCGATCATAAAACCACCCGCATCGCGATCGACTGCGAGCGCGCGTTCCTCGCCCGTCTCGACGGCTCGTGCCGCACGCCCATTGCCGGCCATGCACGTCTGCTGGCATCCGGTGAGGTCGCATTCGCAGGCGAAATTCTCACGCCTGACGGTCGCGCCCGCCACTATGCCCATCGCACTGGCCCCGCGTCCGATGCCGCGGCCCTCGGCGACGATGCCGCCCACGAATTGCTACGGCACGCAGGCCCCGGCTTCCTCAAAGGCGGCTCCTGATGAACATCCTCGTCACGCGCCCCGAGCCCGATGCCTTGAAACTCAAGGCCAAGCTCGAAGCGCTCGATCACGAGGTCATCGTCGAGCCGCTGATGTCGCTCGAATTCGTCGACGACGATCCAGTCGACCTCTCGGAAGCCCAGGCGCTGATCGCCACAAGCCGCAATGCGTTGCGCGCGCTCAAGCATCAGCGCGCACATGCGGTCGCGGCCAAGCTGCCGATCTTTGTCGTTGGCCCGGGCACTGCCGAAGAAGCGCGTAAGCTCGGCTTCGAGATCATCATCACCGGCGCCGGCCACGCGCGCGATCTCATCCCCCAGATCGTCTCGACCCTCGACCCCCAGTCGGGCATCTTAATTCACTTGGCGGGCGACACCCTGGCCTTCGATATGGCTGGTGAACTGGCTGAGCACGGGTTCCGGATCGATCAGCCCGTGGTCTACCGGATGGCCGCGGCCAAAGCGCTGAAGCCGAAGACGATTGAGGCCATCTTCAACGGCGACATCGACGCCGTCATGCTGCTCTCGCCGCGGACTGCCGACATCTGGGTTTCACTCGTGAAAAAGCACCGTATTGAGGACGCCGCCCGCTCGCTTCGGCATCTTTGCCTGTCGGCCGCGGTCGCCCGCCGGTTGGCCCCGTTGAAGCCGCCGAGGATCGATGCGGCCGAACGCCCGACGCTCGACGAGATGCTTGCGCTCGTCACATAAACCGAGGAAAATCTTCTTTGACGTTGCGCAATAGTAACAGGTGTTTGTCCTCACAGCGGTGGCCATGACCAAGGCTTAACCTTGCCGTGCAAGCATGCGCCCGCTATCAGTTCGAGACGCGGCGCAACCGTGGCGTTGCATTGAATTTGTTGGAGTTTTCGCGTTCATGACCGACAAAAAGGACGACCCCTCCAAGGTCGCGGGCGGAGCGGGCAAACCATCGCCGTCATCTGCCGACCCCAAAAGGCCTCACGCGGTCATCGATCTCAAGGCGACTGAAGTCGTCGTTAACAAAACGCCAGAGCAGGCCAAGCCCTCCGATCCGCCAAAAGCGGACGCCGCCAAGGACCAGAAGGCGGCGGCAACGGCAGGTGCGACGGGGGCCGCTGCTGGAGCCGCTGCCGGAACAACCGGACCCGCGAG
The DNA here is from genome assembly GCA_033812735.1 of Hyphomicrobiaceae bacterium. Taxonomy (GTDB): domain Bacteria; phylum Pseudomonadota; class Alphaproteobacteria; order Rhizobiales; family Hyphomicrobiaceae; genus JABFRJ01. Next base: position 14,951 of record JAPXTA010000093.1, on the reverse strand, counting down.
CGCGGCTGCATCGAAAACGGCTGACCCGAAGGCTGCAGCGAGCGCCGCGAAGCCGGCCGAGACGGCAAAGCCCGCGTCTCCCGGCCCGGCTCCGGCGCCTATCAGTGCAAAGCGCTCCGGCGGCTTCGTCTCTCATCTTGCAGCCGGCGTAATCGGCGGCGCGCTGGCACTCGTCGGTGGCCAAGCCGCCGGGCCGCTGCTCGGGCTCGACTTCACCGGCACGCCGCAGCCGCCGCCTGATCTCGTCAAACGCCTTGCGGCACTCGAGCAGACGCAAGCCCAACGCACCGCGACCCCATCGTCCGCTGGTGACGCTCAGAAACTCGCCGCCGCGGAATCGCGTCTTGCCAAACTGGAAGAGACGGCCGCCGCTCTCGCCCGCCAGCAAACGGCGGTTGCTGCCGATACGAAAGCGCTCGACGACAAGATCGCGGCAATCAATGGCACCGACAACGCCGGGACGCGCCTCGCCAAGCTCGAAGCGGACTTGAAGTCGCTCGTCGACGCGGCCAACAACGATCCGAAGAACGCTGGACGCTTGCCCCAGCTTGCCCAGCTCACCGCCAAGATCGGCGAGATGGAGACGGCCCTCGTCACCCGCACCACGACCGTGCGCCGCGAGATCGGCCAGGAGCTTGACCAGCGGTTTGCCCAGACGGCCGAGCAAGCGGAGTCTGCGCGCTCGCGTCTCGCAGCCCGCACCCAGACCCTTGAGCAGTCTCTCAAGTCGGTCAGCGACGAAGCCGGCGCGATCCGCACTGCCGTCGACGCCCTGAAGAGCGACATCGACAATAAGTTCAAGCAGGCCGCCAAGCCTGCAGATGTGCAATCGGCTGTCGCGCCGATAACGACCAAGCTCGCGGCCATCGAACAGAGCGTGCAAGGTGTGGTCAAGTCCGAGCACGATCGCAACGCCACGGCCGGCAACATCCTCCTCTCGCTCGAACTCTCGAACTTGAAGCGCGCGCTCGAACGCGGCGGCAAGTATGCCTCCGAACTCGCAGCCGTCAAAAAGTTGGCTGGCGGCAAGCTCGATCTCGCCATCCTCGAAGCCCAGCAGAACGCCGGCGTCCCGAGCGCTCAAATGCTCGCGACCGAGCTGCGTGGCCTCGCCCACACGATGCTCGACGCCGAAGCCGAACCTGCCGACGCGAGCGTTACGGACCGTATGCTCTCCGGCTTCAAATCTATTGTCCGCGTCCGCAAGACCAACTTTGCCGCCGACGACAAGAGCACCGAGGCGACGATCGCGCGCATGGAAAAGGCGTTGACCGAGAGCCGCCTCGCCGATGTCCTCGAAGAGGCCAAGAAGCTACCGCCAAAAGCTGCGGCGCCGGCACAAAGCTGGTTGCAGCGCATTGACGCGCGCTATCAGGTCGACAAGGCCCTCGCCGCGCTCGAAGCCAGCTTGAAAACGTCGCTCGCCGGCAGCGCAGCTCCGGCCAAGGGGAATTGAGATGATCCGCCTCGTCCTCTTTCTGCTCGGCGTCATAGCAATTGCGGCCGGCTTTCATTGGTTGGCCGACCGCCCGGGGAGTCTCGTGCTCGACTGGCAAGGTTATGTCATCGAGACGTCGGTCTTCCGCGCCGTCATCCTCTTCGCCATCCTGTTCGGCGTCGTCAACGTAGGGTGGGCACTCGTCCGCCAGCTTTGGCGAACCCCTGCGGCCATCGGCAACCATGTCACAAGGAAGCGCGAACGCCGCGGCCTTGACGCCATTTCGAGCGGCATGATCGCCATCGGTTCCGGCGACCGTTCGCTTGCAACGCGCGCGGCAATCCAAGCCCGCAAGTCCTTGCCCAACGAACCATTGACGCATCTTCTTCGCGCTCAAGCGGCCCAGCTGCAAGGCGACAGCGCCACCGCGCGGCGCATTTTCGAAGCGATGCTCGCCTCGCCCGACACCGAACAGCTCGGTCTGCGCGGCTTGTTCCTCGAAGCGCAGCGCGAAAAGGAAACCCTTGCCGCAACTCAGTTCGCGGAGCGCGCCTTAAAACTCAATCCAAAGCTCGAATGGCCGTCCGCCGCACTCTTTGATCTTCAGTGCAAGCTGAAGGATTGGGCTGGCGCACTCGACACCGTTGCTTCCGCCAAGCGCAACGGCCACATCGACAAGAAGGTCGCGGACCGCCGCCGCGCCGTCCTCCTCACGGCACAGGCGCAAGCGATCGAAGACAGCCACGCCGACAAGGCCGCGGAGCTCGCCCTCGAAGCCCATAACCTCGCACCCGAGCTTGTGCCCGCGGCAGCGATTGCCGGCCGCGTATTCGCATCGCGTGGCCAGACACCGAAAGCCGCCAAGATACTGCAGCGAACCTGGAAGTCCGTACAGCATCCGGAACTTGCCGCGATCTATGCTCATGCACGCCCCGGCGACAGCGTCAGTGATCGCCTTGAGCGCGTCCGCCAGCTCGCCAAGACGACGCCGCATAGCGTCGAAGGCCCGATCGCTCTCGCGACGGCGGCTGCGGAAGCCCATGACTGGGATCTCGCGCGCAAGTCGCTCGACCAGCTTATCGGCAACGAGCCGACACAGCGCGTTTGCATGCTCATGGCCCGCATCGAAGGCGAAGGCTTCAAGGATACCGGCAAGGTGCGGGAGTGGCTCGCTCGTGCGGTTCACGCGCCCCGCGACCCTGTCTGGACCGCCGACGGCGTCGTCGCCGATCAGTGGGCACCGACCTCTCCCATTACCGGCGCACTCGACGCATTCGAATGGCGCGTTCCGGTCGAAGCACTCGACAAGCCGGATGCCGCGCTCGTCACGGCGCGCACCGACGAACTCATCAAGCTCGGCCGCGGCGCCGAAATGCGTATCGCCGAAGCGCCGGTCAAACCTGATGCGGATGCCGAGCCCGAAACGATCGAAGTCGTCCCGCCGTCGAAGCCCGCGGAGACCCGGCCTGCCACCGCCGCGAAATCAAAGCAGGACGACATCGAGGACGTCGTGGTGGAGCCGGTGACCGAGCGCCCGAAAACGGTCGAGTCGCCACGCCCCTCGGCAACGGTAACGCCGCTGCAGCCCATCGTCGCGCCGTCCCCTCCGCGCAAGCCGCTCGACGCGAATGCGTTCATCACGCCATCGCAGCACGCCCCTGACGACCCCGGCCCTCGCACGCCGGTCGACGAGACGGACGCCAAGAGCAAGCTGGAGCGCTATCGCCTGATCGGCGCCAAGAACTGACATGAATTCCTCTCTCCCTGTAGCGAAGCGTACGGGGAGAGGGTTAGGGTGACGGGCGGCTGCCCGCTCCCAGCAAGTGGCCGCTCCTTGTCCTAGCCTTCTCCGCGCGATCGTGGAGAAGGCACGCCGTCAGGAGCACCCATGTCAAAAGTCCTCTACGAACGTGACGGCCGCATCGCGCGCATCACGCTCAATCGCCCCGACGTGCTCAACGCCATCGACGACGATTTGCCAACGCTTCTGCAAGCCGCCGTCGAACGTGCGGACGCGGATCCGCATGTGCATGTCATCGTGCTCTCGGGAGCCGGCCGCGCCTTTTGCGCCGGCTACGATCTGACCCACTACGCATCAGGCGACCGCGAAAACAATGTGACGCAGGAGATGCCTTGGGACCCCATGAAGGATTACAGCTTCATGATGGGCAACACGCAGAAGTTCATGAGCCTGTTCCGATCGAAGCGCCCGGTTCTCTGCAAGGTGCACGGCTTCGCGATAGCAGGCGGCTCGGACATCGCGCTCTGCTCGGACTTGGTCGTCATGGCAGAGGACGCCCGCATCGGTTACCCGCCGACCCGCGTCTGGGGCTGCCCATCGACCGCGATGTGGGTCTACCGCCTCGGCGCCGAAAAGGCGAAGCGCATGCTGTTCACGGGCGACAAGATCACCGGCAAGGAAGCGGCGGAACTGGGGCTCGTACTCAAGGCGGTGCCGGCCGACAAGCTCGACGACGAAGTCGAAGCGCTCGCACTGCGCATGGCGACCGTGCCGCAGAATCAGCTGATGATGCAGAAGCTCATGATCAATCAAGCGCTCTACAACATGGGCCTGATGGGCACGCAGATGATCGCAACCGTCTTCGACGGCATCACACGGCACTCGCCCGAGGGCTTGAACTTCAAGCGCCGCAGCGAGGAGCACGGTTGGAAACGCGCTGTCGACGAACGCGACCAGGGCACCTTCGACTGGACCACCAACGAGCCGATCAAATCGAACCGCTAAAGCCCCTTCTCCCCGCGTGCGGGGAGAAGGCTGGGATGAGGGGCGGCATCCCCTTTCGCCGTCAGGCCTTCGCGGCTTTCTCCCGCGCAATGGCCTCGACGATCAGCTTCTGTGCTTCCGCCGCATCGCCGATATGGTTGAGCTTCACCCACTTGCCGGGCTCGAGATCCTTGTAGTGTTCGAAGAAGTGCCGGATCTGTTCGAGCGTGATCTCGGGGAGATCTTTGTAGCTCTTGATCCGATCATAGCGCTTTGTGATCTTCGTCGACGGCACCGCGAGGATCTTCTCGTCGCCGCCCGCTTCGTCTTCCATCACCAGAACGCCGATCGGCCGGCAGTTGATCACCGCGCCAGGCACGATCGTGCGGGTGTTGCAAACCAGAACGTCGATAGGATCGCCGTCTGCCGACAGCGTGTGCGGCACGAACCCGTAGTTCCCCGGATACCGCATCGGCGTATAGAGGAACCGGTCGACAAATAGCGTGCCGGCCTCCTTATCGAGTTCGTACTTGATCGGTTCCCCGCCGACCGGCACCTCGATGATGACGTTGATGTCTTCCGGCGGGTTCTTGCCGATCGATATGGCGTCGATGCGCATAGGGAAAGCTCCGGCTCACGTACAGGTCGATTGTTGTAACGCGTCCTCTAGCCCATCGTGAGGCACTCCGCCACGCGACGAACGGCCGACTTGATGGGGAATGGCAATGGCCTCGCCAATAAATTCTGCCGCCTGCCGGGTGTACGCCATCCTGGCACGGGACGGCCGCAGCGCGGTCGTGTTCCGCCGCGGCCCCTCCCGCCGCGTCCTTCTCCTGCGCTGGTGGCTCGACAGCGATACCATCGAGCCGGGCCAATGGCTCAAGGGCCGCATCTACGAACGCCGCTGCGATCTCTCGCCTAACGGCGACCTGCTTGTATATTTCGCGGCCCGCTGGTCCGGCCCGATCGAGACCTGGACCGCCGTCAGCCGGCCGCCCTATTTTACGGCCCTCGCGTTATGGCCCAAAGGCGACGCCTGGGGCGGCGGCGGACTATTTCTTGGCCCGCGCGAGATCGGCCTCAATCACCGCGAGGGCAAACTCGGTCTCGCCGACGGCTTCAAGCTGCCGCGTGGCGTCAAGGTCAGCCGCTACGCCGAGTACGCAGGCTACGGCGAAGACAACCCCATCGAAGATGTACGGCTGATGCGAAGCGGCTGGCGCCGCGTACAAGCGGCCGAGGAAGCAAAGTACGGCGCGACGAAAGGCTTTGCCTGGAAGTTCGATACGCCGGAGATCATGCAAGCGCTCTCGCCGAAAACTGCCAAGGGCGGACGCCCTGTGCGGCTCCAACGCATCATCAAAGCGATCGGCAAGCGCGACGGCCCCTGGTACGTCGAGGACTATGCCGTGCTCGACCATTCCGGCAAGGAACTGCGGCGGATCGTCGACGGATCGTGGGCAGACTGGCAGGACAACGGTGATCTCTTGTTCGCCATCGATGGCAGGCTCTACCGCTTGCCGCGCAAGCTGACGCTTACGGGTGCTGCCAATCCTCTCGACGGCGCCAAGCTCGTCGCAGATCTCACCGGCATGCGGTTCGACCCTGCTCCCGCCCCCGCTTGGGCGAAGAAATGGCCGTGAAGCTCGCTAGGGTTTAAGCGCGTCCCGCAACGTTTTCGTCACGTCGTGGATCGCGGCAGCGCGCGCCGCCGGATCGGTACCCAAGTGCGCAGTACCATCACCCTTGACCGAAAACGTCAGCCCTGTCCGCACCCTGATCGGCAAGTTCGGGTTGTCGAAGGCATGATAAGCGCCGGGATATTCGACATATCGCACGTTCTCCCGCGAACCGAGCACACGGCACGGCTCCGGCGGTGTCCAATCGTCGGCTCCACCCATCAGGATCGTAAGCGGCACACGCGTACCCCACGCCGCTTGCTTCGCCTGAACGCTGCACCCTGGATAGAATGCGATCGCAACCTTGAAATCGACCGCAGGCCTGGGACGCCGCGAGTCGATCGCCCACAACGTGGTCGATCCGCCATGAGACCATCCGGCGAGCGCTATTCGTGCGCCATCGACGTCCTCCCGCGTGGCCAGCCACGCCGCCGCCGCAAGCGCATCCTCGGCTCGATCGCGCGGCACGATTTGCCGCGGCTTCTGCGTGCACTGCTGGCCTAACTTGCGTGAGCCGAAACTGTCGACGAAAAGCACGGCATATCCCTGAGCGGCGAGCCGGTCGCCCCAGTCCTGATAGATGGGAAGTAACGTGCCACGTGGAGTCGTGACACCAGCACAACCATGCATCGCGACGATGGCAGGAACCTTGGCTGTGCCTTTCGGCCGAAGAAGCCAAGCGTTCAATGCCGGCTTGGCGGTGACAGAAGCATCGCCGGGAATGATGACCGGCTCGGGCATCTCTGCCATCGCGGTCGAGCCTTGCGCCGCGCACGCGAGGCCAAACGCAATACAAAACAGAGTGTCGAGAGCGCGGCTGATCATCGTCACGTCACGTCTATGACGGTCGCCTGCGTTGCTGTAGCGAGCGCGCCCGGTGCGACCTCGAAGACGCTCTCCGGTGTACCCGCTGCGGCCCATACGGTGGGGTATTGCATCAGCGCCCGGTCGACAAAAGTCTTGAGCGGCGTGTCGTGTCCAAGCGGCGGGATGCCGCCGATCGCAAAGCCAGTCACGTCCCGCACGTACTGCGCATCCGGCCGCTTCAGCGCCTCGCCGATATGTTTGGCGACTGCCTTTTCGTTCACCCGGTTCGACCCCGACACCAGCAACAGGATCGGCGATCCACTCGTCTTCCCCTGAAAGACGAGCGACTTGACGATCTGCCCGACGCCGCATCCACACGCCGCCGCCGCCTCTTCCGCCGTCCGCGTCGATTGCGCATGAGTGACGATGCTTACCGAAAGCCCGGCCTTTTCAGCGGCTTCGGCAACCCGGCGGGAGGCCGGCTTCAGGTCGTTCATGCGGGGAGGCCTTCGGTTGCGTGGGAGCGGTTTCAGGGCTATCAGTCGCCCAACGACCGCACATAGAACCGACAGGTCCACCTAAATGCAAGTCGATGAGAAAACCGTGCGCCGGATCGCCCGGCTGGCGCGGATCAAGGTCACCGATGCTGAGGCCAAAGCCCTCGAAGGCGAGCTTTCAGGCATCCTCGACTGGGTCAAGCAACTTGACGAAGTCAAGACCGACGGCGTCGAGCCGATGACGTCGACGGTCGCCATGAAGCTCCGCCAGCGCGAAGACGTCGTGAACGACGGCGAGAAGGCCGACGATGTCACCATGAACGCGCCGATGCGTGACGATCATTTCTACGTTGTTCCGAAGGTGGTGGAGTGACCATGCGCCACATCCTGATCGCCGCATTGACCGTCGCCGGCATGACGACCATGGCAACAGCCGCCGACGTCGAGGCCAAATTCCTCGGCGAGGCGACCTATTCTTCCGCAAAGGGTTGCACCAAGCTGAAAGCGCTCGCCGCCGGCGCACCGCGCAACATCGCCAACGTCCCCGAAGTGCTGACCGCAAAGGGCTATCTGGGGTGGGAAGGCGGTTGCGCCATCGAACGCGTGCAGGAGCAAGTCAAGGCCAAACGCTGGCTGGTCTCGCTTCGCTGCGATGAGGGCGCCGTAACCGATCAACGCCACCAGGAAACGTGGGAGAAGGCTCCCGACGGAGCGATCCTGATCTCCTTTAAGAAGAAGCGCGAGCGTTTCGTCGCTTGCCCGGTGGTTCCCAAAGCGGCGAACTGAGACGGCGCGAACGCACACGCGCATTCGAGAAGCTCGCGGCGACAGAAAGACGAAGTCCCGACACGATGACCGACCTGACCAAGCTGACACTCGCCGAGGCACGCGACGGCCTTCGCGCTAAGAAGTTTTCCTCCAAGGAAATCACCGGCGCCTTCAATGCCGCGATTGAAAAGGCGAACCCCGCGCTGAACGCCTACGTGCTGACGACGCCGGATCAGGCGCTCGCCATGGCGCAGATTTCCGACAACAAGCTCGCCCGCGGCGAGGGCCGCCCGCTCGAGGGTATTCCGCTCGGCATCAAGGACCTCTTCTGCACCAAGGGCGTCCGCACGACGGCCTGCTCGAAGATCCTTGGCGACTTCAAACCGCCCTACGAGTCGACCGTCACACAGAACCTCTGGGACGCCGGCGCCGTCATGCTCGGCAAGCTCAACAACGACGAGTTCGCCATGGGCTCGTCGAACGAAACCAGCGCCTTCGGTCCGGCCGTCAATCCATGGCGCCGCATGAAGGACGGCAAGCCTGACAACGCCAAGCTCGTGCCGGGCGGCTCCTCGGGCGGTTCATCTGCCGCTGTTTCCGCTGATCTTTGCCTCGGTGCCACCGCCACCGACACCGGTGGCTCGATCCGCCAGCCCGCGGCCCTCACCGGCACCGTCGGCATCAAGCCGACCTATGGTCGCTGCTCGCGCTGGGGCATCGTCGCATTTGCGTCCTCCCTCGACCAAGCCGGCCCGATCGCCAAAACGACGCGCGACTGCGCCATCCTCATGCGTCACATGGCGAGCTTCGACCCGAAAGACTCGACCTCCGTCGAAGCCGCGGTGCCCGACTACGAAGCCGAGATCGGCAAGGGCGTGAAAGGTCTGCGCATCGGCGTGCCGAAGGAATACCGCGTCGACGGCATGTCCAAGGAAGCTGAGACGAGCTGGCAGAAGGGCATCGAGTGGCTGAAGGCCGCTGGCGCCACGATCCACGACATCTCGTTGCCCCACACGAAATACGCGCTCCCCGCCTACTACATCGTCGCCCCCGCCGAGTGCTCGTCGAACCTCGCCCGCTACGATGGCGTTCGCTATGGCCTCCGCGTTCCCGGCAAGGATCTCATCGACACCTACGAAAACACCCGCTCTGCCGGCTTCGGCAAAGAAGTGAAACGGCGCGTCCTCATCGGTACCTACGTTCTCTCGGCTGGCTACTACGACGCCTACTACCTCAAGGCCCAGAAAGTCCGCACCCTCATCAAGCGCGACTTCGACGAGGCCTGGAGCAAGGTCGATTGCGTGCTGACGCCAACGACGCCGAACCCTGCCTTTGCTTTCGGCGAAAAAACCAACGATCCGCTCGCCATGTACCTCGAGGACATCTTCACGGTGACGGTCAATATGGCAGGCCTCCCAGGGATCTCCGTGCCAGCTGGCCTGACAGCGTCCGGATTGCCCGTCGGCCTCCAGCTCATTGGCAAGCCGTTCGACGAAGGCACGCTTTTCCGTGCCGCCCAGGTCATCGAGGACGCCGCCGGCCGTTTCCCCGTGCCGGCAAAGTGGTGGGCATGATGACGCGTCAAAATATTCGGTCGGCAAGCCCGCTCGAACCCATCATCGGATTTTCGCGCGCTGTCCGCGTCGGCCCTCACATCGCGGTTGGCGGCACAGCACCGATCGGCGCCGACGGCAAATGCGCCGGAGTAGGCGATGTCGTCGCCCAGACCCGCCGTTGCTTCGCCATCATTGAGAAGGCCCTGGCCGATGCCGGCGCGACATTTGCGAATGTCACGCGAACCCGGATCCTCTTGACGCGGATCGCCGACTGGCAGGCGGTCGCGAAACTCCATGGCGAGATTTTTGGCGAAATTCGCCCGGTCACGACGGTTGTCGAAGTGAGTCGGTTCGTCGATCCTGATTGGCTCATTGAAATCGAGGTTGACGCCATCGCGGCTTAGTCGGCACCCCTGGCCGATCCGTCCGCGCCTGCCGGTCCGCATCGTGCGGCCCGCAGGATCGTCGCCGCAGTGGGTAACGAGCCGCCCAACTCTCGCCATGTCCAGCGAGCATCGATAAGATAGAATCAGTCTGCGATATCGCGGGCAGATTTTACGCGACCATGAGATGGCTAAGCCATTGAATGGCAAGCGTATCGGTGTGCTGGGAAAGACGGGTGCCGGAACCAGAAATGCCTCCCTCGAGCGCCAGCGCTCCCCCGGCCGAATGGTATTTGGCGCGCGACGGACAGCAATTCGGCCCGCTGAGCGAGGCTGAACTCAATAAACTTGTCGAGCTCGGGCATCTGCGGGCCGACGATCTGCTTTGGCGTGACGGCCTCGCGGATTGGCTGACGGCAGATTCGGTTCTTCCAGCGCTCGCAAGACCTATCGAGGCGCCTCCGCCTCCGCCCCCACCACAACCTCTCGCGCCGCCACCGCCGGTGAGCCCAGAGCCGCCGCCCTACGCGGCTCCACAGCCGCCGCCGCGGATGTCGCCCTATCAAGCGCAGTACCCCGCGCCCAGGCCCGAGCCGGCCATCGATCCGGGCGCGTTGCATCACATCCCGCAGCGGCCGATGGGGCAAGCTCCAGACGCGCACCCGTCGCAGGCGCGACCACAAGCACCGGCCGCGCAGAATTCGCCGCGCAGCGACCAGCAGCGCCCAACCCGTCGCGACGCGGCGTGGCCGGAGCCGCCGTCGCGCGGCGAGGAACTGGACGACGAGGACGAAAGCGGTGGCCGTGGGTGGGTCAAGCGCGCAGCCATCATGTTGTTCTTCGTAAGCACACTCGCGGCAGCGGGCTGGTTCGCTTACCCTTACAAAGATCGAATAATGTCGGCCGTCTCCGGCATCGGCAGCGGCCGTGGTGGGTCGGGAGCGATCACCGTGACGGCATCCGCGCCGCCAACCGTGGGGTTCGCACCGACACCGCAGGCGACCGATGCCGCTCTTCAAAAGAGTGAGCTCTGGCGGGTTCTCAAGCGCGACTTCCCCGACTGGTACAACGAACGGATCGTCGAAGCCGCCGAATTGGCGAGCGCCCAAAAGGGCGACCCGATGATCGCGCAACAAATGATGCAGAAGGTCGGTGAATTGCGTCGCCGCAATTCAGGCCTCGCTTTGCAGGCGGCCGGACCACGCTTGAAGACGGTCGCACAAGCGTTCGTCGCCACGCTGACGCGTCTCAAGGCGGAAAGCGTCGACGCCTGTTTCGGCTACATCTCGAAAGGCGAGACCAGTGCGTCTTATCTCGAAATGTTGGCGAAGCCCGAACATTCCGGCCTGCTGCAAACGCAGCTTGTCGCAGTCTTTGAGGCAGTCGCCGACGGCCGCAAGCTTCCGAAGATCTATCCGCAACCGCGCCAGGGCGACTACAATCTCGTCGTCGCCGCACTTGAGCAACGCGGATGGGGAGAAGCCGATTTGCAGCTGTTCTCTGACAGCCAAAAGCTAGCCAAGGCCGCTCCCGCCAAGGTCTGCCAACTCGTCACCGATTGGTTCGAGGCGCAGCTTTCGCTCAAAGACGACGAGGCGCAACTACGTCTTTTGGTCGACGCACTCCGCCCGGTCGTCGCCGGCTGATCGCTCGGTTGTCAGTTTGCCGCAATGAGCCGCTTGAGCTTCGCGAGTTGCGACTCGCCGTTTTCCTGATAGGCAAGCGTACCGGCAAATTTGCCGGTCTTGTCCATCAGGAACACCGTCGCGGTGTGGTCCATGGTGTACCCCGTCGACGTCGGCACCTTGCGATAAACCGCACGATACTTCTTCGCCACATCGGCGATTTCATCGGGCGTTCCGGTCAACCCGACGATGCGCGGATCGAAGTTCGACACGTATTTCTTGAGGTGCTCAACCGTATCCTGCTCCGGATCGACCGAGATGAAGACCAGTCTCAGCTTGTCCGCGTCCGGCCCCAGTTCCTGCATGCGGTTGGAAAGCTCGAGCATCGTCGTCGGGCAGACGTCCGGACAGTTCGTAAATCCGAAGAAGACGCCGAACGGCTTGCCGAGAAAGTCCTTCTCGGTGAATCGCTTGCCGTCGGGCCCTTGCAGGTTGAAGGGACCGCCGATGGACGCCGAAAGTGGCAGCGATCCGGGATTGACGCTACCCGGCGTGATGCCGAGCGTGGCAAGTCCCGCCGCGATCGCGATGATCGCGACCGCGGTCCAGGCTGCCCAACGGATGTACTTGAGAATGGGCACGTATGACCTCTTAGTGATGCATCTTCTTTTGCTGCCCGCCACCGGCGCCCGCGGCGACGACCGGCACGTCGATGGTGACTTCGCCGGCCTTCTCGAACTTGAGCGTTGTCTTGACCGCCGCCCCTGCCTTCGGAGACGCCGTGATGTCCATGTACATGACGTGATAGCCGCCCGGCTTCAATTCGACAGTCTCGCCGGGCTTGATTTCTAGTCCCTTGGCAAGTTCGCGCATCTTCATGACGCCGTCGACAACGGCCATCTCGTGCACCTCGAACCGCTTGGCAAACGGGGCGCTGCCGCCGATCAACCGGTCGGAAGTCTTGCCGTTATTTGTGATCTTCATGAACCCGCCGGCGACACGTGCGCCATCGGGCGGCTGTCGCGTCCATGCGGTTGCGATCACAAGATCACCGACTTTGATCGGCGCTGTTTGCGCGGCAGCAGCGGCGGGAGCCGCCTGGCCGTGACCCGCGTGCTGTGCCAGTGCGGGGAGAGCAGAAAGTGCGGCCGCGAACGCAGTTGCGGCAAGCCGGCGGCACGCGCCGCGGCGATTGAGTTGAGACATGATGTTCTCTCGAATGAAGCTGAATGCTGACGGGCGATTGATTGTCAGATCAGCCGAGAGGTGGCCCTCGCGCCTGCCAAGCCATTGCAGGCGCCGCGATAGCCTCCGATACCGCAATCGGATCAGCCGGCGTCGCTTCCTCTGCCGATCGAAGCGCACCGCCAAGCCCTAGAACGGCGGGGCCGGAGTGAGCCCCGCAGAAATCATGGCAACCATCATGCTCGTGAACACTGCCTTGGGCGACTGTGCTGACGGAACTGGCTGAGCACCAGGCATCGACTGCACTGACATGATGCGCCGACGCTGCCGCAAACCACGCGAGGTTCACGAGCAGGGCATAAATCACCAACGCAACGACGCGCGGATTGTGCCGACGGGCTCTCATGGCTCCGACCTATGCCGGAAATTGCAGAACTTCGCAATGTGGCGCAAAGAGCAGCGCGTCATCGCGTGAAGCGGCCGGCTCAGCGTCAGCGGTGCCGGTTCGTGCAACCAAAATGTGCGCAACCCAAAAAAAGAGCCAGGCGACCCTGCGCGCCTGGCTCCCATGGATCACGCCGGGGAAGATGATTGCAGGGTGCGGTCACCCTAACGCACGTCACGTGAGTCGGTTCTGAACGCACTGTTTAGATGTGGTTCATGCGTGCGACATGTTCTTGCCGTTCACCTTCAGCCGAGCATTTGCCCGCCATCGACCGTCACGGTCTGGCCGGTGATCCAGCGTGCATGCTCGCTGGCCAGAAACAGCGCGACATTCGCGATTTCTTCTGGCTCGCCGAGCCGTCCAAACGGGATCGACTTGAGGATCGCATTGTAAAGCGTCGGGTTCGATGTCTTGCGGTCTTCCCAAGTGCCGCCCGGGAACTCGATCGACCCTGGCGCAATCGCATTGACGCGGATCTTCTTGCCGGCATGCATCAGGGCCTGCGACATCGTGTAGTTGATGATCGCGGCCTTGACCGCCGCATAGGGCGCCGATCGCGTGCTCGCCGCATAGCCCGAGATCGACGTGATGTTGATGATCGACCCGCCCTGCTTGGCAAGATGCGGCATCGCCTCGTTCGAGGCGCGTACAGTTGCCATGATGTCGACGTTGATGCCCGCGCCCCAACCGGCTTCATCATCGGTCATGCCGAAGCCTGACGCGTTGTTGACGAGAATGTCGATCCCGCCGAGGGCCTGCGCTGCGTCCGCGATATAGCGCTTGATGGCGCCCGCGTCGGCGAGATCGCACACCCCGCTGTGCGTCTTCTTTCCGAAGGGCTTCAACTCGGCTTCGGTCTTCTGCAGCGTATCCGCGCCGCGCGCCGCAATCGACACGTTCGCGCCAGCCTTGGCAAAGCCGTGTGCGATGGCGCGGCCGATGCCGCGGCTGCCGCCGCAAACGACGACGTTCTTACCCGAAAATGCGATTTGCATACGATTGTTCCTTTACGGCGTGATCGATTGTACGGAGAGATTGGCACCCTTTGACCCGCGACAGCAACGGCCTGACTCCTGAGCCATGCGCCCTGCTCACGGGGCGGTCGCGGCAGCAGTGGTTTGTCAGCGGTCGCCGGAGCCATTAGGGTCCGCGCCGACCTGACAAACGCCGCCAAAGGACACCCTTATGTCGACGCCACAGCCACTCGATTGGCACGAAGAGATCTACCAGGCCTTCAAGGCCGCCAACGTCCGCCAGATTGTTTACGTGCCGGATGCCGGTCACGCCCATCTGATCCGCCGCGCCCACGAGGACGGCGAAATGAAAGCCTATCCCTTGACGACCGAAGAGGAAGGTGTTGCGGCGGTCGCCGGCGCGTGGCTCGGCGGCGAGCGCGCCGTCCTGCTGATGCAATCGAGCGGAGTCGGCAACTGCATCAACATGCTGAGCCTGATGGACAACGGCCGTTTTCCCTTCGTGACCCTGGTCACAATGAGAGGCGAGTGGGCTGAGTTCAACCCATGGCAAGTAGCGATGAGCCGCGCAACCGAACCGGTTCTGACCGCCATGGGGGTCCACTGCCGCCGCGTGTCAGACCCCGCCAAGGCTGGCCTCGAAGTCGCAGCCGCACTCGATGATGCCTTTCTCGCTGAACGCTCCGTCGCGGTTCTGTTCTCGCAGAGCCTGCTCGGCCGCAAGAAGTGGGTGAAGTGAGGATTATCGACATGACCAAGACATCGACCAAATCACCCGCCCTCGACCGCCGCGCCGTGGTCAAGACGCTGCTCACCGGCAACGATAAAGTTCTGCTGGTAACGGGCCTCGGCTCGCCGTCCTATGACGC
>JAPXTA010000092.1:0-21322 GCA_033812735.1 Hyphomicrobiaceae bacterium | reverse complement strand
CCGTTCGGCTGTCGCCATCGATCTCCAGCCATCGCCCCAACTCGAACGCTGAACCGCGACTAGCCAGAACCCCAAGCCGGCCGTCACTGCCTCTGACAGCAACCGTCGTTCCGTCGCGCCCGATCAACACATCCGGCCGCTTCAGCGTCGGCGCGACGAACAGTCCCGCGACTACCGGCAACAATCCGAGCAACCGCCACCGCCGCGTCCACAACAACAGCCACAAACCACCACCGATGATCAGCCCGAACGCAACGGTCGGAATGGCCGGCACCTTGACGACAGAACCCGGCAGCTTGCCAACCCAGCCCGCCACCGCCGTCATCGCATCGATACCCCACCCCATCAGCCACAGCGGCGCCGCCTCCACGCCAAACGCCATCGCGACCAGCGCACCAAGCGCCGCCGGCATCACCACGAGATTGCAGATCGGGATCGCGAACACGTTGGCGACGAGCGCCAAGAGCTGCGTGTTATGGAAATGATAGATCCCGAACGGCGCCACAACGACACTGGCGACAACCGTCGACGCGACGATCTCGGCGACAAAAACAGAGACCCGTGACAACGGCCCGCCCGGCTCGTCGCCTCGCTCTCCCACCATCCGCTCTTGCAACCGCCGGATCACCTCATGCCCCGCGACGAGCCCCGTGACAGCCGCGAACGACATCTGAAACCCCGCGTCGAGCAAGCTCTCCGGCCAGACCACCAGAATAAGCACCGCCGCGAGCGCCACGTTCCTGAGCGAAAGCGCCGGCCGGTCGAGCAACACGGCGACGAACATGATCGTGATCATCATGTACGAGCGAACCGTCGCGAACGCCGCCCCGGATATAAGCAGATACGCCAGCGCCCCCACGATCGCCCCGCCCGCCGCCCATTTCTTGATCGGATAGCGCAACGCGATCGCCGGTATCGCGGCGAGCACCAGCCGCAGCACGAAGAACACCGCGCCCGCCATGATGACCATGTGCAGACCGGAGATCGACAGGATGTGAAAGAGCCCGCTGTCGCGATAGGCTTGGTTGGTTTCCTGCGAAATGCCGCCCCGCTCGCCCGTGATCAAGGCCGTCGCGATCTCGCCCGTCTCACCCGGCAGCACCACAACGATCCGCTCGCGAATCCACTGCCTGAGCCGCTCGACCGGCGCCCACCAGGCAAGCGCCCCAGGTGGCGGCCCGAGTTCCGGCGCGAGCCGCACCGCGCCGTTGACGATGCCGACCGCCCCGAGCCGCTGGAACCACGCCAACCGGCCGAAGTCGAAATCCCCCGGTGCCGAAGGCGGCGGCGGCGGACCGACGCTCACCCGCATCCTCACCGCCTGCCCCGGCATCAATGCCGCATCCCCCTGCAAGGTCCTCACTCTCACGCGCGACGGCCGCTCGTCAGCCGGCAACGCACCAAGCGACACGACCTCGACGGTCAATCGCTGTCCCCGCTCCACGCGCGGCTCGACCAGCGTGATCCAACCAGTGAGCTCTACCGGCCCGATCTGGCGCGGCACCACTGGTGCACTGACCCAAGCCGTGCGTGCCGTCCCTAAAAATGCCCCGAGCGCGATCGCGACCGCGCACCCCGAAACAAGCCCCCAGTGCCCCCGCCGCCGCATCGAAAGGTGCAACCCGGCAGCCACCGCCAAGACCAACGCTGCCGCCCAAAAAGGCGGCTCGGCAGGCAGGCCAAAATATCCCGCGATCCCGATCCCGACCATGACCGGTACCCAAAGGAACCACTGCTCCTGCTCCGCATCGAACGTCGCCCGGACGCGCGCCCGCAACCCGGGCCTCGCGGGGGCAGTCCATTCGTGGTAACCGACCGTGTCGGTCATGGCTCGTCGCCCCCGCGATGCCGCGCCATTTCCGCCTGCCAGCGATCGATCGCTGGGCGGCTGGTCCGCCCCGTGCTAAACGGCGCGCTCATCACAACCAAGAGACGAACACAACCCAAGATGGCCGACAAGTCTCCTTCCGTCGTCACCCGCTTCGCGCCGTCCCCGACCGGGATGCTGCACATCGGCGGCGCCCGCACCGCGTTGTTCAACTGGCTCTACACCCGTCACACCGGCGGCAAATTCCTGCTCCGCATCGAGGACACCGACCGCGAGCGCTCCAAGCAGGAGCACGTCGACGCCATTCTCGGCTCGCTGAAATGGCTGGGCCTGCAGTGGGATGGCGATCCGTTCTACCAATTCGCCCGCGCCGGCCGTCACCGCGCCGTCGCCGAACAACTGCTCGCCGAGGGCAAGGCGTACAAGTGCTACCTGACGCCGGCCGAACTCGACGCCATGCGTAAGGACGCCGAGGCCAAGAAGCTCCCCCTCGTCATCCGCTCGCCCTGGCGCGACGCCGACCCCGCGACGGCCCCGAAGGATGTCAAACCCGCCATCCGCATCAAAGCGGCGCGCGAAGGCGAGACCGTCGTCGACGATCAGGTGCAAGGCCGCGTTCTCTTCCCGAACAAAGACCTCGACGACATGATCATCCTGCGCTCGGACGGCGCGCCGACCTATAACTTCGCCGTCGTCGTCGACGATCACGACATGGGCGTCACCCACATCATCCGCGGCGTCGATCACCTCACGAACGCCGCCCGCCAATCCCAGGTCTACGGCGCCTGCGGCTGGGAAACGCCGAAGTTCGCCCACATCCCGCTCGTCCACGGCGGCGACGGCGCCAAGCTCTCGAAACGCCACGGCGCCCAGGGCGTCGAGGAATTCCGCGCCATGGGCTACTTGCCCGCGGCACTCCGCAACTACCTCGCCCGCCTCGCATGGTCGCACGGCGACGACGAGATCTTCTCGACCGAACAGGCCGTCGAATGGTTCGAAGTGACGGACATCAACAAGGCCCCGGCACGGTTCGACTTCGCCAAGCTCGCCGACCTCAACGGCCACTACATTCGCGGGACGCCGAACGAAGAACTGATCGCCCATTTCGAGGCGTGCCTGACCTCGATCCAATCATCAGACGACATCGCCGCGTCAGTCGATCCCAAAGCCCCGCCGCGTCCAGATCTCACTCTGATGCGCGAAGTCGCGACCGTCCGTCCCGACATCAAGACCGGCGCTGACCTGCTCGCCGCGTTCCATGCGGCCGGCAAAGATAAGATCGCAGCGGCATTACCGAGCCTGAAGGAGCGCGCCAAGACGCTGCCCGAACTGGCAACGGGCATGCTCTATCTGATCGCCCAGCGCCCGCTCGCGCTCGATGCGAAGGCGAAAAAGCAACTCGAAGGCGACGCCAAAACGACGCTCGCCGGCCTCGTCAGCAAGCTAGAAGCATCAACCGAGTGGACCGCACCCGCTCTCGAAGCGATCGTGCGCGCCCATTCCGATGAAACCGCCATCAAGCTCGGTAATCTCGCCCAGCCGCTGCGCGCTGCCCTCACCGGCCGCACCGTCTCGCCGCCAGTCTTCGACGTCATGGCCGTCCTCGGCCGCGCCGAAAGCCTCGCCCGCCTAAAAGATCAGGCGTGACGCGGCGGCCCCTTCTCCCAATCCTGGGTAACGGTGTTCCAACGGAACAGCTGAGGGGTGCTTGGCGGTCCCTTCTCCCCGTCTTTACGGGGAGAAGGCTAGGATGAGGGGCGGGATCCTCACCCAATCAAAGAGATATTGCTTTCCCGGAATTTTCGTGGAGCTTGCGACGCGAAAATATCCGGGACCTTCACCAGCCGGTGTCTGGCACCGTCGTCCCAAAACCGCAACGCTGAAGATCCCGGATCATGTCGCTTCCCTCATGTCCGGGAAACCAAGTTGGGGTTGATCACCCCAACCGCGTCGCCGCCGTCACCGTGTTCTGCAACAAGCAAGCGATCGTCATCGGCCCGACGCCTCCCGGCACCGGCGTGATCGCACCCGCGACCTTCGCGCACGCCTCGTAATCGACGTCGCCAACGAGCCGCGTCTTCCCGCCACCCGCATCCACGCGATTGATGCCCACATCGATCACGATCGCACCCGGCTTGATCCAATCGCCCTTCACCATCTCCGGCCGCCCCACCGCCGCGATCACGAGATCCGCCCCGCGCACCACGCTGGGCAAATCCTTCGTCCGCGAATGCGCGATCGTAACCGTGCAATCCTCACGCAACAGCAATTGTGCCACCGGCTTGCCGACGATGTTCGACCGCCCGATCACTACCGCGTTCATCCCGGCAAGCTTCGGCGCCACCGTCTTCGCGAGAATGATGCAGCCCGACGGCGTACACGGCACGAGGCTGTCCTCACCGATCGAGAGTTTGCCGACGTTGACTGGATGAAATCCATCCACATCCTTCGCCGGATCGATCGCCCTGAGAACTTTCTCCGCGTCGATGTGCTTGGGCAGCGGCAGCTGCACGAGGATACCGTGCACGCTATTGTCCGCATTGAGGCGCGCAACGAGCGCCAGCAGATCCGCCTCGCTCGTCGCCGCATCGAGCTTGTGCTCGAACGACGCCATGCCGACCTCGACCGTCTGCTTGCCCTTGTTGCGCACATAAACTTGGCTCGCCGGATCTTCACCGACCAGCACCACTGCAAGCCCTGGCGTCACGCCCTTGGCCTTCAGCGCCGCGACGTCTCGCGCGACGCCGGCACGTACCTCGGCCGCTATCGCCTTGCCATCGATAACCCGCGCCACCATCACGAACTCTCTCCTGCCTGGATCTATTTGAGCCGCGCATCGAGCGCAGCCGTCACTGCCGCTGCATCACCCGTAATCGCCAGCGACTTCACACGCGATGTCTGTCCACCCACGACCTTCACACATCCACCAGCAATATCGAGCCAATCCGCCACAAGCGCCTCGAGCGCGGCATTCGCTTTCCCGTCTTCGGGCACGGCACGTACGCGCGCCTTCACAGCGAGCCCCTCAGCTGTCGCCATCACCCCTTCGACTTGATCACGGCTTGATTTCGGCGTCAGCCGCACGCGCAAGATAGTTGTTCCTGCCACGACGCGGAACGGCTTGTCGCTGGCAACCACGCTCACACGAACGCCTTGGCGATATTGGGAATGACCACCGCCCTGAGAAACATGCAGCCGAGCAGCAAAATGACCGGCGACAGATCGATCCCGCCCATGTCGGGCATGATCCGCCGGATCGGCTTCAGCAACGGCTCCGTCACCGCATTGACCGCCTGCAGCAGCGAGCGCACGAACGGGCTGTGGAAGTTGATCACGTTGAAGGCCACGAGCCAGCTCAGAACGACCGCGGCGATCACCACGTACTCGTAAAGATTGATCACGTAGCTGACAAAGCCGAGAAGTTCGAGCATAGGGTTCCCTAGGGTCCAGCCTTGGTCGAGCGCGCGTCGCACATATACGACTTGTGCGTGTTTAGACGCCGCCGGAAGACTGGGCAAGACCGGATCACCGGATTACATCTGCACGCACGGGAAACCAGGACGCCCAATGCTCTCACCAATCAAGGCAGACGGCTTTGGAGGCATTGCCCACGGCTTCTTCGGCCGGACGGGAGGCGTGTCGTCGGGTCTCTATGCGAGCCTCAATTGCGGCCTCGGCTCGAAGGACGACCGCACCAATGTCGTCGAAAATCGCAGCCGCGTCGCACGCACGCTCGGCACCTCAGGAGACCGCCTCCTGACTTGCTACCAAATCCATTCGGCCGACGCTGTCATCGTCGACCGCCCGTGGGGGCCAGACGGCCAGCCGAAGGCCGACGCCCTCGTCACGAAGACGCCGGGCCTGGCGATCGGTGCCCTCGCCGCCGACTGCACCCCGATCCTTTTCGCCGACCCCGCGGCCCGCGTCATCGGCGCGGCCCATGCCGGTTGGAAGGGCGCCAAGATCGGCATCGCCGAAGCGACGATCGCCGCCATGGAAAAGCTCGGTGCACGCCGCGACGCCATAACAGCCGCGATCGGTCCCTGCATCAGCCAAGCCAACTACGAGGTCGGCGCCGAGTTCGAGGCAGCCTTCCTCGACGAGTCGCCGGAAAATGCCCGCTTCTTCAAAACACCGGCCCCGGGCGCCAAGCCGCATTTCGATCTACCCAGCTACATCGCCGCGCGCTTGAAGGCCGCACAAGTCGGCCGCATCGAACGGCTCGACATCTGCACCTACGCCTCCGATTCGCAGTTTTTCAGCTTCCGGCGCACGACTCACCGCCGCGAAGGCGACTACGGGCGCCAGATCTCCGCCATCGTTTTGGCGTGATCTTCGTTATCCACACGATTCAGGCCACAATTTCACCAATCGCATTGGTGAATCAGGGCTTTTCCGCCCCGCCATGCTGGACGGGGCCTGTCGCGGGCGCTACACAGTAACGGATTGGGTACCGGTATCGGGAATCGCCGCAGGGTTAGTAAGACGGCAGCCGGAGAGAGCAGGGTTCACAGATTTACGGGGGACGTCGACGTGACGACCATCCACGCTCCTGCGGGGCAGAATGCCGTTTCGCATTTTGCACACATCCGCTTCCATCGCGCACGTTCAGCGTCGCTCGCGATAGCTATAGCCGTCTCTTTGGGGCTCGCGGGTTGCGAGTCCGGCAACGGATTGTTTGCAGGCAATTCACCGGAAGCGACATTGGCGCCGCAAGCCGCCGCGCCACCGCCTCAACCCGCGACCATTGCTAAAGTGGCCGTCGCTCCCGTCATCGGCGCTCCCGATGCGATCGCGCGTCAGCTTCAGCAGGAATTCGGTGCCGCTGTGACGCAGCATCGCGTCAGTGTGGTCAACACCACGGACAAGTCGGATTACACCCTGCGCGGTTACATCGTCTCGGCAAAAGATCGTGCGGGCACGAAAGTGTCGTACATCTGGGACGTCACCGACCCCTCCGGCAAACGGGTCAATCGCATAACCGGCGAAGAAATTTTGCCGGCGGTAACGGGCAAGGACCCCTGGACAGCCGTCACACCCCAGGTGATGCAGACCATCGCTCAGAAGTCTGCGCAGTCCTTTGGCGCCTGGATCCCGACGGCCGCGGCCCAAGCGCCTGTCGCCGCAGCCCCCGGCGCCCCGGCCACCGCGCAAGGCGTCGGCGCTCCCGGTCCGGCACCGGCAGTCGCACCGGTTTCGACCGCCTCGACCGGCGTCACTACAGCGCGTCCCACCAATGCCTCGGTCTCGAGTTCGTCTCTCGTGACGGTCGTACCGAGCGTCGTTGGCGCACCGGGTGACGGCGCCACGTCTCTGACCCAAGCCATTCAGTCCGAGCTGTCTCGGAATGGGATGTCGGTCACCGGGCAAGCCTCGACGTCCGGCTACCGCGTCGAGGGTGTCGTTCGTGTCGGTCAAGCCAACGGCGGCAAGCAGCCGATCCAGATCGACTGGAACGTGAAGGACCCGCAGGGCAAGCGGCTCGGGACGGTGTCTCAGAAGAACGAAATCCCTGAAGGCTCGCTCGATGGCGCCTGGGGCAAAACAGCAGACGCAGCCGCCGCGGCAGCCGCTCAAGGCATCATTAAGTTGCTGCCACAGCAAAGCGCCAGCAACTGACCGTTTGCCAATTTAAAACTTCTGAGAGGGTCGGCGCGTTTACACGTTCCGGCCCTCTTGCTATACGCGCCTTACACACGCCCTACCCGCGCGTTGAAATTGCAGACTTGCGACCCCGGAGTGACGGCCATGCCTTTCGATTCGCGCGACGGCAGCGGCGATCCGGAAGGCAGCCGCCCAAAACTTCAAATCGTCGCCGGCAATTCCAACCGTCCCCTGGTTGACGCGATCGCAACCGAGATGGCGCAAGCGCTCACGCGCAGCACCATCAAACGGTTCGCCGACCACGAAGTATTCGTCGAGATCAACGAGAACGTCCGCGGCGCCGACGTCTTCGTCATCCAATCGACGTCCTATCCCGCGAACGACAATCTCATGGAGATGCTGATCGTCGTCGACGCGCTGAAGCGGTCTTCCGCCAAACGGATCACCGCCGTGATGCCGTACTTCGGGTATGCACGCCAAGACCGCCGCCCTGGCCCCCGCACCCCTATTAGCGCCAAGCTCGTCGCCAATCTCATCGAGCGCGCGGGCGTCGACCGGGTCATCACCGTCGACCTCCACGCCGGCCAGATCCAAGGCTTCTTCGATATCCCGACCGACAACTTGTTCGCAGCCCCTGTCATGAAGCGCGACATCGAAACCCGCTTCGATCCCACCAATGTGGTCGTCGTATCTCCCGATGTCGGCGGCGTGGTTCGCGCCCGCGGTTTGGCCAAACGCATCAATACGACGATCGCAATCTGCGACAAGCGCCGCGAGCGCGCCGGCGAGAGCGAAGTCATGAGCGTGATCGGCGACGTCAGAAACAAGGTTTGCATCCTCATCGATGACATCGTCGATTCCGGCGGCACCCTCGTCAACGCGGCGAACGCCTTGCTCAAGCAGGGCGCCATCGAGGTCCATGCCTACGTCACCCACGGCGTCCTTTCAGGCGGCGCTGTGTCCAAGATCACGAACTCCTCGCTGAAGTCGCTCGTTATCACCGACAGCATTGAACCGACCGAGGCCGTCAAGGCAGCGCGCAACATCCGCGTGGTCTCCATCGCCCCGCTGCTTGCGGCAGCGATCGTCCGCACCTCGCGCGAGGAAAGCGTTTCATCGCTCTTCTACTGACCGTCGATTTCAATTGAACAACGCCCTCAGGCGCTTGTGCTGACGCTGCCTGGTACGGGCGAATCAGAGCATGTTCTCCGTCAGCGGACGACTCCGTCCGCTAGACGCATAGGGAGGGCTACAATGGCCAAATCTGAATCCACCGGTAAGAAAGTTTCGTCCGCCGCGGCAAAGGTCCTGAAGGACAAGAGTGCGAGCAAAGCTGAGAAAGCCGTTGCCGCATCCGCGCTGACACAGACGAAAAGCGCCAAGGAAACCACGGGTAAGAAAGTCGCCTCGTCGGCCGCCAAGATCATGCGCGACCCGAAGGCCTCTGCCGCCGCGAAATCCGTCGCAGCGTCCGCGCTCACGCAGAAGAAGAAGTGACCGGAAATACCGTCCGGCACCGTCACGGTCACAGCCCCTTCCACCAGGAAGGGGCTTTTTCAATGCCTATTTCTTCTTGGCCGCCGGCGCTGCCGCACCACTTCCGCCGCGCAACTCCTGCTCGATGTCGAGCGGCGCACATTGCTTATCCTTGAGCAGCTGATTGTAGGCGACAAGGCGTGCCTTCTCGCGCTTTTCCTCGGCCGTCATATCGATCGATTTTGCTCCCATCGAAGCACTGGCTTGTTGGGCTGCCGAAGCCACCGCTGACGGTGCCGGCCGATTGTGCGAGTCTCTCAACCGCGAGACGATGACCTTCATCGAGCCAAGCAGGCGCCGGCAATCGAGCGACCGTTCTTGTTCGCTGGGCTTGTAGGCGCCCGTCTCCGTCACGTCCCCAGCTTCGAAGGACTTGGCGCGTTCGAGCAGCGTCGATGACCGCCCGCCTGCTGGCTGATAGCCGGGAGCAGCGGCCGAACAACCGCCGAGAACGAGTGCGCTCGCGACGGCCGCCGCACCCCATCCTAACCGTATCGGCTCTGTAAAGCTCGTCACCACGACTCTCGCGCGCCCAATGGAACAACAGGTACCCGTATGAAGGTGGCCTGAGAAGGGCACACATTGGCCATTTCGGAGAAACCGGCCGTCAGGCAGTCGCCATATTGCCGCTCAACTGCAAATGCGACGGCACGCGCTCGCCGCGCAGAAGATCCCCGCCCACCGGCCGCGCATGGTCCATCAGGCGGATGGCCCCGTCCGTTGCTCCCGACACGAGATTGTTGGCGAGAAGGCACTGGCCCACACCGGCAGCGCCGCTGACAGCAATTCCGATCCGGCAGCGGCGAACCAGGTTACCGGTTGCCACGACCTCCCGCATATGCCGGCCCCATCCGATCATGATCCCGGCCGTCGGCGCATTCTCGATGACGTTGTTTGCCACCACCGCATCGGCCTCGACGGCAATGCCCTCGCCGCGCTTGTCTTGCGGTTCGTGCTCTCGCCGGAAGAGATTCCGGACCATATTGCCGGTCACGGTCGAAAGCCGGGCGCCGTTGTTGAAGTTCGTGACGACGATGCCGGCCGCCGCGGCGTCGACCACATTGTTTGCGATCACCGCGCCCTCGAAACCCGCGGCCCCCGCCCGCTCGTCCGCCGCCTCCGCATAGAGTGCGACCTCACCGATACGACCGGCCTGGTTCGCGGTGATCTGAACATTGCTCGCCTCATTGGCGCGGACTGCCGAGTAGGCACAATCTGAAATCCGGTTTCCCGCAACCATGACGCCGGCCGCTCGATAGATGTTGATTCCATTGCCGTTCTGCCCGGTTCCGCCTGCAGCAGCGGCAATGCTGGAGATGGTATTCTCGAAAACCCGCGTCTTGTCGTCTCCATGCGCCGATCGCCAAACCAGAATGCCATTGTTCTGGCACCCGGCGATATCGTTCCGCGAGATCGAAAGACCTGTCGAATCTAAGCTGAAGATGGCGGCGCCTTTGACCGCCGATATGCGGCACCCCTCGACGTTGCCGCCGACGGCTTCGAGTTTCAGGCCGTGCCCATCGCTGTTTCTAAACGCAAGATCGGCGAGCCGCGCATTCGTACAGCGAGATAGATGTACAAGTGCCGATGCACCTGCACCTCTGAGCGGCAGGAAACCTCCGTCGATCTCCAAGCCGTCGAGCCGGATGTCGGCGGCATCGGTCGCCTGCAACACAACGCCCTTTCCATTGTACGCCAGCACCGTCGACGCTGCCGCCGCGACGAGCCTCGTTCCCGGCCGAAGCTGAATGTTGCCGACGAGATAGCGTCCAGCCGGCAGCACGAGCGGTACACGTCTTGCGGCCGCCTGGTCGACCGCCGACTGAAAGCGATCTGACTGATCCTGCACCGAGGTGGGGTCGAGACCGAAGGCCGAAGCCGCCATGCCCTTGGTAGTTGGCTCGCCTTGCGACGGCTTGCCCGCGGCCACCGCGCCGCCCGATGAAACAGCCACCACCGCAGCAGCAAGCGCAGCGCGTCGGTCAATTCCTGACGAAATCATGTCAAACACCTCTATCCTTCCGCCGAGGGAGCAAGATCCGTGCAAGCCACGGAAGAAACAGCTTCGCCATGGTTAAGCGCCCGTGCAGCCTGTTTCATCCGGCGTCGGATATGCTATTGCGCGTTCTAAGGCGTCGGCTGAACCGATTTGGCCAGCGAAGTCATCACGTGAGGAAATTCGAATGTCCCTGAAACGATTGGTAGTGACCGGCCTTGTCGCCCTCGCAACCGTCGCCGCTGCAGGCAATGCCAGCGCGCAGCGCGCCAACGACAACTTCGGCGCGTTCCCGCGCAACGATAACGCCAACCAGGGGAGCCGCCCCCGCGCCATCACACAGCCGGGACAATTCGACTACTACGCCCTCTCGCTCTCCTGGAGCCCGAGCTACTGCGCCTCTCTCCCCCGCGATGGCTACGATCCCCAGTGTCACCGCCGCGACGGCAAACGCTATTCGTTCGTTCTGCATGGCCTCTGGCCGCAGTTTGAGCGTGGCTGGCCGGAGTACTGCCCGACGTCCGACCGTGGCTTCGTGCCCCGCCCCGTCGCCCAGCGCATGCTGGACATCATGCCGAGCGAGAAACTCGTGTTCCATGAATACCGCAAACACGGCGTCTGTTCTGGTCTCGGCGTCGACGGCTACTTTGAGAAATCCCGCGCGCTATATGACAAGGTTAAGATCCCACCCCGTTTCGTGGGTGTTACGGATCCCCGCATGTTTGTGAGCCCGGGCGACCTTGTTAAGGACTTCTTGGCCGCCAATCCAACGATGAAGCCCGACTCGATTGCCGTCGACTGCGGCGGCCCCGGCAATCGTCTGAAGGAAGTTCGCATATGCTTCGACAAATCGGGCGAGTTCCGCTCCTGCGGCCGCAACGAAGATCAACGCCGGATGTGCAATGCTAATCGCATGTACGTTCCCCCCGTTCGCGAAGGCGCGCCGACCATCCAGCAGCGCATCCGTTCGCTGATGCCTGGATCCGGCCAACGCATCTGATCCACTCTGTTCGCGACCATCGGAACATTCGTGCAAGGCCGCTGTGGATAATTTCCCAGCGGCCTTTTCCGTGCCATCGCCGCCGCTTGCCCCGCTGTCCCGAATCCCAGTCTTGTGGAGCAGCTTCAATTGCTTCGCATGATAGATGGCCAAAGTAGATGGCCAGACGGCAGGAACATCCAATTCGACACGCCGCCCCCCGTCAAACGCCGGCTGCGCCGTTTCGGCCGGCACCAAAGCGTCTGCCTAGCCCTGCCTCTGAGCAGCGCACGAGCAGCGTGGCCTCGGCGGTCGTGTGGGGCGGTAGCGGCTTCGTTGTCGGCGCCGTATTCTGGCATTTGATTGGCTTTTGGTCTTTCGTCAGCACCGTTGTCTTGGGCGATACTGACGCCCGCCGCACAATGGCCGAAGGTCAAAAGGGCTGGTCGACACAGATTATCGGGCCACCGTCGCCCGTCAGAACGACCAGCCGCCGGCCATCGCCCCCGACTTGCACGGCCCTCTCAATCGACCGCGCAAGCGGTGTGACTGCCGCTAAACCTTGCCCGGCTGGCTCACCGCCGACGGCGTCCCTGAATTCCGGCAAATCCGACAAGCTGGCAACCGCGGCGGACACCGACAAGGCTGAGGCCGCGGCCGTTTCCTATCCCCAATCCATGGAAACGACCCCCGCCGCGATCGCGACGTCGGCCGCGAAGCCGACCCAACCCAATTAGGAATGAGCGTATACAAAACCGCCCAAGCCGGTTAATTTGTGACTCAGTCACTTGAATTTACTGACCAAAGAGGCCTAGTTAGTGTCGAGCCACCCTCGCAGGGTGCCCCGAATTCTCCGGCACAAGGACACGCCGCAAAAGATGCAACGCGCCGCAAACGCCGAACAACAGGCACCCGCGACCATCAATAGCGCCGGACAGCAGCCCGCAAGCACGGTCCTCGTGGAAAGCATTCTTGGCTGGCTCGATGAAGCCAAGGCCGAGGCCATCGTGACCATAGACATCAAAGCCAAGTCGTCGATCGGCGACTATATGATCGTCGCGTCCGGCCGCTCCGACCGTCACGTTGGCGCCATCGCTGACCAGCTTGCCGACAAGTTGAAGGAAGCCGGATATTCGAAAGTCCGAATCGAGGGCCAACCTCAGTGCGACTGGGTATTGGTCGATGCGGGCGACGTCATCATCCACGTCTTCCGACCAGAGGTCCGCGAGTTCTACAATCTCGAAAAGATGTGGCTCGCCGACCGCCCCGACGATTCCTCGTCGCACTGATAATCTGACCCGCCGGAGCACCCTGTCATGTGCCGTCCGCCATGCGGTTGACGCTCGCCGCAGTCGGCAAGCTCAAGGACGGGCCCGAGCGCGAACTGTTCGACCGCTATTGGCAGAGGCTGGAAGCGCTAGGCCGGCGTATTTCGCTCGCCCCTTGTACCCTCGTCGAACTTCCCGAGTCCCGCGCAGCGTCTGCTGAACAGCGCATGGCGGACGAAGCCCAGCGCCTGGCAGTTAAGCTGGGCGACGCGCGGCTCGTCGTGCTCGATGAACGCGGCAAGAACCTGACGAGCGAGGCGTTTGCAGCCATGCTACGTCGCAACCGCGACGCAGGCACAGCGCCCCTTGCCTTCGCCATTGGCGGTCCGGACGGACACAACCCCGAATTCCGCGACCGCGCCCACGATGTGGTCTCTCTCGGCGCCATGACCCTGCCGCACGGCTTGGCCCGCGTTGTCATCGCTGAGCAACTCTACCGGGCCGCAACAATCATCGCCGGCCACCCCTATCATCGCAGCTGAGAAGAGCTAAGGTGTGCCGTTTTCGGGCACGACGAAGGGCGCAAACGAGAACACGCCCGGGCTGGACGGATCGACCGTCACGGCCACTCCGTGGACGTAGTCGGCACCCATCACCTGCAGCCGCCATGCATTCGGCACGCGCTTGTAGTCGGTCCCCTTGAGCCCTTCGACTTCGAACTCGTGCTCGTCCCCCTGGATCACCAGGAACGGCTTGCCGAGCGCCTTGGTCCCCCGCTCGATCGCTTTAAGTGTATCGACATGGCCCGACGCTAGCGGGATCGCCGGATACTTCTGTTTGATGTCGTAGAAGTTGGCGTGCATGGCGACGATGACGGCGCGCGCATTCCTTTCGCGCGCTTGCTTGAAGCTGTCGTCGAGCCAGGCAACATTGGCCTTGTTGCGCTCGAAATACTCAGAAGCAGCCTCGAGTTCGATTGTCTCAAAACCGTTGTTGGATCCGACAACGTGTACGGTCACGAAGAGCACGCCGTTCTTCCAGAACCTGACGTTCTCGACGTATTTGGCGAATGGCGCCATCAGCGCGCCCTGGCTCTCCACCGCCATGGCTGGCTTCCCGAGCGATTGTGCAGGAGCGGCAAAAAAGATTTCACGCAACTTGGCAAGCCGCTCTCTCGGGTTGAATCGGCCCGCACGCTCGCGATGGCAATCAGTCCATTCGTTGTCACCCGGCGTGTAGAAAAGCGGGTGCTCAAAACGCTGGAAACGTCCATGAATGTTCTTGAAGTACTCGTCGGTGCAAGGCTCACCGCTCGACTTGATATCGCCAACGTGAACTGCAAACGCCGGCTTGGCCGCGTTCATCGCCACGATCAATCGATCAAACCGCGCAAAATCCTGCGGAATTTTGTAGGGCGCGTCCCCGATCGCGATGAAGGTGAACGGTTCGAACGTCGGCGGAGTATCGGAACTGGTCTGCGCCAGCACCGGCACTGCGCCGCAGAACAACGCAAGCCATACGCAAACCAGGGTGCGCAAACGGCGGCTTGCACCCCGTATACCTAACGGATGTCGCATGAACCTCTCGGCGGAGTTGGGAGAAGATGTGCCCGGTCGGGACGTTGAACAGCAAGATTAACACCTCTCCAGGCCCGCTCAAGCGCGATTGCGTCGCAAGGTCTTAGGAGCCCGTGTCATCCAATGGGCTAAGGTCCGCTCAACCTCATATGTCTTGCGCGCACCCCTGCCCTGCACTACACGAAGTGAAACAAAAAAACACAAGTCAAAGTCCCGCCATCGAGGCTGGGTCTGCGAAGGGAGTTGAACGCCACGTGAGCGCCAATTCAGCAACAGGCGCGGTGCAGCCGCCTGCCGGCTCCTCGTCCTACGACACCGTTCCCAAACTATTGATCCGCAACGCCAAGCAGTTTGGCGATCGCGCCGCCATGCGCTTCAAGGATCTTGGCATTTGGCAGTCGTTCACCTGGTCTGAGATGCGCGACGAGATCAGGCTGCTCTCGCTCGGCCTTCGCAAGCTCGGCCTGGAGCGGGGTGATACCGTCGCCATCATTGGCGACAACCGTCCGCGCCTCTACTGGACGTTCGCGGCAGTCCAAAGCCTCGGCGCCATCCCCGTCCCGATGTACCAGGACTCCGTTGCCGACGAGATGGCTTACGTCCTCGACCATGCGGGCGTGAAGTTGGCGGTCGTCCAGGATCAGGAACAGGTCGACAAGCTGCTCTCGATTTCCGATCGCGTTCCGTCACTGCATCGCATCGTCTACGACGACCCGCGCGGCTTGCGCGACTACGACCCGTCCCACCTGCACGACTACAGCAACGTACAGAAATTGGGCCGCGACGAAATGTCGGCCAATCCGGGTGCGGCGGCATGGTGGCTCGAACAAATCGATGCGACGAAAGCCTCCGACGTCTCCGTCATGCTCTACACATCGGGCACGACAGGCCGCCCGAAAGGCGTGATGCTGACACATGAAAATGTCGTGAAGTCAGGCGAGAACGCAAACCTCTTCGACCGCTTCACGCCCGAAGATACGATGCTTGCCTACTTGCCGATGGCCTGGGTTGGCGATCATATCTTTTCTTACGGTCAAGCTTACGCTGGCGGTCTTTGTGTCGCCTGTCCCGAAAGCGCGGAAACCATTCTGGAAGACCGCCGGGAAATCGGTCCGACGTACTTCTTCGCCCCACCGCGCGTATTCGAAACGATGCTGACCCAGATGACGGTTCGCATGGAAGACGCGAGCCGCTTCAAGAAGGGCATCTACGATTTCTTCATGAAGGTCGCCCAACGCGCCGGCGAGAAAGTTCTCGATGGCAAATCAGTCGGCCTCTCCGACCGCTTCTTTTATTGGCTGGGCGACAAGTTTGTTTATGCGCCGCTGCGCAATCGAATGGGCTTCTCGAACCTCCGCCTCGCCTACACGGCTGGCGAAGCGATCGGCCCCGAACTCTTCCGCTTCTATCGCTCTCTCGGCATCAACCTGAAACAGCTCTACGGCCAGACTGAAGCAAGCGTCTTCATTACCCTTCAGCCCGACGGCGAAGTCTTTTCCGACACCGTCGGTAAGCCTGGCCCTGGCATCGACATCAAGATCGACGATAGCGGCGAAGTACTGTTCAAATCGCCCGGCGTATTCCTCAAGTACTACAAGAACGACGAAGCGACCGCATCAACCAAGACCCCAGACGGTTGGGTGCACACAGGCGACGCTGGCTTCATCGATCAGCGCGGGCATCTGGTCATCATCGATCGCGCGAAGGACGTGGGCCACCTCACCAACGGCGCGCTGTTCTCCCCGAAGTATCTCGAGAACCGCATCAAGTTCTACCCCGAAATCAAAGAAGCCGTCGCGTTCGGCGATAAGCGCGACTTCGTGACCATGTTCATCAACATCGACCTGACGAGCGTCGGCAACTGGGCCGAACGCAACAACATTTCCTATGCGAGCTATCAAGAACTCGCCGGCCACCCCCAGGTCGTCGAAATGATCACGCGTCGCGTCGACGAATTGAACCAGGCGCTCTCGGTCGAACCGCGTGTGGCGCAATCCCAGATCCGGCGCTTTATTATCCTGCACAAGGAACTAGACGCCGACGACGGCGAACTCACGCGTACCCAGAAGGTCCGCCGCTCCTTCATTGCCGATCGGTACGATCCGCTCATCAAGGCGCTCTACGATGGCTCGAAGACGGCTGACATTTCGGTCGAAGTCACCTTCGAAGATGGCCGCAAAGGCAAAATCGAAGGCCATATGCAAGTGATCGAGATGCCGGTTCACAAAGCTGCGCAAGCGCCGGTCCGGGAGGCCGCAGAATGATGGACGGAGCGACAGCGACCGCTGAACGGCCAGTCAAGGCAGATGACGCTGCGGCATCCGGCCGCCGCATCGGCGATGTAATGCTGACGGTAGAAAATGTCGTCATGCGCTTCGGCGGCGTCACCGCGATCAAGGGCGTGTCATTCGACATCAGGAAAGGCGAGATCCGGGCGATCATCGGCCCGAACGGCGCCGGCAAGACGTCGATGCTCAATGTCATCAACGGCTTCTATCATCCCCAGGAAGGCGTCATCACCTTCAAGGGCCAAAAGCGCAGCGCCATGCGCCCTTACGTCGCTGCAAGCCAAGGCATCGCCCGTACCTTCCAGAACGTCGCCCTGTTCAAAGGCATGTCGACGCTCGACAACATCATGACGGGCAGAACCTTGAAGATGAAGCGCGGCCTGCTGGCGCAAGCGTTCCGCGTTGGCCCCGCCCAGCGCGAAGAAGTCGAGCATCGCGAATTCGTCGAGCGCATCATCGACTTCCTCGAGATCAATCACATCCGCAAAACGCCCGTCGGCAAACTGCCATACGGTCTGCAAAAGCGCGTCGAACTCGGCCGCGCTCTCGCCATGGAGCCCGAGTTGCTGCTCCTCGACGAGCCGATGGCCGGTATGAACCTCGAAGAAAAGCAGGACATGAGCCGCTTCATCGTGACCGTGAACGACACGTTCAACACGACGATCGCGCTGATCGAGCACGACATGGGGGTCGTGATGGACCTATCCGACCGCGTCGTCGTCCTCGACTACGGCGAGAAGATCGCCGACGGCACGCCGGAAGAAGTTCAGAAGAACCAGCGCGTCGTCGACGCATACCTGGGCGTAGCCCACTAGTTCGCCCACAAGATCGAATGACTGCCAGCCGCAACACGCGCGGCAACTGCGGTGACAAGGGGAAGTGTTCGTGGCCGACTTGGGTGCATTTCTGGAAGTGCTGATCGGCGGGTTGCTGTCGGGCGTGCTCTATTCGCTCGTCGCTCTCGGTTTCGTGCTGATCTACAAAGCCTCCGGCGTTTTCAATTTCGCCCAGGGCGCAATGGTGCTGCTCGCCGGCCTCGCCCTCGTGCGATCTCTTGATTTCATGGTCGCCCGAGGCCTCCCCGGATGGACCGCGGTTGTCCTCGCGCTCATCTTTGCTGGCGTCATCATGGCGATCACCGCCTGGCTGATCGAGCGCTACGTCATCGGCCCCCTGCTCAATCAGGACGGTCTTACGCTCTTCATGTCGACGATCGGCGCCGCGTTCATCATCGAAGGCCTCGGCCAGATGATTTTCGGTTCCGACGTCTACCCATTGAAGCTGTATCCGACCGACGCGTGGTTCGTGCTCGATGGACTTTTTCCCGGCGGCATTCTCGTTAACAAGCTCGACGTGTGGGGCGGCCTGATCGCTGGCATCCTGGTTGCGGCGCTGGCGGCGTTCTTCCAATACACCAAGACGGGCCGCGCGCTCCGCGCCGTCGCCGACGACCACGCGGCGGCGCAGTCGGTGGGCATCCCCATCTCCTGGATCTGGTTCGTGGTTTGGCTGGTCGCGGGTCTGGTGGCGCTCGTCGCCGCGACGGTCTGGGGCACCAAGCTCGGCGTGCAGTTCTCCATCGTCTTCCTCGCCTTGAAAGCCCTTCCTGTCTTGATCATCGGCGGCTTTACGTCCGTCCCCGGCGCCATCGTCGGTGGACTGCTCGTCGGCGCAGGCGAGAAGCTTGCTGAGATCTACCTCGGGCCCTTCCTAGGCGGCGGCATCGAATACTGGTTCGCCTACGTCGTCGCCCTCGCCGTCCTGATGGTCCGGCCGCAGGGCCTTTTCGGCGAACGCATCATCGAACGAATTTAGGTGGCAGGCATGAGGACGCAGCGTTCGCTGGTCCTACCCCTGATACCGATCCGAGGCATCTGAGACCCGATCATGTTCTATCGAGAGAACGGCCAGTTCAAGACCAGCTACGTGGCGGATATGGCGATCTTCCCGATCCGCCAGGATCGGATCGCCATATATGCCATCCTGGCTTTCGCCTTCGTGGTCGTGCCACTGCTGGCATATTTTCAAATCGGGATGTTTGGTCGCGACTACGTCTTCAAGGCGATCCTGATCCCATTCCTCATCCTCGCCCTCGGAGCCATCGGCCTCAACATTCTGACCGGGTACTGCGGCCAGATTTCCCTTGGTGCCGGCGCTTTCATGGCCATCGGCGCTTACGCAGCCTATAATTTCGCTCTCCGCGTCCCCGGACTGCCGGTCCTCGGCTCCATTCTTCTCGCCGGCGGAGTAGCCGCTCTCGTCGGCATTCTGTTCGGCATTCCGTCGTTACGGATCAAAGGCCTTTATCTCGCCGTTGCAACCCTTGCGGCGCAATTCTTCTTCGACTGGCTCTTCATCCGCGTGAAGTGGTTCACGAACTACACGCCCTCGGGATCCATCAATGCGCCCGAACTCAACTTTTTCGGCTTCGTCCTGAATTCACCGGTCGAGCGCTACCTGCTGGCCCTGAGCTTCGTGACGGTCTTTGCCCTTCTCGCCAAGAATCTCATCCGCGGCAACATCGGACGGCAGTGGATGGCCATCCGTGACATGGACATCGCCGCCGAGATCATGGGCATCAAGCCGCTCTATGCCAAACTCTCGGCCTTCGCCGTATCGTCGTTCTTCATCGGCGTATCCGGCGCATTGTGGGCTTTCGTGCACTTGGGGTCGTGGGAACCCCTGGCCTTCTCGATCGACCGATCGAACCAGCTTCTCTTCATGATCATCATCGGCGGTCTCGGTTCTATCCTCGGCTCCTTCTTAGGTGCCGCCTTCATCATGATGCTGCCGATTTTCTTGAATCAGGCGCCCGCCGCCATAGGTATCCCGATCTCGGTTGAAACCATTACCCACCTCGAATTCATCATCTTCGGATCACTCATCTGCTACCTGCTCATCAAAGAGCCGCACGGCTTTGCGAAGATCTGGTCGGTCACCAAGGAGAAGCTGCGTCTGTGGCCGTTCCCGTACTGATCCCGCAACGGGACCGATCGTGGACGAGTAGCGATAAGCAGCCGGAAAAGTTACTGTTTCTGTAGACCGCCTTGCCCCGGCAAAAGCGGTTGCCAAAGGAGGAACGACAATGAAGCGTATCATTCTGGGCGCGGCCGTCGCGCTCACCAGCGTCGCTGCCATGACGGCAAGCGCATTCGCCCAGGCGAATGAACAGTTCATCCCAGCACTCGTCTACCGCACTGGCGCCTACGCCCCGAACGGTATTCCGTGGGCCAACGGCACTGCTGATTACTACGCAATGCTCAATGCGCGCGATGGCGGCATCAACGGCGTCAAGCTCATCTACGAAGAATGCGAAACGGGCTACGCGACCGACAAGGGCGTCGAGTGCTATGAGCGTCTGAAAGGCAAAGGCCCAACGGGCGCAGCATTCGTTGCACCGCTGTCGACCGGCATCACGTTCGCGCTCACTGAAAAGGCACCCGGCGACAAAATCCCGCTTCTGACCCTCGGCTATGGCCGCTCTGACAGCCGCGATGGCACCGTGTTCGGCTGGAACTTCATCGCGATGGGTAGCTATTGGACGGCCGCCGACGCAGCTATCCAACACGTCGCCAAAGAACTCGGCGGCATGGACAAGCTGAAGGGCAAGAAGATCACGCTCGTCTATCACGACAGCCCCTATGGCAAGGAACCGATCCCGGCGCTCGAAGCTCGCGCCAAGAAGGAAGGCTTCGACCTTAAGCTTGTCCCCGTCACTCACCCGGGCGTCGAGCAGAAGTCGCAGTGGCTCTCGATCCGCCAAGATCGCCCCGACTACGTTCTGCTTTGGGGCTGGGGCGTGATGAACTCCACCTCCGTCAAGGAAGCAGCGGCCGTCAACTTCCCGCGCGACAAGATGATCGGCGTGTGGTGGTCCGGTGCAGAGCCCGACGTGATCCCGGCTGGCGATCAGGCCAAGGGATACAAGGCGCTCATGCTCCAGCACGGTGCCGGCCGCTTCAAGATCCACGAGGACATCGACAAGCACGTCTACGCAAAAGGCGGCGGCGCTGCGAAGGGCGATGACTCCGCACAGATCAAGGAAGGTCACGTGCTCTACAATCGCTCGCTGATCAACGCCATGATCGGCACCGAAGCGATCCGTACGGCGATGAAGAAATTCGGCAATAAGCCACTGACGGGCGAGCAAGTCCGTTGGGGCTTCGAAAACCTCGACATCACTGAAGCACGCCTCAAGGAACTCGGCTTCGAAGGCATGATGAAGCCGCTGAAACTGAGCTGCCAG
>JAPXTA010000091.1:0-21577 GCA_033812735.1 Hyphomicrobiaceae bacterium | reverse complement strand
GAAAGAATTGACCGTGAGATTCGTGGAGACTTGCGTGAAACTGACCGTATTTCCATATGGATCGACATACGAGATGTCATTGGTGCAGGTTGCGCCCGTGTTCGACATGTACAAGGTGACCCATTTCGGGTCGCTCGCATAAACGGGAAGCGCCACACAGTTTGCTGATGCGCTTCCGGATTGCGTCACGGCGGGCGCATTATTGAGGAAGTACCACTGCGGCCCAATGTTGGAAAAATACATTCCAAATCCAAGGGGCGGTAAAGCGAAGCCTGTGTTGCACGTGCTCGTCGTCTGATCGAGCCCGAAAGCGAATCCGCCGTACGCATGTCCGCCGGGACATGTCGCGGTCGCAGCACTTGCCTCGCGCGGTGACAGCACAGAAATCAATGGCAGCAGCAACAAGAGCGCAACCATCAGGCGCCAACCCGACCGCGTCGCGTCCACCGCATGGCGGAGCCGATCCAGGATGCAAACCGCCGTTCGCTGCGCCGCAGCGCGCGTTGAAAATACCGATGCCATTAAGCCCCCGCCCTGGCGATTGTTTCGCTGTATTCAATGTGGCCGCAAAACCGGCCTACGACCCTTGGACGCCACGAAACTCAAAACAGGCGGATGCGCCGCTCAATGCGCATGAACCCTCAGCACAAAGACTGCCTAGCGCAATTGGGTACAAGAAATCGCGCGCCCTTGACATGACAAAAGATGTCAGGTCGCGAACTTTATTCGACGTGCCGGAGCTTCGTTGTTTACTCCTTGTTAAGGGAGCGATTCGCGCAGCCCTTAGCCAAGTCTCGGCGGACCGGGGACACGACAAATGCAGCAGGACGCGAGCCTACTGAGAGCGTTCCGTAAGGCCAAAGGCTTGACCCAGGAGGCGCTGGCCGAAGAATGGGGCGTTTCCGTGCGCACGACATATCTGTGGACGGCCAAAGCCGCGCTCCCCTCGTGTGCGCTGCACTCCCCGGTGAAGAAAAAACACCACTCACCCCATATTTTGCGGGCTGAGCGGATGGTCTCAAGCAAACTGCGCAAGCACACTTCGGCAAAGGCCCGCTAGTCACCTCGAAGCTGGTGCTGGCCTAAGCGTCCAGGTGAAGTGGGTTGCCTTCGACATTGCCTCATCTGTGTAGAGCATCGGCACATATCGACCTTCAGCCCACAAGGGGGCGAGGTCGGCGTAATGAGACGACCGAGGGTCGCCGGATTGGCCCGGTGCATTGATGGTAATGGAGCGGTCCAGATCGGCGAGGTCGACAACCATCCTGAAGCTAGCGCCATGGTTGATCCGGAAATCAGAGGGTCGATAGGCGGCATACATCGCCGTAGACGCTGAGCCTCCCTTTGGCAAGGGGCCCACTGCAAATTCCTTTGCAGCGGCATGGACCGATCCCAGCGGATGGTCGAATTGGCCGTGATGAAGCGTGCCCCACCGCCACGTCGCCGGGTCATCGCCAAGCCGTGCGACCGCATCGTCCCAGGCAGCCGCCAACGTCGTCGCGAGCAGAGACTCACGTTCGACGCGCGGGGCGTGCCCCCAACGTGCGTCGGGTTCTTCCAGTGCGCGGCAAATGCCTTCAACGTCGCCCGGCACCAATAGAGGGCGTGCGCTTTCCGGCACCAGTTTCTGGAAGAGAGCGGGCCGCAGGTGCTTGGAAAACCAAAGTTCGAAGAGCGCTGCGGCTGCGCTGTCAGCTGAAACGCGGTGATCCCAGTTCGCCAACAGTGTGAATGCCGAATGCCTTTGCGACGACGGGGCCACCTCAGCGAGCAATGCGCAAAGCCGGCGGGCTGGGATCGATACGACATCCGTCTGCAATGCCGCAGACGAGGCGACCGTGTGCAGCGTTCGCGCACTCAAATCCTCATTGATACGATTGGCGCGGCTTGGCTCGGACCACTCGAAGCCAACGGGCAAGCGGTCATGTGGCCAACCAGCAGGCAAATTCATCTCGTTCGCTGTCGCAAAAAACCCAGATGATGGATTGCGAACGAACGGCATCGATGCCGGATCAATCCGACCTTGCCACTCGAATGCGCCGGTTCCCGGCACCGGCAGAAGACCGGTCGAATTCTTCCGCAACGGCATGTACCCGGCCGGCGACCAAGCGATCTCGCCCTTGCGGTCGGCATAGACTAGGTTGGCAGAAGGTGCTCCCCAGCGCTCGGCGCTTGCTCGGAATGCGTCTGCTGTCTTGGTCCGCAGCATCGTCAAGCTCTGCAGGTAGGGGGCAGTGCCCGGCTCGAACCAGACCGAGCGAACGACGACGGCCCTGGTCTTCGCAGCATTGCGCCAGATGATAGGACCGTGGTGCGAAAACTCCATGCTGAGGGACTGATCGGGGCAGCCTTTAACAGCCACCGCTTCTTCGATCACCGTGATGTCACGCCATTTGCTGTCGAAGAGATAGCGCGTTGGATGCTCCGGGTCCGTCTCCAAAATGTAGACGTCTTCCTGGTCGGCGCAGAAGATCGTCAAACCGAAGGCAGCCTCACCGTTGTGGCCGATCGATATGCCGGGAACACAGGGCTCTCCGGCTCCGATCACGTCAAAGCCAGGTGCCTTCAAGTGCTGGATGTAGCGGAGGCTCGGCAATGAATGAGCGCGGTGAGGATCCGACGCCAATATCGGAAACCCGGTATCGGTAAGGTTGGCGGCTATCACCCAGTTATTCGAGCCCGCATGTTCAGTGTCGATGATGACTTCGTTTGCATCGCTCAACTTGCGCCACTTAGCGGCATCTTCCAGGGTCGCGTTCAATCGCTCCGGTGTGAACGTGACGTTGGCTTGCGCCAGCGCGAACGTCGCGAGAGCCTCGAGAGGGCAGTCGGCGACGCTGATGCCTGCCGGAACCATCGGGTCGACAGGCGGGTTGAGATGCTTGCGCAGCAGATCAGCATTCGCGTCCGCTCGGTCGAGCATGTGGAGCCGCTGCACCTCCCAGAGCGCATTGCGATTGAGACCATGGTTTCGAATGCGCACGACATCCTCACCCTGCCACCGGCCGGGACGGACGTCGAGCATTGCGAACTCGGGCGGCATGAATTCCGGGTGGCGTTCGGCCATCTCGATATAGGCATTGATGCCCTCGGCGAAGCGCGTGCAGATTTCTTCGGCGTCCGGCGCGTAGGCGGCCCATTCCGCTCGCATGTCTCCCCGGTACAAAAATCTGCGGCACGCCTTGTCTTGCTCGAGAAACCCCGGCCCGAAGTCGGCGGCAAGCAGGCCAAGCCCGCGCTTCCTCCATATATCGATCTGAAAGAGGCGGTCTCGAGCAGCATTAAATCCCTGAACGAACCACAAGTCGGATAGGCTACCGGCTTCGATATGCGGGATGCCCCAACGGTCGACGCGGATTCTCGCCTCATTCGAGAGACCACTTAAAGACAGAGTTCTATCGTGCTCGGCGGGATGGTTCGTGTTGGTCATATCAATCGAAGTTCCAGTTTCCGGTCGTGCCGGGATCAGGCTCAAGGCACACACTTCGCTAAGCGTCAGCCGTAAGTGTTCCCACGTCAATGCAGTGCACGTCGCATGTGCACCGCACAAAAAGTGCCTGCACAGAAGCGGCTGATTTTAGTAGCGGGCGGCCAAAGTCTACGCTTTACTTTCATTTGTGCGCGTTTCTCGATGCGAGCACCGAGACGGGAAGCGGGCAGGTCAACACCATCGCGGAAAGTTCAGAACGATATGTAGATAAGATACCCAGGAGGAAAGTTATGGCCGGAAAGCGCATCACGCGGCGAGACTTCGTCGCGACAACTGCAGCAGCATCAGCAGCCGTAATCGCAGCCCCTCACGTTGCCACTGCCCAAGCGGCCGGCAAACTTTCAATTGGCTTCTGGGATCATTGGGTCCCTGGTGCAAATGCCATAACTGAGCAGCTCACCAAGGAGTGGGCGGCAAAAGAAAAAGTCGACATCCAGATCGACTTCATTCCCTCCCAAGGCAACAAGAACCTCCTCACCATCGCAGCCGAGGCACAAGCCAAAGCTGGACACGACATTCTTGCCTTCCCGACTTGGACTCCGGCTGAGAATGCCAAGTTGCTCGAGCCCGTCGACGACATCATGGCGCCGCTCATTGCGCAAAACGGCGAGGTCAACGATACGGTCAAGTATCTTGCACGCTCGGACAATAAATGGATCGCCGTTCCTGCCACTGTCGGCAGCCAGATCAAGGGGCCCTGCACTCGCGCGGATCTACTCAAGCAGCACGCCGGTATCGACATCAAAGCAATGTATCCAGCCGGAGGCCCACCGAAGGCCGACGGATGGACGACGGATGCCTTCCTCAAAGCCGCTGAAGCCTGCCACAAGGCCGGTGTACCTTTCGGTATCGGCTTGGGCACGACTTCGGACTCTGTCGACACGGCAGGTGCCTTCGCGCATGCGTTTGGTGCTCGACTCGTCGACGACAAGGGCAAAATCACGGTCAAATCCGACGAAGTGCGTCAGTGGCTCGACTACTACAAGCGGCTCACTGCTTTCTTGCCCGCCGACGTGCCGGCCTGGGACGACGCCTCCAACAACAAGTGGATCGTATCCGGCCGCGGGACGATGATCATGAACCCGCCGAGCGCGTGGGCGGTTGCCGTCCGTGATGCTCCGCAGATCGCCGATCAGCTTTGGACGCACGGGTTTCCTGCAGGTCCGAAGGGTCGGTATGCTCCATTCCTGCCGTACTTCTGGGGGATCTGGAACTTCTCCAAGAATAAATCTGCGGCCAAGAGCCTGCTGGTTCATCTGTCACAAGCGTCGTCCGCGGAGAAGATGGTCGAGGGCAGCAAGGGCTATGACATCCCTGCGTTCTCCAAGCTCACGACCTTCAAGACGTGGGCAGAAACCGGCCCGCCAAAGGGCACGCTCTATCATTACCCGAACCCTCACAATCACCAGGTACTATCGATTGCTGCGGCGCCTGCCCCGCCAAAGATTGCGGTGCAAATCTATACGCAGGGCGTGATGACCAAGATGGTTGCGCGGCACTTCCAGGGCGAGTCAATGGACAAGACGCTCGCTTGGGCCGAATCCGAGGTCGAAGGCTTCATGCGCGGCTGAGGCCGAGCACGGTCTGCTCCATATCGATCGATCGCAAGCAAGAAGCGGTGCCCGTGATAGCTGGCACCGCACCCATTCATCGACATCGGAACCTCCATGGCTGACGCCGCGATCTCGCGTAAGCGATCACCCGCCATTCCCGTAAAGAAGAGCGGTTTTCGAAACTGGCTGGGCCGGAAGTCCACCATCGCCTTTTTCATGGCATTGCCGCTGATCGTATTGATCAGCGTCCTGGTGATTTATCCGGGGCTCTATGCCATCCATCTGGCGATGCTCAACAAGACGATGGAGCGCTTCGTCGGATTCTCGAACTTCACGTTCCTTTTCAAGCGCGAAACGTTCTGGATGGTGGTGCAGCAGTCTTGCATCTTTGCCATCACCGCCGTCGTCTTCAAGGCGCTGATTGGCTTCATTGTCGCGCATTTCGTGCACAACATTCCCGATAAGGGTCAGCGGAAGTGGCGCGGTATGCTGCTCGTGCCCTGGGTCATTCCACCAGCCATGAGTTGCCTCGCATGGCTCTGGTTGTTCGACCCGTCGTACTCGGCATTCAACTGGATCTTCGCCAAGTTCGGCATCGGTCCGATCCCATGGACTGGCGATGCAGCTTGGGCACGCTTCTCCGTCATCCTCGTGAACATCTGGATCGGCGCGCCGTTCTTCATGATCATGTATCTTGCGGCGCTCAAATCGGTGCCCGACCAACTCTATGAGGCAGCCGAAATCGACGGTGCGAATTGGTGGCAGCGGATCTGGTACGTCACGCTTCCGATGATGCGCAACATCATCGCGATAACGACGCTGTTCTCGCTGATCGTCACGTTCGCAAACTTCGATATCGTGCGGGTTCTGACTGCTGGAGGGCCGATCGACAAGACGCACGTGTTCGCTACCTGGGCGTTCCGGGTGGGTATCGAAGGCGGCGATATTCCGCTCGGTGCCAGCGTCTCGCTCTTCATGGTGCCCATCCTGACGGTCGCCGCCATCTTCATTCTGAGAGACATCTCGAAGCGGGGGAATGAGTCCTGATGACAGCCGCTGCGACAACCTCGCCTCCCGACAAGAGTTCGCCGAGGCGACCAACTCCCAAGTATGGCAGCAAGTCGCGTGATCGAGCGTGGGCCCTCAAATGGTCCTACTTTTTTCTGGTCATTTTCGCGATTTTCTTCCTGTTGCCACCGATCTACATGCTGATCACGTCGCTCAAGACCAGCGCGGAGATCTCGGCTGCCACCAACCCTTGGTGGGTCTATAATCCGACGCTTTCCAACTACAAGGAGCTGCTCAGCTCCAGGGATTATCAGACCTTCTTCTTCAATTCCGCCATCGTCTCAATTTTCGTCGTCACCATCACGATGCTGATCGCCGTGCCGGCAGCGTTCGCGCTCGCACGGATGAAGTTCTGGGGCTCGGCCACACTCGCGACCGGTGTTTTCCTGACGTATCTCATCCCAGAAACGCTTCTCTTTATTCCGCTGTTCAAAATGATGGCGGTGTTCAACGAGTGGACGGGAATTCAGCTGATCAATCGGTGGTGGGTGCTGTTGGTCCTGTACCCCACTCTCACGGTGCCCTTCTGCACTTGGATTATGATCGGCTACTTTGCGTCGATCCCGAAGGAGCTCGACGAGGCGGCCATCATCGATGGAGCAACGTGGTTCCAGACCTTGACGCAGATTTTCATTCCTGTGGCCCTGCCAGGGATCATCGCTGCGACCATCTTCGCCTTTACCGTGTCGTGGGCCCAGTTCCTTTACCCGCTCGCCTTTACGACATCGATAGACCAACTCGTCTTGCCGGTCGGCATCATCACCTCGCTTATCAAGGGTGATGTGTTCAACTGGGGTCAGATCATGACCGGCGCGCTCCTCGGCGCCGCCCCGCCGCTGATCATCTATGCGTTCCTGATGGACTATTACATCGCCGGGCTCACGGCAGGCGCAACGAAGGGTTGACCATTCATGGCAGATGTATCCATTCGGAAAGTCGTCAAGGCATATGAGGGTGATGTCCAAGCCGT
Source organism: Hyphomicrobiaceae bacterium (assembly GCA_033812735.1). GTDB lineage: Bacteria > Pseudomonadota > Alphaproteobacteria > Rhizobiales > Hyphomicrobiaceae > JABFRJ01. The sequence continues at coordinate 14,496 of JAPXTA010000091.1, read as the reverse complement.
GAAAGGCATCGACCTCGAGATCAAAGATCATGAGTTCGTGGTTCTGGTCGGTCCTTCCGGTTGCGGGAAGTCGACCACACTTCGGATGATCGCGGGGCTCGAAGACATTACTGCCGGTGAAATTGCGATCGACGATGTGGTCGTCAACGACGTGCCGCCCAAAGATCGCGATATCGCGATGGTGTTTCAGAACTACGCGCTTTATCCCCACATGACGGTCGCAGAGAACATGTCGTTCGGATTGCGATTGAAGCGATTTCCGAAAGCGGAGATCACCGCGCGGGTCGATGAGGCCGCAAGGATACTCGACATTACGGAGTTGCTCGATCGCAAACCGAAGGCCTTGTCCGGCGGCCAGCGCCAGCGCGTTGCCATGGGCCGCGCAATTGTTCGCAACCCGAAGGTATTCCTGTTCGACGAACCGCTATCGAACCTCGATGCCAAGCTCCGCGTGCAGATGCGTATCGAAATCAAGAAGGTGCATCAGAAGGTTCGTACTACGACGGTGTATGTGACGCATGACCAGGTCGAGGCGATGACACTCGCGGACAGAGTCGTTGTCATGAACCAGGGCCGGATCGAGCAGGTCGGTCCGCCGAGCGAGCTCTATCACTTCCCCAAAACGCGTTTCGTCGCCGGCTTTATCGGATCACCGGCAATGAACTTTATTCCGGCGAGAGTGGAAGCAAATGGTGACGCACTGACTGTCCGGTTAGGCGAGTCACTCGCGCTGCCGGTGCCTGCTGAACGGGTTGCGCGCTATCGCCCCTTAGTCGGCCGGGACAAGCTGTCAATTGGGTTGCGGCCGGAGCACCTCACTGAGGCGCGCGCGCAAATGGAACCGGGCACAGCACCTTTCACGGCCAACATCGATGTCACAGAACCCATGGGGATGGAGACGTTCGTGTACTTCAAGATTGCCAACTCCGATGTCTGCGGCAGGGTCAATCCCAAGGCTGGCGCTATGGACGGCGCGCCGCTCAAGATGGCTGCCGATCTCAGCAACATGCACATGATCGACGAAGCCACCGGCCTCGTGATCTGAGACTGCGCTGCGGCCTGGACTGATGGGAGGCAACGATGCGAGCCAACCGATTGCGCGCCCTGCTTGACGCGGGCAAGCCGACACTTGGCACCCACCTCCTCTCGACCTGGCCGACGCTGATCGAATTGATCGGACACACCGGTCAGTTCGACTACGTGGAGTTGACCGCCGAGTATGCGCCGTTCGATCTTTACGATCTCGACAACCTTGGTCGTGCGCTCGAACTTGTCGAGCTATCGGGGATGCTCAAAGTCGAGCAGTCGGAGTGGATGCATCAATCGATGCGAGCCATCGGCTCGGGGTTTCAGAGCATACTCTTCGCTGATATCCGCACCGTCGCTGATGCCCAGGCATGTGTCAGAGCCGTCAGGGCCGAATCGCCAAAATCGGGCGGGCTCCACGGCGTCGGCATGCGCCGTGACGTCGGCGTTATAAGAGAGGCCGGGAGCCAAGCGTTCGTCGACGCTCTCGACAACATTGTCGTCGCCATCATGGTGGAGAAGCGCGAATGCGTCGAGGATCTCGCCGCCATTCTTGCGGTCGATGGCATCGACATGGTCCAATTTGGCCCTGCTGACTATGCGATGAGCATCGGCGTGCCGGGGCAGTTCTCACATCCCGATGTGCAAAAGGCCGAGCGTCGAACGATCGAGCTTGCACTTGAGCGCGGCCTGCATCCTCGCGTTGAACTTTTCGACGCAGCCCAGGCGCCTCGCTACCTCGATATGGGCGTCAAACATTTCTGTGTCGGTTGGGATGTCACGATTCTGAAGGGGTGGTGGCAGGCCCACGGGTCAAGTATGCGCGAGCAATTGGGCTCGGCCGCGACTCCCTCCCGGTAAGAGCTAGGGCTCTGGGCACAACTCGCGCTTTGGGTCGCTGAGCTGAAGCCGCCATCGCCAGCCACCGCTTTACCTGGCGTTCTCCCAACCTGTCGAGAGCCGCATCGCGGCGACAATGATGCCTACCATCGAGTAGGTTTGGGGAAAATTTCCCCACAGTTCGCCTGTCGATGGCTCGATGTCCTCCGAAAGAAGGCCAACGTGATTGCGGTGAGTGAGGAGCGCTTCGAATATCGCGCGGGCTTCGTCGCGGCGGCCTACGGCCGCTAATGCGTCCACATACCAGAATGTGCAAATCGTAAAAGCCGAGGACGGCGCACCAAAATCGTCTGGCGACGCGTACCTCATTAGATGCCCGTTGCGCATCAGCCGCTTACCTATCGTGTCGAGTGTTTGGATGAAGCGGGGGTCAGAAGCGGAGACAATTCCCATTTCGTGCATGAGCAGCACGCTGGCATCGATCTCGTCCGTGTCGAGACTTCCCGCGAACGATTGTTGTTCCTCGTTCCAAGCGCGCTGCAAAATCTCAGTTCTCAACCGATCGGCACATTCGCGCCAATGCCGGGTGCGATCCGGCAAGCTCAGCCGGCTCGCGATTTTCGACAGCCGATCGCAAGCGACCCAGCACATGGCGGCGGAATGCGTGTGAATACGCGCACGGCCGCGATATTCCCAAATACCGGCGTCGGGTATCAAAGCGCGCTCAAACGCAAATGTTCCAAGCGGCTCCAGCAGATCGAATAGTGCGGGGTCACCTTTCTTTGGGAGCCTTTCATCGAAGAACATCTGCGACGCCGCAAGTATGACGCTGCCGTACACATCGTGCTGGATTTGACGGACCGCAGCGTTGCCAACCCGGACCGGGCCGTTGCCCCGATAGCCAAGGAGCGCGGGTGCATCCCGCTCCTCCAATGCGGCATCAGGTCGTATGGCGTAGACCGGCTTTAGCTTCGGCCCACTTTCAAGCGAGATGAGGTTTGTCACGTAGTCGATAAAGCGCTCCATCGTGTGCGTCGCACCGACACGATTGAGCGCATGGACGGTGAAGAATGCGTCCCTGATCCAGCAGTAGCGATAGTCCCAATTGCGCCCGGATCCGGGACATTCGGGAACTGACGTCGTCAATGCGGCTACTATCGCGCCTGTTTCGTGGAAGCTGCAGAGTTGAAGCGTGATAGCAGATCGTATGACCGCGTCCTGCCATTCGAACGGTACATTGAGATTTCGGACCCACAGTTGCCAATAGTCGCTGGTTTGGTCTTCGAGTTCGCGCGCAATCCTCGGCACGATCTCGGTGAGCTTTTCGTCCTGGTGCAGCACGAACGTCATTGGCTGAGACAAAACGAACGCCGTCTCGTTCACTATGTAGCCGACGGGTGCATCCGTCGTCAGCCGAACCGACCCTGCTTCGGTGACATAGCGGATGTGATTGCTGCCCGTTATCGCCTCGGGGCTCAGCTCACCGTATTGCATCCGGGGCCTCATCCGTACCCGGATGCGGCAGATGCCGGAAAGCGGCTCCACCCGACGAATGATCATCGAGGGTCGATAGATCCGCTCGAACTGTCTCAATCTTGGAGCGAAATCGGTAATCGCGAACGAGGCACCCGAGGCATTGCTCACGACAGTACGCACGATCGCCGTGTTGCGTAGGTAATGCTGCGAGCTCGTCGATTGCTCATCGAAGCCAATCGAGAAGTAGCCACCGTCCGGATCGCTGCCACCGACGAGGGCGCAGAAGATTGGATCGCCATCAATGTGCGGCCAGCACGCCCACACGATGGTCCCCTCTTTGTCAACCAGTGCCGCAATATGGCCGTTCCCGATGACAGCAAGATCCAGAGATGGCTTTTTCGGCATTGGACATGTCCCCGTCTGGCGCCGCCGAAAGCGGCTGCCGGCGGCCGCGCCCTTAGGACGCAGGCGCCCGCAGCATCAACTGCGGTCTGCGGGAATGGTTCCACCGGCAATGGGGGATGCGAGATGGGAAATGGGATACGGGAGATGGCCGCTATGGCTTGTCGGCCAGCTGCGTCAACGCTCTTCGATCGCGGTCAACGCCGACATGACACCTCGTATCTCCGCGAGGCCTTTGAGCCGGCCTATTGCCGAATAGCCAGGGAAGCTTTTCTTGCCGATGTCGTCGAGCAGCTCGTGACCGTGATCTGGACGGAATGGAACTTGCCAATACGGATCGCCGACATCGCGGCGCCTGCGCTCTTCGCGCAGTAGCGTGTGCACGACTGCAACCATGTCCGTATCACCTCCGAGATGATCGGCTTCCATGAACGAGCCGTCCGCCTCCTTCGCCACATTTCTCAGATGCGCGAAATGGATGTGCTTTGCGAAGGTTTCAGCCAGTTCTGGGACGTTGTTGTGGGCGCCAGCGCCGAGAGAGCCCGTGCAGAAGGTAATGCCGTTCGCGCCGGAAGGGACTGCATCGACAATAAATTGCAGATCCTCACGGTTCGACACGATGCGGGCGAGGCCGAACATTGGGCGCGGCGGGTCGTCAGGATGGATGCATAAGCGGATGCCGTACTCTTCCGCTGATGGCACAACCTCGTTCAGGAACCGCTTGAGGTTTTGACGCAAGCCGGCGTGGCCAACGTCCCGATAACGGTCGAGCATCCGGCGAAACCCGTTTACATCGTATCGGTCATACGCCCCCGGCAATCCGGCATTTATCGTGGATAGAAGATTGTCGCGATCACTCTCGGTCGACGACTTGAACCACGCATGCGCACGGTCGATCAGTTCCCTTGAATGATCCACCTCAGCACCTGGGCGCGTCAGCATGAAGCAATCAAACGCGCAGTATTTGACAGCATCGAACTTCAGGGCGTTGCCGCCGCCCGGCAACGGCCACGCCAAGTCTGTACGCGTCCAATCGAGGATCGGCATGAAGTTGTAGCAGATCGTCTTGATACCGGCGCCAGCGAGGTTGCGCATCGATTGGCGGTAGTTGCCGAAGATTTCGCTCAGATCGCCTTCGCCGAGCTTCACACGCTCGTGGATCGGCAAGCTTTCGACGACGCTCCAGCGCAGGCCAAGCGACCGATCGGCCTCGATCATGGTCTTGCGCCGCTCGATGTCCTCGGGTTGCCACACGACTCCGTAGGGAATTTGGTGAAGCGCCGTGACGATACCCGTCGCACCTGCCTGCCTTACGTGCGGCAACTTCACCACGTCGTCAGGACCGAACCAGCGCCAAGTTTGTTCCACGAAGAGGCCTCCGTCACGTCAAGGAGAAGCGCGAACCTTGAACTGCCATCCGATCGATCGCCTCGGTGTTCCAGTCGATACCGAGACCTGGGGCAGACGAGGGCACGGCGTACCCATCTTCGATGCGCATACCTGTATTCGTCAGCGCATCGAGTTGCGGGATGTATTCCACCCAGCGGGCATTTGGCACGGCGGCGCAAAGCGCAACGTGCAATTCCATCAGGAAGTGCGGGCAGACTGGCACATTGAAGCACTCGGCGAGATGAGCGACTTTCAGCCAAGGCGTAATGCCGCCAATGCGGGCGACGTCAACTTGCACAACCGAGCAGGCGCCGCGCTGCAAATACTCCCGAAAGTGCAGAGGGCTGTAGAGGCTTTCGCCAATGGCGATCGGGATCGTCGTGCTTTCGGAAAGGCGCTGATGACCTGACAGGTCGTCGGCCGTGAGAGGCTCCTCGAACCATGCAATGTCGAACGGCGTGTAGCAGCGAGCACGGCGAATAGCTTCGTCGACCGTAAAGCGCTGGTTTGCGTCCGTCATTATTTCGAAGGCCGGGCCAACTGCCTGGCGTACCGCTGCGAGCCGCGCAACATCTTCTGAAACATGGGGGCGGCCGATCTTGATCTTGGCGCCGCCGAAACCTTTCGCCTTCGAAGCGAGCGCATCGTCCACGAGCTCGGGGGTGTCGAGATGAAGCCAGCCACCCTCGGTCGTGTAGAGCGGAACGCGGTCTTGGGCGCCACCTGCCATGATGTGCAACGGCGTTGCGTGGCGGCGGCATTTCAGATCCCATAAGGCGGTATCAATTGCGGCGAGCGCCAGAGACGTAATCGCACCGACAGTCGTCGCATGCGTGAGAAACAGCAGGTCGCGCCAGATCTTTTCGACTTCCGATGCTTCGCGGCCGATCAAGGCGGGGCCAAGCGTGTGCCGGATCAGCGCCATTACGGACGGGCCACCCGTGCCGATGGTGTAACTGTAACCCGTGCCTACGGCACCGTCCGCATCAGTGATGCGCACAATAGGGGTTTCCTGGCTCACGAACGACTGAATGGCGTCGGTTCGCTTCACCTTCGGCACGAGGTCGACCATCAAAGCGTCGACGCGGACGATTCTTGCCACTTTGAGACCCTGCGTTTGTTACTTGGTCACTCCCATGAAGCGCGGCAGCCAAAGCGTGATCTCGGGGATGAATGTGATCGCGATGAGTGCGGCGAACAGGGGTACGAGCCAGGGAAGAATTGCGACGGTGGTCCGCTCGACCGAAAGCTTGGCGACACGCGAGAGCACAAAGAGCACCATGCCAAGCGGCGGATGTAACAGACCGATCATGAGGTTCAGGGTCATGATGAGGCCGAAGTGAACCGGGTCGATGCCGAGTTTCAGCACGATCGGCAGCAGGATCGGCACGAGGATCGTAATAGCCGCGATGGTGTCCAGGAAGCAGCCGACGAACAACATCAGAAGGTTCGCCAGAATGAGAAACACCCACTTGTTGTCGGTGATCGAGAAGATCAAGTTCGACATCATCGTTGCGGCTTGAGAGACCGTCAGCAGCCACGCGAAGATCGATGCGGCAGTCACGATGAACAGAACAGAGGCAGTCGTCTCGATCGTATCGAAGGTCGCTTTCGCGAGCGTCTTCATCGTCATCGATCGATAGCGCACCAAGCCGAGAAACAGCGACCACATGACGGCGGCAACGGCAGCTTCGGTCGGCGTGAACCAGCCGAGCGTCATGCCGCCGATCAGTATGACGGGCGTCATCAACGCCATGACGGCCGAGAATTTGAAGATGTAGTCCAGCAGCAATACAATGCCGAGTGCGCCAAAAATCGAAGCGTTCTGCGACAGCCCGGACATTTCGAGCAGGAATACTCCGAGCGGATAGCAAAGAACGACCGCAATCTCGATCAGGGCACCAGCAATCTGACGCAGATTAAAGGGCGCATCCGACCCCCAGCCGCGCAAGCGGGCGAAGATAGCGACCGTGATCATCATCAAAAGTGTCATGACGACACCCGGAATGACGCCGCCCAAGAACAGGGCGCCGATCGAGACGTTCGCCATCATGCCGTAAATCACAAAAGGCAGCGACGGGGGAATGATCGGCCCCAGTGTGGCGGACGCGGCGGTGACGCCCACGGCCACCTCAATCGGATAGCCATGGTCCTTCATCGCTTTGATCTCGATCGTGCCGATACCGGCAGCATCCGCGATCGCCGTGCCGGACATGCCGGAAAAGATCACTGAGCCAATGATGTTGACCTGCGCCAGGCCGCCACGCATCCAGCCGACCAGTGCCACGGCAAACGCGTATATCCGGCCCGTCACACCGGCAATATTCATGAGATTTCCGGCAAGAATAAAGAACGGCACCGCAAGCAGCGGAAAGCTTTCGACGCCGGCAATCATGCGCTGCGCCACGATCACATCCGGCGCGCCGCCGTGGATCAGCAGATAGGCGAGCGAGGCAGCGACCATTGAGATGGCGACGGGAACACCGAGCACCATGAGCAGCAAGAAGCCGCCGAGAAGGACGATCATCGAGTGGTCTCCTCAGATCCATCGAACGCCCCAGGACGCTCGAGGACGGAGTAGCCGCGCCTTAGATTGGCAACGGCCACCTGAATTGCTCGGATTGCCATCAGTACGAAGGCGGCGAAGACGACCATGAAGACCGGCATCTTCGGAAAGTTGATCGTGGTCATCGTTTCGTCGGCGATCACACTCGAGTAGCGCCACACAAGCCATGCCAGGTAGGCAAAGATCACGATGCGAACGGCGTCGACAAAGGTTGACAGCACGCGTCCAGGGAGCCCCGGCAGGTAGCGGTACAGGAAGTCCACGTGGATGTGCCGGGTGAGCCGGACGCACATCGACGATCCGAGAAAGACGACTGCAACAAGACAATATACCGCGATCTCTTCTGTCCAGCCGAAGCTGTTGTTGAGAACATAGCGAGTAAAGAACTGCACGAAGACGGCGCCGCACATCAGCCAGAAAATCGCGAGAGTGAACCAATCCTCCACGCCATGCTCGGACAGATCCACCGGCGGGGCTTCTGCTTCGTCAAACGTCTTCGCAATTTCTTCGCTGCTGATCCGCGTGTGTTGCTCTGTCGGTGTCGCCACTGTCCTCTTCCCTCGCACGTCGGCCGGTGCGCAGCGCGAACATGCACTGCGCACCGTTTGTTGCTCGATCAGAATTTGATCGCTTGGATTTTGTCCCAGTCTGCCTTGCTGTAGCCGAATTGCTCGAACGTTGTGGACTTGTTGACGGCGTCGAGGAATTCCTGGCGATTGATCTCGGAAACGGTCAGGCCCTTCGACTTGAAGAACTCGACAAGCTTCTGCTCGTCGGCTTTGATTTTCGCAGTCGCACGAGCCGCAGCTTCCTGACTGACATCCGTCCAAGCCTTCTTCTCGGCGTCGGTGAACTTAGCCCAAGTCCCCTTGGCGACAATCGTGTTGAGGGCATCGACGATGTGGCCCGTCAGGATGATGTGCTTCTGCACTTCAAAGAACTTCTTGGCTTCGATGGTCGTCAGGGGGTTTTCCTGGGCTTCGACGGTCCCGTTCTGGAGCGCGAGATAGACTTCAGCAAACGCGATCGGCGTCGTGTTCGCACCGCAAGCCCGCGGATAGGCAAGGTATGCCGGAACGTCAGGCACGCGGATCTTGAGGCCCTTCATCTCGGAGCACGATTTGAAGGCACGGTTCGAGGATGTATGCCGTGTGCCGTAGTACGTCGTGGCGGTGATGGTGTGGCCGGTCTTTTCTTCGTAGCCCTTTGCGAGCTCTTTGAAGACGTCACTCTTGGCGAACGCAAGCAAGTGCTCTGGCGACTTGAATGTGAAGGGGTAGTAGCCGACACCGATGCGCGGGAAGGAGCGGGCTGCGAAACTCGCACCAGAAATGATGATATCTACCGAGCCAAGGGAGAGACCCTGATTGATATCCGTCTCCTTGCCGAGCTGCGATGCTGGGTAGACGTCAATCTGGTACTTGTTATTGGTCCGCTTCGCGAATTCGCCAGCTGCCCAAAGCGCTTCCGTGTGGAAGGGTTCGGACGTCTCGTAGACGTGAGCGAATTTTAGCTTTGTCTGAGCGCTGGCGGGCAAAGCGGCGAGGGCTGCACCCGCCAGTATCGCAGCAACAGTAAGAACACGTTTCATGATGCCGATTTCCTCCTGATTGATTTTTGGACTTCGAGGCGACGTTCGAGGCGCGGCCGGCGTTTAGAGGCGCCAACTTCCGCTTCGTTCGACTTTGCAGGGCCGACTGGTGAAGCCGGGCCAAAATTCTTGGAGAACCGTTGTTGGGATGCCTCGAGATGCGCTCGCATAGCGGCAGCGGCACCGGCGGCGTCGTGACGTGCGATTGAATCACGAATGGCTGCGTGTTCATCAAGCGCGACGTTCCAGCTCGCGGGGGTCTCGAAGTATCTGGCAAGCTGTTCGAAGTAAGGATTTACGCGCTGGTCGAACAGTTTTTCGACGATCTCCGCCACCGGATCATTGCCGACGATGTTGGCGATCGCGACATGAAAGGAGCGGTCGGCAGCGATGCTCTCGGGCCCTGGATGTCTGGTGCCGCGCATCAGCGCAAGCGCGTCGTCGAGTGCCTTGATGTCCTGGACTGTTGCCTTCGCAGCGGCAGCGCCGGCAACCGCACCCTCGATCAGTGCGCGGGCTTCAAGCACTTCAAAAGGGCCCGCCACAGGCGCGATCTCTGACGGACGATGGCGCTGTGGCGCGGGCAACACGTAAATGCCCGAGCCAACGCGGATCTTCACGCGGCCGTCGACTTCAAGAGCGATCAGCGCCTCACGCACTGTCGGCCGCGACACTCCAAGTTTGACCGCAAGCTCTCGCTCCGTCGGCAAACGGGAACCCGCCGGGAATTCACCCCGGTCGATCAACGCGCGAACCTGTTCGGCAACCTGCCGATACAATCGGCGCGGCTCGATCACGGTGAGGGGCATCGAGTTCGCCCTTTGGAAGTTTCCTGTCCCTACCCAGGCGCGCCTTCTTTGATGGGCGATCTGGGTCAATTGGTATGACCAATTGACCGGAGCATGTACGGTCGCCGTAGCCTTGTCAACGCACCGTGCCGGCGAGCGCGTTCCTGAGCCCACCACGCCAGAGGGCTTCGTAGGCGGCGAGAAGTGATCGGACGAACTCACCGTCCCGGGGCAAGTCGTCGCCAAAGATTGCCGTTTCCATCAGCAGGGCTTTCACCCTGGCCTCCGGCTCAGTGCCGGCCAGAGTGAGACGATGCTGGAGCGAGGACGCAAGCGGGTCGCGGACATCGATCGGCTGCCCCGCCAGATCCTTACCGCCGACGAACACCATCCAAGCAGCGATGGCGAGGGCTGTTTTTTGGATCGGTAGCCCCTTCTGTCGGCGTTCGCGGGCCGTACCCAGCAGGCGCTGCGGCAGCTTCTGCGATCCGTCCATCGCAATCTGCCAAGTGCGGTGGCGAATGGAGAGATTTTCAAACCGAGCGAGCAACGCGGCGGCGTAGTCTACTAGGTCCTGACCTGGCGGCGGCGGAAGAACAGGGATGATTTCGTCACGCCACAAACCTTCGACATAACGACGACAGACAGGGTCGCCGACGCACTCGGCAATTGTCTCGTGGCCGCTGAGATAGCCTAGATAAGCCAGCGCCGAGTGGGCTGCGTTGAGCATTCGTAGCTTCATCGATTCAAATGGCGCTACGTCGCCGACAAGTTGTGCTCCCACTCGATCCCATGCGGGGCGCGCATCATCGACAAACTGATCTTCAATGACCCACTGCCGAAAGGGCTCGTGGGCTACCGGTGCCAGATCCTTCAGGCCCGTGAGGCTTTCCACGCGGTGCAATATCTCGTCAGTCGTCGCAGGAACAATCCGGTCGACCATCGTGGAAGGAAATGCGCCATTGTGTTCTACCCACTGCGCCAGCTTGTCATCGCGAAGTGCTGCAAAGTCACGGACAAGACTGCGCACAAGCCGGCCATTGCGGGGAAGGTTGTCGCAGCACAGCACCGAAAACGGTGGCAACCCGGCTTCGCGCCGCTTTGCGAGCGCTGCAACGAGCACGCCGACGGCCGATTTCGGTGTCGAGGGGTTCTCCAAGTCGTGACGGATATCGACGTGGGTTGTGTCGAGGCTGCCGGTCGCGGGGGCGTGGCAATAGCCCTTTTCAGTGATTGTCAGGCTAACAATCTTCGTCGATTGCGCCGTCAGTGCCGCCAAAATGCGAGGCCAATCCGCGGACCCAGCCAGAACATTCTTGATCGATCCGATAACGCGCGCCTGATCGCCGCGGCTATCACGGGTCAGCAGCGTATATAGGCCGCCTTGGGGAACGAGACGCGTTTGCTGGTCTGCGCTCCGGAGATTGACCCCCGTGATCATCCACGGACCGGGCGCCATTGCCAGGCTGTCATCGGTGTATTCGGCAATGTGCGCTCGGGCAAAGGCACCCAGGCCCAAATGTACGATGCCGGCTTCAAGGCTTCGGCGATCATAGGAAAATGTCCGCGTCCCTTGACGAGCTTCTCGTACAGTGTCGGGCGTTAGTCGGACCGTGGGGCATGGCGTGTTCATGCGCTTCACTTGCCATGCCGCGCGCTACCTGGGAAGGCCTGGATGCCGATTTGCGGCGGTGCCTTGATCCGGGGCATGGGACCGTTGATCGATGGCTTTTCGCATTCGGCTTGCTTCTGCTAGGAGTTTGGACGAGTTCCACCAGGGGAGTTGCATGACCGAAACACTTCGCGGCGCTGATGTTGTTGTTGCGGCCCTCAAGGCTGCAGGGGTTGACGTTATCTTCACCCTGTCTGGCAACCACATCATGGTGCTCTACGATGCGCTTTTCGGATCCGGCATTTCACTCATTCACGTCCGGCACGAGGCGGCGGCAGTGCATATGGCCGATGCCTATGCGCGGCTGACGGGCCGCGTCGGCGTCGCTTTGGTAACCGGAGGGCAGGGTCACACGAACGCTGCCGCTGCGCTGCCTACTGCTGTTGCTGCAGACGCGCCGGTTCTGCTGCTCTCTGGACATGCGCCGCTCAGGGAAGTGGGCCGAGGTGCGTTCCAGGAAATGCCGCAGGTCGACTTTGCAAGAAGCGTCACCAAGGCCTCAATGCTGGTTACGTCACCCAGCGACCTCGCTCAAGACGTTCTCGCGGCCATCTCCCTTGCGATCAGCGGCCGGACGGGTCCTGTGCATCTGAGCCTCCCTACCGATATTCTGGAAGGGCAGGCGTCCGCTGCGATCGACCGTGCGAGAGCGAAGCGGATGGAGCAACCACCGCGTCAAGATGAGGTCGGCCGACTGCTCGATGCCCTTAGGGATGCCTCGCGACCGATTGTGCTGGCTGGCCCTTGCTTTGCCAACGTGAGGGGCCGTGACCTGCTTCGGGCGTTTGAAGACAAGACGGGCATTCCCGCAGTGGTGATGGAAAGCCCTCGCGGGCTTGCCGATCCCAGTCTGGGCGACTTCGCGTCATCATTGCGGTTGGCAGACTTGGTCGTGCTTCTCGCCAAACCGCACGATTTCACAATTCGGTTCGGGCAATCGCCGTTTGTCGCCGACAGTGCAAAGTTCGTTGTCGTCGAACAGGATGAAGCGCTCGTCGAGCGCGCGCGGCGCGAGCAAGGAAACAGACTCATTGGGGTCGTCGTGGCCGATGCCGAATGCGTGGTGTCCGAGGCAATGCAAGGCCTGCCAACGTCAGCGCGCGACGGCGGATGGCTCGCCGACGTCCGAAAGGCCGTCGCGTACCGGCCTGAAGCGCATGCAATGGCGACCGGTGGAGATGGGCAGTTGCACCCGATGGATCTCTGTCGCGCCATTCAGAAAGTGCTCGACGATCACCCAGATGCGATTTTGGTCTGCGATGGAGGCGAAATTGGCCAATGGGCGCAAGCAGGGATCTCAGCCCGCAGGAGATTGATCAACGGCGTCGCTGGATCGATCGGTTCCGCCATACCGTTTGCGCTCGCTGCGCGTGTCGTCGAAAAATCTGCACCGATTGTGGCGGTCCTCGGTGATGGCACGTTTGGTTTTCACATGGCCGAGATCGACACAGCGGTCCGGTATGGATTGCCGGTGGTATTGGTTGTCGGAAACGATGCTCGCTGGAACGCTGAACACCAGATCCAGCTTCGCGACTACGGCCGAGAGCGCGCCCATGCGTGCACGCTCCTGCCCGCCCGATATGATCTTGTGGCGGTGGCGCTCGGGGGACACGGAGAGCTGGTGACCAAGGCCGATGAACTGCAGCCGGCGATCGAGCGTGCTCTGAGCAGCAAGAAGCCAGCGTGCATCAACGTCATGATCGACGGTCTGCCTGCTCCAGTTGTTCGCCGCCACTGATTGACGCAATCATACGCATCTGCGGGCGGGCGCGCCGTGCGTCAATCTTGCATTCTATCGCCTTCAGGCCATTGATGGCGGCTCACGGCGGCGCGGATTAAAAAACGCAACTGATGGGGAGGTTTGCGCTACTTCCGCGAAAATCCGGCACTCCAGACCTTCGGGGAGGAAGTTCATCGTTGCCCTCAGGTGTGCTTGACTGCCCGCACGCTCGATCAATGTCGTGCCGAAGCCGCGGCTTGCTGGTGGCTGCACGGGCGGGCCACCGCGTTCTTGCCACACAAACTCCAGCACGCCCGGCGGTGTCCCATCGGCGATTGACCACGTCACATGTACCGTGCCGCCGGGTTGCGACAACGCACCGTGCTTGCGGGCGTTGGAGGCGAGCTCGAACAAGATCAGTCCCAGCTGCAATGTGCTCTGTGGCGGTAGGAAAATCCGCGGCCCCGCAGCCACAACGGCGCGCTCGTCTCCAATGGTTTCGACCAATTGGGTTTGGAGGAGGTCGCAGAGATCGGCCCCGGCCCAATGACTCGCCGTCAATAGACTGTGAGCGCTTGCCAAAGACTGGAGGCGGGCACTGAAGCTTTGATTGAAGGCCGCGAAGGTGGCCGATCGCCGCGCGGTCTGCGACGCGATCGATTGGACGATCGCCAGCGTGTTCTTTACCCGATGGTCGAGCTCCGCCATCAGCAATTGCGTCATCTGATCAAACTGACGACGTGCTGTAATATCTCGGTTCGTTTCAAGGACGACCTGCCGACCGCCGATTTCGATCACTTCTTGCCGGCTGTCGACCCAAATCTCGGACCCATCTTTGGCTCTGTGCAGCTGTTCCCCGGACCAACTTCCATCACGCTTCAAACTCTGCTCACTTATTCGGGCTGCCGGCGCGTCACCGCCTCGAACCAGCTGGTGACTCGATTGGCCAATGGCTTCGTCGGCAGCATACCCGTAGAGCTCACGACAGCCGCGGTTCCAAGTTACGATTCGGGTATCCTTCAAGTC
>JAPXTA010000090.1:0-22249 GCA_033812735.1 Hyphomicrobiaceae bacterium | reverse complement strand
GCCTTGGAGTGCGAACGGGCCGCAGCACTCATCCACTAATCATGTGTCATGGCGGGCCGTATGCCCGCGATCCATCCCGCCAACCTCGCCGCTCCCGCTTTCTGCGTTCCCGGACATGAGCGAAGCGAAATGATCCGGGATCACGTCGGTGCGGTTGGATAAGACCGTCGCCAAGTCACTCCCGACGCGACCCCGGCTCGCGCTGCGCTTGGCCGGGGACGCATGGGTTGGGAGAGTGACGCTCTGCTAACTCGCATACCCGCGCCGCTGCTCCGGCGGCACGGCGTAGAGACGGCGGACGTGGTCGATGACGCGTTGCGCATCCGCCGCCGAGCCGGCCTTCTTCGCACAATCGAGGAACAGTTGCTGCAGCACGTCCTGCTGCGCGTGGCTGCCGCCGAGCTTGTCCATCCCGTCGAGCGCCGGCCGCATGGCATCGAGCGCAGCCGTGTAATCACCTTTTGCACGCAGCACGATCGCCTCGCACGCAGGGATCGCATGATCGCGCACGACAGTCGCAATGGTGTCCTGCCGTGTCGCCGCGAACTGCTTCATGGCCTCGATCATCCGCCCGGCCGCCTCGAAACGCTTCGTCGCGGCGAGCGCCATCATCCAGTGCGGCAGCGTAAAGGCAGAGAGGCAATCGCCGATCCGTTGCTCGGCCTTGTCCGCCAACTCCACCCAGCGCGATCCGACATCGACACCCTGCCGCTCGAGCCGGAACAGCATGGAGGCCGCATTCTGCACGTCGATGTAGAGATCAGGCGTCGCGGCGATGAGCGGCGCCTTGAGATCGCGGAACCGTGTGTCATAGAGACGCAGCACATCGCCAAACTCGCCGCGCTCGTAGTGATAGAGCCCGCGATGCCACCACAGATGATGCAGCAGGCTGTTGCCGCCGTCCCAGTGCGGTTCGAGTTGATTGAGCAGCGAAATACCGTCGTCGCGCCGCCCCTGCATTTCAAGAATGTGCGCGACGGCATGCGCGGCCCACAGATCGCGCGGATTGCGCTCGATCGACAACCGCCCCGCCGCTTCCGCTTCTGAAAGCCGACCCAGCTCCTCATAAGCAAACGCCTTGCAGCCGAGCAGCGCCGCATGCACCGGCTCGTCCGGCGCGAACGCCGGCAGCACGCGATCGATCGCGGTTCCCATCCGGTCCGGCTGGCCCATCCAGAACGCCGTGAAGTGATGCAGCCGGAACGCCACGACGTCGCGCGGATACGCGATCATGATCTCGTCCCAGATGTCGAGAGTCCGAGCCACATCGCCCGTAACCCACGACGAAAGCGCCGCCCGGTGCATCGCCTCACGGCCGCCGCTATTGCCTTTGCCCCGCACTTCCGCCGCCTCCAGCGCCTTCGCCGCGACCGGCACCAGCGCCTGCTTGAAGCCGAGCATCATCAGATAACCCTTGAGCACGTGCGCCATCGGCATCTCGTCGCCGGCCGCCATCATGCGTTCGAGCCGCTTCGGCGTATCGGCGCGATAGCTGAGATAACCCTCGACCGTGTCGTCGAACGCTTTGATCGCCTCCGCGTCGCCACCACTCGTCTCCAAACCGTAACGATCTCGCGCCATCTGTGGCTCCTTCCGTTAACCGCACCCCTGAGCATTTGCCCAAAACGTGCGCCGTACGTGCCAGGAAAGACCGGCAAGGCGGCGCGCGCAAGCGCCGACGCCTCCCGCCGTGCAATCTCTCGACACGAAACATGCAAACAGTCCTGCAAGATCAAGACGACCGGCATTTTGATCCGTCCATGCCGGCGGACGAAAGCCGCGCGCGCACGCAAGGACGGATCGAGCAGGCGCTATTCGCGATTTCGGCGGGGCTGTTCTACGGTCTATTGGGCGCGCTCCTGCCGATGCTCTGGACAGCCGCGGCATGGTCGACAGGCATGCGCCCCGAAGCACCCGCGATCGTGCTTGCCACCGGTCTCGCCTTGGCAGCGATCGGCGCAGGCATCGCTTACAAAGCCGGCCGCTTTGACAAGAGTGCGCAGTTGGCGGCCGTTGCGGCACTAGGCATCGCGGCCGTCTTGGTCTTCCCCACGCGTCCCACACTACTGCTGTCGTCGCCGTCTGCGGCTACCAGCCCGATGGCGCTTGCTCTCGCCCTCGCCAAGATCGCAGGCATTCCCATCATCGCCGTCGCCGCGTCACTCTGGATGCTCGTCACCTCCCAACCCTGGCGCGCAAGCCGGTGGAGCCCCTTGGCAGGCGCCGTCGCCCTCGTTGCATACCCCTTGATCATCGAGCCCATGGCGCCGCTGGAACACATGGCTCGCCTCTGGACGTTTGCCCTCGCGGCCACGGCCGTTGTCGCAGCCGCGTTGACGGCATGGCAGCTGAACAGCGCAACGCCCGGAAACGATCGCCCGGACCGACGTACCATCGTCCAACTCGTCGCTCACACAGCGATCCCCTCTGCCGCCATCGTGGCGATCATGACCGAGTTGGCCGGAACATTGACTCCATTGCCACTACCGGCCTCTGTCGTGGTCATGCTCGCCGTGCTGTCGGCCCTGCTGCCGATGCGCCTCGGCACGGGGCAAGCCGTCGCCCTGCCGTTGCCATCGCCATCGTTTCTCGCCATGACGCTAGTGGTCGCGGCGGTGCTCGCTCTGCCGGAGAGCGCCCGCTATCGCCTCCCCTTGGCACTGATCGCCCTCTGCATCGGCACGGCAATCCACGCGAGACAAGGTCGCAAACTGGTCCGATCCGCTCCTGAAGCCGGTGTGTTGGTCGCCTTGACAGGTCTTGCACTCGGCGCCGGCATCAGCATCGTCATGATCCACGGTCGCCTGCTTCCACCGCTGCCCGTCTGCCTGATCTTGCTGGTCTGCGCGTCTCCAAGCATCGCCGCATCTGGCCGCAGCGCCCGCCGTATCGCTGCAATTCTTCTCCTATCGCTGGCAGCCGCGCTAGTCTTGACGGGCCTCAGCGGCGCGTTGAGCTGGCCGAGCCGCCTTGCGCTCGCCGCTGTACTCGCAACAACAGCCATTCCGTTGCTCCGCCTCACTCACGAATGGCCCGAGCAGAACATCGCCGTCGCCGCGGGCCTCATGACAGCCGCCGCACTATTTCCCTCGACATCGAAGACGATCGCATCCGAGCGCGGCTCCTGGTCGCCGTTCCGGATCATCGAGAAAACCGCGACCGGAGAGCGGCAGATCCTCTCGGGCACCACCACGATCGCGCGTCACCCCTCGACGGATCACCACAAACTCGCTCGGCTGTACGATGCCGTGCGGGATCTCAAGCGAACAGACAGCGCCGCACGGCCCGGCGAAGAGATGCCCTTGCTCATCGGCATCGCCGGCATCGAAGGCGCGCCGACCTGCGCGGCAGCGTCCTCAGACGTCGTCAGATACTTCGCAAATGATGGCGCAACCGCGCGTCTTTCGACGGATCCAAGGTGGATTCCAAATTACTCACAGTGCACGCCGGCGGCCCGCATCGTCACTGGCGATCTCCGGGCGACACTGATGGCTGAACCCGACGACGCCTTCGACATTCTCGTTTTGGATTTGACCGCATTCCCAGCCCCACCGTTTCATCTGCTCGACGCCAAGGGGCTCGCCACCCTACTGGCCAAAATCGCACCGGCGGGGCTTCTCATCATTCGCACACACGCCTCGCCCGTCGCCTTGACGCCATGGCTCGCTCGCCAGCTGACGGCCACGCCCGGCCAGCAGAGTGCAACCATCGGGGACGATCTGATCGTCGTCACACGCAGCACCGCGCTTGCGACCGCGATTGCCGCCTGGCCGGATGCAAACGGTGTCGAGCAGAGCACGAACGCCGCAGCGCCCCATCATGTCGACCTACCGGCTGCCCTCCGCTTCGCTCGCGGAGCGGCCAACTGATCCCCTCGCGGATCACCAACGCCATCTTTGCGCGGCCCACAATCCGTGCTTCCATCGTCTGCGCGCGAAGGGAGCCACGATGATGCCGAAGCTGGAGTTCGATCCGACCGACCCGACATTTCCGGTTGATCCATACCCCCAGCTCAATCGTCTTCGCACCGAAGCGCCGATCCATTATTCGCAAGCCCTGAAGGGGTGGGCCGTCTTCCGCCACGCCGACGTGCAGCAGGTGATGCGCGAAAGCCAGATGTCGGCCGACCGCATTACGCCCTTCTACGCAGCCCTCGATCCGGCGCGAAAATCTGAAGTGCAGATCCTGGTCGAGTATCTCGGCCGCTGGCTGGTGTTCCGGGACCCGCCCGATCACACGCGTCTGAGAGGATTGATCGCGCGCGCGTTCACGCCCCGCGCCCTCGACGCCATTCGCCCGAACGTCGAGAAAATCGTCTCTCTGCTGATCGAACAACTCGAGGGCAAGGACGAGGTTGACCTCGTGCAGGATTTTGCCAATCCGCTGCCCGCCTACGTCATCATGGACATGCTCGGCGTCCCCCGCACAATGCTCGGCGAGATGCGCAGCTGGTCGGACGACATCAAACTCTTTATCGGCACGGCTCGTCATACCGTTGACAAGTACGCCAAGGCGCGCCGTGGCGTACTTGAAATGGGTGCCGCATTCCAAACCTTGATCGACGCACGGCGCGCTGAGCCGGCCGGCGATATTCTCTCCGCCCTTGTCGCAGCCCATGACGCCAGCGACGGCCAACTCTCGGACGAAGAGCTGATCGCAACGGCCATCCTCTTCCTCTTTGCCGGTCATGAAACGACGGCGAGCCTGATTGGCATGGCCTCTATCGCGCTCATGCGGGATGACGCGCTCCGTCATAAGTTCCTGGCGCTCGAAACGCCCGCCGCCATCCAAGCAGCGATCGAGGAGTTCCTTCGCTTCGATGGGCCGACGCCGGCGATGATGCGGATCGCACGCGTCGAGACCCTGCTCGGGGGCCAGACGATCAAACCGGGCGAACGCGTCTGGACGTTCATCGGTGCCGCCAATCACGACCCTGCCGTCTTCGAAACCCCCTCAATCATAGACCTCGGCCGCAACCCGAACCCGCATGTCACCTTCGGCTACGGCACCCACTTCTGCCTCGGTGCGCCGCTGGCCCGCATGGAAGCCGTGATTGCCTTGCCCAGGCTACATCGTCGCTTCCCCAAGATGAGCCTTGCAGCGCCGCCCGCAGGGTGGAACGATGGCCTATCGCTTCGCGGCCCCGGCTCGATCCGGGTGACGCTGACATAACGAACCGGATCGGAGGAATACATGCGCGCCGCCGTACTCACCGAGGTCAACAAACCTCTCCAGCTTCTCGACCTGAAACAGGAAGGCCCCAAAGCAACCGAGGTCCGCATCAAGACACGCGCGGCCGGCGTCTGCATGAGCGACTGGCACATCATGATCGGCGACTGGCCGATGCCCTTGCCGATGGTTCTCGGTCATGAGGCCGCCGGCGAGGTGGTCGAGGTCGGCCCCGGCGTGACGCACACCAAGCCAGGCGATCACGTCATCTTCTCGTTCCGCGAAAATTGCGGCCGTTGTCGTTACTGCACCGAAGGCCGGGTCGTCCTGTGCGTCGGCCACATCAAGGCGCCACGCGGCCTGCTGTTCGACGGCACCGCGCGCATGTTCCTCAACGGCGAGCCGGTCAACCAGATGGCCCGCATCGGCACCTTCGCCGAGAGCGTCGTTTGCCCTGCCGAAATGGTCGTGCCCATCCGCAAGGATCTGCCCTGGGCGCACGCGGCGATCATCGGATGCTCTGTTGCGACCGGCGTCGGCGCTGTGACCCGTCATGCCAAAGTCGATGCGGGCGCGACCGTCGCTGTCGTCGGCTGCGGCGGTGTCGGCCTCAATGTCGTACAAGGTGCCCGCCTTGCCGGTGCCCGCACCATCGTCGCCATCGACCTGCTCGACAACAAGCTAGAGTACGCCAAGAAGTTTGGTGCGACCCACACAATCAACGCCAAGGAAGTCAAAGACGTGCCGAAGGCGGTAAAGGCCCTGACCGGCGGCTTTGGTGTCGACTACTCGTTCGATGCCATCGGCAGCCAGATTACGGCCCAGCAGTGCATCGAGATGTGCGGCCCGGGCGGCCACGCGACCCTCGTCGGCATTCCATCGGTCCAAACGACGGCGACGTTCTCGCCCTTCATGATGGTCTTCACCGAAAAGAAGATCACCGGCAGCTACTATGGCTCCGTCCGCCCGAGCGTCGACTTCCCGATCCTCGCCGATCTCGCCATGCAAAAGCGCCTCGATCTCGATAGCCTGATCAGCCGCACCTACAAGTTCGACGAGATCAACGACGGCTTCAAGAATCTTGCCGCCGGCACCGTCGCGCGCGGCGTCATCATGTTCGACTGATCGGTTGGATCATCGTTCCGGAAGCAAACGGCGGCCGTCACGTGCCGCCGTTTTGCCATTTGAGGATCGCATCGACAGGATAGATCAGCATGATGACGTTGAGGATCAAGTTGTCTCTGATCCACCACAGCGTCCAAAGCTCCATACCGAGGCCAGCGGCGACGATCATCCACACCGGCAATCGGGCTGCGGCAACAAACCCAACGGCCATGGCAAGCGTATCCATCACCGAATTGAGAACGGAATCGCCGTAGTAGTCGAGCGAGATGGTCGTCGCGCGGTAGCGCTCGATGATGAAGGGCGTGTTCTCGAACACCTCCCACGCCCCCTCGACCAGCACAGCCGCGAGAAACCGAAAGCCCACGGAGGCCCGCGGGAAAAACAAATACGCGAGCCAGTAGAAGACGAACCCATGGATGACGTGCGAGAACGTGTACCAGTCGGTTATGTGCTGCGAATTGCCGGCACTGTTCGTCACGCCCTCCCACAGCTTCACGTAGCCGCACTTGCAGATCGCAAGCCGCCCCATCGCAAGCTCGATGAGTGCGAGAAGAACCACCAGACCCGCAGAGATCAAAAGAACGCGGGAGAACGGCAGTCGCTGATCCAATTGCGCCGTCAACGCTTGCTACTCCCGCTTTGCTGAAGCTGCTTGAGCAGCGCGTCGCTCGCGACACCGGTGACCCGGAGGTTCGAGCGCTTCTCGTAGGCCTCGATGGCAGCCCTCAAAGTGGGCCCATAGGTACCGTCGGCCGGCCCCGCGTAGTCGCCCGCTTCCGCCAGACGCCGCTGAAGATCTCGGATTTCCGCAGCCGTCATCAGCACGCGAGCCGACACGAAGTCCTTGAACCTATCGGCGAAGGCCGACGACGCGACCCCGGTGTTGGCCACTGGCTCCGGCTTCAGCCGCTGCGTGATTTTGCCATCCCGCATAAGCAGTTTGGAGTGGACGTATGTCCCGACGTTGATGCCGACCACCTTCGGGCCTTGCGGCGTCTCGATCAGCAGCGGCGAGCCCGACGATGCCCCGCCCGTATCGCAGGTGTGCAATACGAGCGTCTCCGGCAGCGTGAAGTCCGCCGCAATCGCCGGCCAGTCGGCGGCATCGAACGAGCGGGCCGATGAACAAGGCCTCGAATAGGCCACTCGCCACTGCTTGAAGTCGCGATGATAGGCAAGCTGGAACAGCTTCTTCTGCTGTGACTGCTTCACGATCTCATCGGGCGGCATCGCCACGATATCGAATTTCGATTTGCTGCAGATCGGTCGCGACAACCGCACCAGGGCCCAGTCACGGGTCGCATCGATCGGCGGCGACAGGTTCAACGTCGTCGAACCCGCGAGGACGTTCTGCGAAGCCGCACCGATGTTGAAGCCAGCGATCCGCGCGTAGTCTTTCGCGGTGTCGTAACTCCGCGCGAACCAGAAATCGGCGAGCTTCGGCGCGACGGCAGCGCCACCGGCGCGGTAAATGCAATGCGCCGCGGTCGCGATCATCCCGTCGGCAACGCAGAAAGCCGAACACACAGTACGCGAGCGAATGTTGAACAGGAGGCCGAGCGCTTCCTGATAGGGTTGCAGCGACGGCGGCGGTGCCGTCCGGTCATCCGAACCGAATACGGCAACCGGCATCGTCATGCGCGGTGCTGAAAGCGGCAGCATTCCTTGTCCGGCGTAAACCGTCGAACCTGCAAATCCCGCGGCAATCCCGAAGAGAGCCGCCAACGCCCGCTGCAATGTCCTCCGGTCGGACAAGTTCGACACCTCGAATACACGCCGCGAATACGGCTGGTTCACCGTCACCTTACGAACATTTAATCCAGCCGAAAGGCCGCCGTAAGATCAGATCACCTACATGAAGGATCGACCCTGGTGTCAACCCATCCGCGAATCGGACGGAAACACCAGACTTCCACAGGTTTCTCAATCCACCCACGAGGTCAATCGATGGTCTCCCTGCTTCGTAAAACTGGCCGCCCCGTGCGCCTCGCCGCTGGCGTCGCTGGCGCAGGCCTGATCGCCCTCGGGCTCGCCGCCCCCTCGCTCCCCTTCGTACCCCATCAAGGGCAGGCGCAGGCTCAGTTCGCGCCCGGCGCTAACGGCCGCCTACCCGGCTCGTTCGCAGACCTCGTCGACCGCGTGAAGCCGTCGGTCGTTTCGGTCTACGTGTCGAACGCGCCGAGGACGGCTCAGAATCAGCAGGCCCCCGGCCAGAAGGGCACGCCCCGCCGCGGCGCTCCTGAAAATTTCTCGATCCCCGGCCTGCCCGACGATCACCCCCTGAACGAGTTGTTCAAGAACCTGCCGCGCAACCCGCAGAGCCCGCCGCAGGGCCTTCCGTCGCTCGCGCAGGGCTCCGGCTTCGTCATCTCCGAAGACGGCTATGTCGTGACGAATAACCACGTCATCGAGTCCGGCGGCACCATCCAGGTGACGTTCAACCAGCAGGAAAAGCTCGAGGCCGAGTTGATCGGCAGCGATCAACGCACCGACGTCGCCCTCCTCAAGATCAAGGGCAACCGGAAAAACTTCCCACACGTCAAGCTTGCCCAAAAGGACCCGCGCGTGGGTGATTGGGTTCTGGCTGTCGGCAATCCGTTCGGCTTCGGCGGCACGGTCACGGCCGGCATCGTCTCGGCGCTCGCCCGCGACGTCGGCGGCGCCCTGAACGACTTCATCCAGATCGACGCGGCCGTAAACCGCGGCAACTCCGGCGGCCCGACCTTCAACCTCGAGGGCGAAGTCGTCGGCATGAACACGGCGATCTACTCGCCTTCCGGCGGCAACGTCGGCATCGCCTTCGCCATCCCTGCGAAGACGGTCTCGGACGTCGTCGCTCAGCTCCGCAATACCGGCAGCGTCAGCCGCGGCTGGCTCGGCGTGAAGATCCAAAACGTCGACGAAGATACCGCCCAGGCAATCGGCCTCCCCGAAGCCAAGGGTGCCGTCATCAATGAGATCACGCCGAATGGCCCGGCCGCCGCCGCTGGCCTTCGCAACGGCGACGCCGTTCTCGCGATCAACGCCGACAAGATCGCCGACAGCCGTGACCTCGCACGCAAGGTTGCCGCGTTCACGCCTGGTAGCAGCATCGACGTCCGCGTCATGCGCGGCGGCAAGGAACAGACGGTCTCCGTCAAGCTCGGCGACTTCAAGGACGCTGCCGGCCCGCAGGCAACGCCCGCAAAGGCAGACCCGGCACCGAAGCAGGCTCCGGCCACCACCGAATTGTCCCGCCTCGGCGTCTCGCTTGCGGCCCCGGGCACTGCCCAAGCCAAAGGCGTAAAGGACGGCGTCGTCATTTCCGAAGTCAAATCCGGATCGGATGCCGCAGCCAAGGGGCTTCGCAACGGCGACGTCATCCTCGAAGTATCGGGCAGCCCGGTCACTTCGGCCGCCGACGTAACCAAAGGCATCGAAGAAGCAAGCAAGCTTGGCCGTACCGCCGTCTTGCTTCGCATCAAAACCGGCGACGCTACCCGCTTCGTCGGCGTGAAGATCGCCAAGGAGTAATGGCGGCTGCTAGAGTGGGGACAGACGCGATCCGCGTCTGTCCCTTTTCTGTCTTCAACTCACTTCGCAACAAGGAGGCCGTGACGCCCATGCGCTTGCTGATCATCGAGGATGATCGAGAGACGGCGCAGTTCCTTCAGAAGTCGCTGAAGGAAAGCGGCCACGTCGCCGAAGTCGCACACGACGGCGCGACCGGGCTGTCGATGGCGGAAGGCGGCGGCTATGACGCCCTGATCGTCGATCGGATGCTGCCGGTGAAAGATGGCCTGTCGATCGTTCAGGAACGCCGTGCGGCCGGCGATCGCACACCCGTCCTGATCCTGTCCGCACTCGGCCAAGTCGACGACCGCGTCAAAGGCTTGCGCGCGGGCGGCGACGACTACCTCACCAAGCCTTACGCCTACGCGGAACTGCTCGCCCGTATCGAAGCTCTCGTCCGCCGCAACGTGCCGGAAGAGCAAACGACACGGTACGTCGTCGCAGACCTGGTGCTCGACCGCCTGTCCCACAAAGTCACCCGCGCCGGCCAGCCGCTCACGCTTCAACCCCGCGAATACCGTCTCCTCGAATACCTGATGCGCAACGCCGGCCAAGTCGTAACGCGCACCATGCTGCTCGAAAATGTCTGGGACTACCATTTCGACCCACAAACGAACGTCATCGACGTCCACATTTCGCGCCTGCGCACCAAGATCGACAAGGGTTTTGATCCACCCCTGCTCCATACCGTCCGTGGCTCAGGCTATATGATCAGGCCCGGCGGTGCATAACCTGCTGACCTCCGGCCCGTTGCGCCTCATGCTGCTCGCGACCGCAGCGCTGCTCGCACTTGGCCTCTGGCTCGTCAATGAAATCGCGGATCAAGCGAACAGCGCTCTCGCCCGTCGCACCGTGGCGGCGATCGAATCGGACCATGCCATCCTCGCGGCCGCCGGCCGTGATGGCATTGATGGTATGGTCGAACGCATCAACGAGTTCGCCGCGCGAACGCAAGCTGGCCTTTATCGGCTGCAACGCACAGACGGACAAATAATCGCCGGCAATCTCGCGGCATGGCCCGCCTTGAGCGGAGATCGGACCGCAACGTTCAACTACACACCATCAGGAGCCGGCAAGCGCCTCGCCGTCGGGATCGCGACGGAAGTCGGCAACGATCATCGCTTGATCGTCGCCCGCGATATCGAGGACCAACGCGCCCTTGCGATCCGGATACGCTGGCTCGGCTGGCTCGGTGTCGCCGGTCTCGCGGTCGCAGGTCTGGTGATCGGCTTGCTTGCGCGCCGCGTCCTGCTCGGAAAGATCGGCACCATCACCGCCACCTCACGAGCGATAATGGCGGGCGATCTATCGAGGCGGATAGACCGTGACGGGTCTTCCGACGAAGTTGACCAGCTCGCCGGCAATCTCAATGACATGCTGACGCGGATCGAGAGCCTGATGGCGGCGCTACGCGAAGTCTCCGACAACATCGCCCACGACCTCCGCACGCCACTCAACCGCTTGCGCAACACCGCAGAGGACGCCCTTCGTCAAAGCCGCGATAGCACGGCCGCGCGCGCGGGCTTGGAAAAAGTCATCGAACAAGCCGACGAACTCATCAAGACGTTCAACGCCCTTCTGCTGATCGCACGGCTCGAGCCTGGCGACGCCGTAACGCCGACTGAAGAAGTTGATCTTGCAGCCCTTGCCGCCGACGTTGGCGAACTATACGAACCCGTCGCCGACGAGGCTGGCCTCGTCTTGAAAGTCTCCGTACCACCGGCGCCGCTGCACGTGGCAGCCAACCGTCAGTTGCTCGGCCAAGCTGTCGCCAATCTTGTCGACAATGCCATCAAGTATTCGAGTGGCATGGAAGGCCCGCCAGCCAGCCGAACGGTAACTCTCGATGTCGAAGACCGGGACGGCAGAATCACCCTCACCGTCGCCGACCACGGTCCCGGCATCCCGCCTGCCGACCGCGACCGCGCATTGAAACGCTTCGTACGCCTCGAAAAGAGCCGCTCGCTTCCCGGGACAGGCTTGGGCCTTAGCCTCGTCGCGGCGGTTGCGCGCATGCACCGGGCCACCTTGCAACTCGGCGACAACAATCCAGGCCTGCGAGTGACGATGATATTTCCCCAAATCAGAACGCCGTCTCCCGCCACGCCCGCTCACAAATAATCCACTTGCGTCTGATCTCTTGCTTGGCTTTGCTCCCTGAGCAACTTCGATACGGAAAACTCATGACAGCCTCGGTTCTCGGCATCATCGGTGGCAGCGGCCTCTACGATCTCCCGGGCCTGGACAAGAAGGAATGGCGCCGCGTCCTCACCCCCTGGGGCGAACCGTCGGATGACATATTATTCGCCGAGCTCGACGGCCTGCCACTCCGGTTTCTCCCGCGCCATGGCCGCGGCCATCACGTCTCCCCGACCGGGATCAATTATCGCGCCAACATCGATGCACTGAAGCGCGCTGGCGTGACGGACCTTGTATCCGTCTCGGCGTGCGGCTCTCTCAAAGAACAGTACGCGCCTGGCCACTTCGTGCTCGTTGATCAATTCATCGATCGCAGCTTTGCCCGCGAGAAGTCCTTCTTCGGCAATGGCCTGGTCGCGCACGTATCGCTCGCCGACCCGGTATCGCCGCTACTCGTCGATGCGATCGAGAACGCGGCAATGTCGGAGAAGATCGACTATACGCGCGGCGGGACTTATCTCGTCATGGAAGGCCCGCAATTCTCGACCCGCGCCGAAAGCAACCTTTACCGCTCTTGGGGCTGCGACGTCATCGGCATGACCAACATGCCTGAAGCCAAGCTCGCCCGCGAGGCCGAGATTTGCTACGCGACCGTTGCGATGGTGACGGACTACGATTGCTGGCACGACGACCACCGCGAGGTCGATGTCGCCGCGATCATCAAGGTGCTGACCGAGAATGCCCACAAGGCTCAGCACTTGATCGCTCGTCTCGCCCGCGACTTTCCGCGCGAGCATCCAAAGTGCCCCTGGGGCTCCGATACCGCGCTCGATGTCGCGATCATCACCGCCCCGGAGAAGCGGGATCCGGCGCTGATAGCAAAGCTCGACGCTGTCGCCGGCCGCGTACTCGGTCGAAAGACGTGATAGCTACGCCGCCTCTCGCAACAGCCCCTCGAGATCGAGCCGCTCGGTGACCATCTTGAGGTGCCCCGAGGAATCGACGGGCCACCGCTCACGCGGCTTATCCCAATAGAGCTCGACGCCGTTCTGATCGGGATCGCGCAAATACAGCGCTTCGCTGACGCCATGATCGCTCGCTCCGTCGAGCCTAATACCGGCCTCGATCAGGCGTCGCAGAGCGTCAGCCAGCGCCGGCCTCGTCGGATAAAGAATGGCTGTGTGATAGAGCCCCGTCGAACCCACAGGCGGTGGCGACCCGCCCTGGCTCTCCCAGGTGTTCAGCCCGATGTGATGATGGTACCCGCCCGCCGCGATGAACGCTGCCCGTGCGCCATACCGCTGCATCAGCTCGAAGCCGAGCACACCGCAGTAAAACGCGAGCGACCGGTCGAGATCCGCCACTTTGAGATGAACATGGCCAATCCGAACGCCATCGGCGATCCGGCGAGGGGTTTGGTCCTGCTCGAGTGCAACGAGGCGCGGCGGCAAGGTCATCAGAGCGGCTCCAGCACGATGCAGACAGGGCGACGATGACGCCGCCCCGCTACAAAGACAAGACTGCCGCTGATTTCCGTGTGCAGAACGCCCTATTCCGCCGCGACCGGCCGCGCCGACGCGGCCGCTGGCCGGTTCGCAGGAAGATTGAGCCGGCCCGCCTTGGTGAACTGCCCGGCAACCTTCTTTAGAAGTCGCGCGAAGTCGTAGTAGTTGCGCTCGAGCAAGTGACGGTCGGATTCGATGTACTTGATCTCGCTCCGCTCGGCTGCATGAGCCTTCGTCGCGGCACGGAAAGCGGCATGTTCCTCCGGCGCCGTCGCCATCGCCACGATGTCGTTCGAAATGACTCGCCCCTGATAGTCGGCGAGCCGCCACATCGCACCGTTGGCCTGAAGCATGCCGGCAAAGTAGAGATTTTCATACTGGGGATGAAATGCGTTGAGATAGAGGTTCGGACGGCCGTCGGCTCCGAGATAGAGCGATCGGTCGAGGAACGGAATCGCCAGTTGGTAGCCGGTCGCGTAGATCACGAGATCGAACTCTTCGCGCGTACCGTCCACGAAGATCGCTTCCTTGCCCTCGAACCGCGCCACATCGGGTTTGACCAGAATGCGTCCATGCGCGGCCAGACGCGGAATGTCGTCACTCATGCTCGGATGCGCCTGATCGATGCGGTACGTCGGATCAGGCAGCCGATAGCGCGACGGCGGCCCCTGCAAGAGCCATAGAATGGACTGGAACAGATACGATTTGATCGTCCGTGGAACCCAAGCCAGCGCCCATTCGGTATTGCTCACGATATCGCCCGTTGGGAACCCAAGCAGGAACTTCGGGATGAACCACGTGCCGTGCCGCATGCTCATCACGACTTTCTCGCCCGATGCATAGGCCGCGTCCTTGACGATGTCGCACGCCGAGTTCCCGGCGCCGACGACCAGTACGCGCTTGTCGCGCAACTGCCGTTGTCCCTTGTAGAACTTCGAGTGCATGACATCGCCAGCGAAGGTGCCGGGATAGTTCGGCATCCGCGGCTGCTCGTGATGGCCGTTCGCGACAACGATACCTCGATAATGCCGCGGGCTTGCTTCGCCTTTGACTTTGACCAGAAACGTTCCGTCTGCATCCGGCGTGACGGTCTCTACCGCGGCATTGAACTGGATGTGCGGACCGATCTTGAACTTGTCGACATACTTGCGAAAATAATCGAGGACGATGTCGTGGCTCGGATACTCGACGTAGTCTTCGTCGAGCATCGGGAAATCGTCGAACCCTGTCGACGAGATGCACGACACGAGATGGGTCGACTCATACACGATCCCGCTCGGCGTTTTGATGTTCCACAAGCCGCCGAGATCCGCCTCGCGCTCCAGAAGATCGAACGGAATGTTGCGTTGAACGAAGTTCTTGGCAACGGCAATACCCGAGGCGCCAGCGCCGATGATGCAATACTTTTCGGTCATTGACTGAACCATGGCTCGTCACTCTCGATTAATCGGCTTCGATTAACAAGGCCCCGCGAACAGACGAAGCGGCGCCCGCAGTCGTGGTGAACGCTTAGTGGCCCGCGACGTTGGCCCATACCGCAATTGGACCGGCTCGGCGCTCGCGGCACAAGGACATCCTGCGGCAGCGCCGAACAGACTAAGCGCATCGCTTTTGGAATCCACATTGATCCCAAGCGTTCCGCCTTTGCCCTCATACGTCCAAAAGCCCACCAAAGCATGTCTGCCCTATGCGGCAAGCTGACGCTTCCGGCGGCAGGGTGCGTTCATTCTCCTCCCGGCCAGCCCGAGACGCCCTTCGTGGCGCCCTTCGCCCTTTAACCATTGGACGAGGTCGCCGCCGCCCTGCCTGCCTTGAACGGCCCTGACATCCAGGCTAGACCGGCGCCGGGTCCGGGCGGGGTGAGACTCCGCAAACGGACGACAGGCTCAATCGACGGGCTCGCGGCCAGCCAGCCGCCGCTCAACCACCCGGGAGCATCCCATGGCACGCAACAAAATCGCCCTCATCGGCGCCGGTCAAATCGGCGGCACATTGGCCCTACTGGCGGGCCTCAAGCAGCTTGGCGACATCGTCCTCTGCGACATGATGGAAGGCACCGCCAAGGGCAAGGCGCTCGACCTCGCCCAAACTGCGGCCGTCGAAGGCTACAACGCCAAGCTCTCGGGCGGCGGCGTCACTGACTACTCCGTCATTTCCGGCGCCGACGTGTGCATCGTCACCGCAGGCGTGCCCCGCAAGCCCGGCATGAGCCGCGACGATCTCATCGGCACCAACCTCAAGGTCATGGAGTCTGTCGGCGCCGGCATCAAGCAGTACGCTCCGAACGCGTTCGTCATCTGCATCACCAATCCGCTCGACGCGATGGTCTGGGCGCTCCAGAAGTTCTCTGGCCTCCCTGCCAACAAGGTCGTCGGCATGGCTGGCGTGCTCGACTCGGCTCGCTTTGCTTGCTTCCTTGCCGACGCAGCAGGCGTCTCGATCGAAGACGTCCGCGCAATGACCCTCGGCGGTCATGGCGACGACATGGTACCGATGACCCGCTACTCCACCATCGGCGGCATCCCGCTCCCTGACTGCGTGAAGCTCGGCATGTTCAGCCAAGAGCAGCTCGACGCGATGATCAAGCGGACCCGCGGCGGCGGCGGCGAAATCGTCGCCCTCCTCGGCAACGGCTCGGCATTCTATGCGCCCGCAGCTTCGGCAATCGCTATGGCCGAGAGCTATCTCCGCGACAGCAAGCGCATCCTGCCCTGTGCAGCCCATCTCAGCGGACAGTTCGGCGTGAAGGACATGTATGTCGGCGTACCCGTCGTCATCGGCGCGAAGGGCGTCGAGAAGGTCGTCGAACTCGAGATGAACGCCGAAGAGCGTCAGATGTTCATGAAGTCGGTCGAGAGCGTTCGCGGCCTCTGCGACACCTGCAAGACGATCGCCCCGGCACTCGCCTGATTGCTGCAGAAGCGTTGACATGCAAAGGCGTCGGACACCCGTCCGGCGCCTTTCATTCGTCGGCCTCGCGGAACTGAATTCTGCCCAGCGCGTTTGACCCTCAGCCGCACGATAGCGGTGTGTCACGAGGAGTTTTCAATGGATTGGGATCGGATCGAAGGCAATTGGAAGCAGTTCACCGGCAAGGTGAAGGAAAAGTGGGGTCAACTCACCGATGACGACCTGACCAACATGAACGGCAAGCGCGAGCAGCTCGAAGGCAAGCTTCAAGAGCGCTATGGCTACGCCAAGGACAAGGCACGCGAAGAAGTCGATCGCTGGTCGCGCGATCTTTCCTGATCGCAAGTGCTCTGAGCGAGCAAAGGACCCGCAGGTTGCGGGTTCTTTTTTTCTGCCGGCAACGTGTGTCTCGCCGGAAACACCGGCTCGTCATTTGACGCTTTATAGTATCCTGGGTCTTGGGGAACTCAGGGGCAGTGTCATGGACGCCAAATTCGCAGCCACGACGATCGCACGCACCGGCAAGAGCGAGAACCAACTGGAAATCACGTTGTGCGACGCGCATGGCCGCACGACCACGGTATCAGTACCCGCCGACGTCGCCGACTGCTTGATGAAAGCGATGCGTGACTTCGCCGGAAACGACGCGCAACGGCCTGCGCTCACCAAGCGCCCGCGCGAGTTTGCCATCGGCACCGGCCGCCACGAAAACGCGGTCCTCATCCGCTTCGACGACGACGTCCCCTACGGCATCGACGCCAGCACGGCGATCGAACTCGGTCACGCTCTACTCGACGCCGCTCAAACCGTCAGCCAGCGGCCTGCACGTCACTTGCAGTGAAGTGAATGTACGCAGCGCTCTGCACCAACCCCGCGAGCGCAACGGCCCCGCGAACGCAACGGCCCGGCCCGGCCCAGCCCGGCATTTGCTTTTGTGCGCCCGCTATGGTGACGTTCCAGCTCCCTGGTCACACCCTCGAGATGGAACCTCTTATGCCCAACGCCGCCCTCTTCCCACCCGGTGCCAAGCCGCTCGGTCCTTACTCGCCCGGCATCGCCGCTGGCGACTATGTGTTCGTTGCCGGCCATATCCCGATCGACGCAAACGGCGACATCGTACCCGGCGACATCGAAGCGCAAACCGAACAGGTCTTCAAAAATCTCAAAGCCGTGCTCGAAACCGCCGGACTCACCTTTGCACACGTGGTGAAATCGACCGTTTTCATGATGGACCTCGGCGAGTTCACCCGCATGAACAGCGTCTACGAGAAGTACGTCGTCCAGCCCTATCCAGCCCGCTCCACCATCCAGGTCGCAGGCTTGCCGAAAGGCGCGCGCGTCGAAATCGAGATGATCGCCTACCGCGGCAAGTGATGCGGACAACAGCGGCCGCCAACGGCCCATAGAGCTTCGCGCATCACCCCAAAACAAAAAACACCCGGCAGATCGCCCCGCCGGGTGTCGAAGTCTCACTCAGTCGAAAACCTTACACGGTTTCCTTAGTCGTCTTCGGCGCGGCAAGCGGCAACGCTTGCGGATAGGATTGCTGACCACCATCGCGGCGGCGTGCCTGCGGCGGCTGGAACGCGCGGCGCGCATGCACCTCGCAATAGGGCAGACCCGCGACCTTCTTCTTGCCGCAGAAATGGAACTCCGCATCCTGCGGATCACCGATCGGCCAGCGGCAGCAGCTCTCGGTCAGCGTCTGAATGTACTTTCGCTCCTTGACCGGTATCACCATCTCCTCGGCCGGCGGCGTATAGGGCTCGGCATCGCCCTGATAGAGCTGCCGGAATGCCGGATTGCCGACTTGCTGGAAGCGTGGCTTGCCGTTGGCGGGGCGCTGCTTTTGCGGCGCGGGGGTCCGGCGCGGACGATGCGATTTCATCCGGCTCGTCGTCGCGCGGCCAGCGAGGCCGAGGCGATGAACCTTGCCGATGACGGCGTTGCGGGTGACGCCGCCGATGCGGCCCGCGATCTGGCTCGCGCTGAGCCCTTCCTGCCAAAGCTTCTTGAGCGCTTCAACGCGCTCGTCGGTCCAGGACATGTCGAACAGGTCTCCTGTCGGTATTGCGAAGCGGCCGGAAACGCTCGGCCTCACAGAGCACCAAATCGACATCCACAAGCCGCACGACTCGTGCGAAAAGGACGCCGAAGGGCACGCCAGTTACGCAAACGGGGGAACGGCCACGGGTGTGACGCAGGCATGAGCAGACAGAAGCGAACACGCTGGCTCGCTGTGGTCTTGCGGGTTACTCATGCAACTGGAACAGCACGCGGACCGACAACAAAGGCCGACGAAACACGCCAGCGGTCGGCAGGGCAACTAATGACGAGGCCCTGGCTCGAAACCTCACCGAGATCTCGTGCTTGATGTCCCACAAACTACTATGGGTGGACCGACGGCCTCAAGCCCGGTGATTCTTATCCACGGTCAATGCGTCAAGCTCGTGTCGAATGCGCAACAGAGCTGTGCACGTAGTTTTTGATATCGCCAGAGAAATGGGCATGCGGCCGCATGCCTCACCGCCTGTCCCCGGTGCATATCCTACCGGGCCAGCATATCCAGCAATGTTGCATTGAAAACGTCAGGCTGCTCGTAAGCGACCCAGTGACCGGCATTCGGCACAACCCGGGCGTCGAGTTCGGGGTGAGCTTCCCGCAACACGTCGAACCGCGCTTCGACCGAGGGCAAGGCGATCTGATCTTTCTCGCCCCAGATCGCCTTGAGCGGCAATCGCACGTGCGGCAGCATCCGCCGGATCTCGTCGCCGCCCGCGAAAGCGCGCGAGCGGAAACGGGCCCGCTCGATGTTCTTGGCTTGAATGTAGATGGCGAGGTCGTCGATCCGCTCCGGCTCGGCGATCATTAAGATCTGCAGGTTCTTCCGATGGACCTCGTCTCGCTCGGCCGCGCTCATGCCGGGCTCTTCCTTGAGAAAATTCGCCCGCTTGTGCGGCAACCCCAGCGCCGCGCAGCCGATGATCGTCATCGACCTGAGCCGGGCACCGAGCGCGATCGCGGCAAACACGCCGACATGCGCCCCGAACGAGAACGTCACCAGGTCGGGCCGTTGCGTGCCCTCGAACAACTGCCTGATCCCCTCGGCAACCACCTCGCCGCAGATCTCCGGCACATGCGGCGACGGCGGCATTGCACTGTCGCCGAGCCCAGGCAGATCAGGCGCCCAGACTTCGTATCGCTCGGCCAGTTCGGGGATGGTCTTGATCCAATGCATCCATGAGCCGGACCCACCATGCAGCAGAACGACCGGCTCACCCTCGCCCCACGTCCGCCACACCATCGATCCCGTGCCGCAGGCCGTCTCGTACTTGGTCGAAGCCTCGTCTATGGCAGCCACCAACGCAGCCGCCTCTGCTCTCGCCTCGGCCCGTTCATCGATATCGCTCATGCTGCCATCCGTCGTGCTGCCGGCACGTCCCCCGAGCCGCAACCCATCTATTCAGACTTCCATCAGTATCCGATTAACAGAACACGTCCGACAGAAAACCCCGTCGCAGTGCCTCCAAATCTAGAACAACCACTGTTCCACGGGCCGCTAGTTGACCCGCGCCCTGCTCGCATCAGTGGGCTTTCGCACCTCGACAAATATCCTCACTGGTTGCCGGTCGCAGTCGAGCCGAACACTGGATACGCGCCCGAGCAGTTCCTTCAGTGCCGCGTATTCCGGACTACCAGTTTGGTAACTGCGATCGGCCGCCGCGATGTACAGATGATGTTCGGTTTGGCGCCTCGAAACTTCATCCAATTTGGCCAGATACTCGTCAAAGACCCCAAGGCTTTCCACCCGCAAGCTTGATGGCTCTGCATCAGAAAGTAGCATCAACGCACGGCGTACATCGTCGCATGCCAGCTTACCTTTCCAGATGTACCTGTAGACATTCGCCGACGATGTACCGCGGCCGATCGTGTGCACTTCGAGACGGCGGCAGAACCTTTCGTCGATTTGGCTAGAACAAAAGACGCCCGTCGGATTCTGCCCTTGAGCTACGCGAAGCTGGCGGTCCATGGCCCCGGCAAGCCGCATACTCTCCATCTCTTGCCGAAAGTCCGGGAAGTAGGTGGGCCGCTCGAAGCGATCATCGAGCACCCAACCAACGACCGCCATCGACAGCAATCCAGCTATGTAATAGCGAAACACGGCGTGTTGTCCCAGGCGATCCAGTTACAGCGCAGCCTACTGATGATGACTTAACGGCTCGGTAACGCGAGCGCCCGAAGGTTCCTATTGAACACCCTGGTCAGTACGTCGCCATTGTGGCTCAATGCCGCCAGTTCGAACCGCATGTCGACTTGTCAGGCCCGTCCATGGAAAAGCGCGCGATCTTCGGCGGCTACACATTGCCGCTGCTGCTGCTGCTCCCGCAGCTCGCGATAACAATCATCTTCTTCTATTGGCCCGCGAGCCAAGCCGTCTGGCAGTCGTTCCTCCTGCAGGACGCCTTCGGCCTCAAGACGTCGTTCGTCTGGTTCGAGAATTATCAGGACCTCTTCAAGAACCGCGAATACTTCAACGCCTTCCTGACCACCGCCCTCTTCTCCGCGGCCGTGGCGTTCCTCTCGCTGTCCCTCGCCCTTGCGCTCGCCGTCCAGGCCGACAAGCACATCAAGGGCCAAGGCGCCTACCGCACGCTGCTGATCTGGCCCTACGCCGTCGCGCCCGCGATCGCCGGCGTGCTCTGGCTCTTCATGTTCCACCCCTCGCTCGGCATCCTTGCGCGGGCCCTCCAGCGCAACGGCCTCGACTGGAACCCCCTGCTAAACGGCGACCACGCCTTCATCCTCGTCGTCATCGCCTCGGTCTGGAAACAGATCAGCTACAATTTCCTGTTCTTCCTCGCAGGCCTCCAATCGATCCCACGCGCCGTTATCGAAGCCGCGGCAATCGACGGCGCTACACCGCGCCGCCGCTTCTGGACGATCATCTTCCCGCTACTCTCGCCAACGACGTTTTTCCTGCTCGTCGTCAACGTCGTCTACGTCTTCTTCGACACCTTCGGCATCATCGACGTCGTGACTGGCGGCGGCCCCGCGAAAGCCACGGAAACGCTGGTCTACAAGGTGTTCTCCGACGGCCGCCTCGGCGGCGATCTCGGCGGTTCCGCCGCGCAATCGGTCATCCTGCTGTTCCTCGTCGTCGCACTCACAGCCGTGCAGTTCCGCTACATCGAACGCAAGGTCACCTACTGATGGTCGAGCGCTCCACCCTCTTCTCGCGGATCTTCCCGCACGTCGCCCTGATCATCGGCGTGCTCGTCGTCGCCTTCCCGGTCTACCTCGCCATCATCGCGTCCACCCATACGGCGGGCGACATCATCTCCGGCCAGTTCGGCTTGCTCCCTGGCGGCAAGGGCATCGAGAACTACAGCCGCGTGCTGTTCGTCGGCACGTCGGGCACCACGCGTGAGCCCGTCGGCACCATGATGCTCAACTCCTTCATCATGGCCACCACCATCGCCTCGGGCAAAATCCTGCTCTCGATCATCTCTGGCTTCGCGCTCGTCTACTTCAAGTTCCCGTTCCGCAAGACGGTCTTCTGGCTCATCTTCCTGACGCTGATGCTCCCTGTTGAAGTGCGCATCTATCCGACCTTCAAGGTCGTCACTGATCTGCGTCTGCTCGACACCTATACGGGCCTCACCGTTCCGCTCATCGCATCCGCGACCGGCACGCTCCTGTTCCGCCAATTCTTCATGACCGTCCCAGATGAACTGCTCGAAGCGAGCAAGATCGACGGCGCCGGCGCCTGGAAATTCTTCTGGGACACGCTCGTACCGCTCTCCGCCACGACCTGCGCCGCCCTTTTCGTGATCCAGTTCATCTACGGC
>JAPXTA010000089.1:0-22589 GCA_033812735.1 Hyphomicrobiaceae bacterium | reverse complement strand
CCCCAAATGGGTCACCTTGTACATGTCGAACACGGGCGCAACCTGCACCAATGACATCTCGTATGTCGATCCATATGGAAATACGGTCAGTTTCACGCAAGTCTCCACGAATCTCACGGTCAATTCTTTCACCGTCAGTTTCACACCGGTCCCGGCGCCGACCTTGAGCGGGTTGTCGGTCGCCTCCGGAACCACCCTCGGCGGCACGAGCCTCACGATCAGTGGCAACTATCTCCTGTTTTCGACCGTGACGATCGGCGGCGCCAACGCGCCGGTAACAGCGAGTACGGCCACGTCCCTGACGGTAACGACACCGGCCCACGTGGCTGGTGCCGTCGATGTGGTCGTCACCGCGCCTAGCGGCTCGGCAACATTGGCTGGTGCCTTTACGTACATGCCCGCACCACAGGCAACTCTGACCGCGTCGGCGGCTCCGTCGACGTTGACGTTCGGCGTCGGCACGAGTGCGCTTAGCACAACGGGTGGCAGCGGCACTGGCGCCGTGTCCTACAACGTCGTGTCCGGCCCATGCTCGATTGCCGGCAGCACGCTGTCGGCCACTGGCGCTGGGACTTGCTCGATTACGGCCACAAAGGCAGCCAACACCACCTACGCCGCCGCGACCTCTGCGCCTATCAGCGTCACCGTGAACCCAGGGACACAGGCCGCGCTGGCAGCCTCCGCATCTCCTGCGGCGATCTCCTTTAACGGCACGTCTACGCTCAGCACGACAGGTGGTTCGGGCACAGGCGCAGTCACATTCGCGGTTACGGCCGGCGGTTCCTTCTGCTCCGTCTCCGGGGCGACTCTCACGGGTACTGGCGTCGGCAGCTGCACTGTCACGGCGACGAAGGCAGCCGACACCAACTACAATGCCGCGACTGCGACTGTGAACGTGACCGTCAATCAGGCGGCCCAGTCCGCCCTGACGGCCGCTGCGTCACCTGCTTCAATCGTTTACGGTGCAACGTCTGCGCTCTCGACGACTGGCGGATCGGGCACCGGCGCGGTTACCTATGCAGTGACTGCAGGTGCTTCCTTCTGCTCGATGTCTGGCAGCACATTGACCGGCACAGGAGTTGGCAGTTGCACAGTAACGGCCACTAAAGCGGCAGACACGAACTACACCGCGACGACTGCGACGGCGAACGTCTCGGTCGGCCAGGCGACGCAGACGACGCCGCTGGGCTTCACGATGTCGCCGAGCGCGATCACGGTCGGCAGCAGTGCGACTCTGTCCGGCACCGGCGGCAACGGTACGGGCGCTTACGGCTATGCCGTCGTATTGGGCGGAAGCTTCTGCTCGATCTCCGGTAACGTCATCACTGGCACCGCCGCGGGCGTCTGTATGATCCAGGTTACGAAGGCGGGCGACACCAACTATCAGTCAGCCGCCATCAACTCCAACGTCAGCGTTGGCCTGGGCACTCAAGCCGCACTGACGGTGACGGCCGCGCCAACCAACATCGCCTTCGGCAGCACGACGTCTTTGTCGTCAAGCGGAGGGTCGGGCACCGGCGCGGTGACTTATGCGGTGACGGCTGGCGCTTCGTTCTGTTCGCTATCTGGCGGCACGCTGACCGGCACCGGCGTTGGAACTTGCACGGTGACGGCAACCAAGGCCGCTGACGCCAACTACAGTGCCGCGACGGCAACGGTTGACGTTGGTGTCGGCAAGGCAGCACAGGCCGCATTGGGCGGCACGGTGTCGCCGAGCCCCGTCGTCTTCGGTACGACCTCGACGCTCGTCACATCGGGCGGCTCTGGTACCGGCGCTGTAACCAGCACGGTGGTTCTCGGACCGAGCTTCTGTTCGATCTCAGGCAACCAGTTGACGGGAACCGGGGTCGGTGTCTGCCAGGTTCAGATGACCAAGGCAGCTGACGCTAACTACAATGCGGCGAGTATTCTGTTCAACGTCAGTGTCACGCAGGCAGCACAGTCAACACTGACCGCGACAGCCTCGCCTGCCGCGATCTCGTTCGGCGGCACGTCGGCCCTCTCGGCGACAGGCGGCTCAGGCACAGGCGCCGTTACTTACGCGGTAACCGGTGGTGGGGCGTTCTGCTCAGTCTCCGGCGCAACCGTCACCGGCATCGGCGTTGGAACATGCACCGTGACTGCGACCAAGGCTGCCGACGCAAACTATAGTGTGGCAACGTCGACCGTCGATGTGACGGTGGGCAAGGCAGCGCAGGCAGCATTGACCGTTGACGCCGCACCGACGTCCATCAGCTTCGGCGGCGCCTCTACTTTGTCCGCGTCCGGTGGTTCAGGAAGCGGCGCGGTCTCTTATGCGGTGACCGCAGGCGGAGCGAATTGCTCGATCAGCGGTACAACGTTGACCGGTATCGGTGTCGGCGCATGCACGGTTACGGCAACGAAGGCAGCTGATGCGAACTACAACGTGGCGACCGCGACGGTCGGCGTGACAGTCGGCAAAGCAGCTCAAACGGCGCTGTCATCGACCGCCTCGCCGTCGTCTATTGCAGTCAACGGGACATCGAAGTTGTCGACGGCCGGTGGCTCTGGGACGGGCAGTGTGACCTACGCCGTCTCCGCGGGCTCGTCCTCGTGCTCGGTCGCCGGCAACACTCTCACCGGTTTGGCGGTCGGCAATTGTACCGTGACGGCGACGAAAGCCGCCGATGCGTCGTACAACGCCGCCACAGCAACGACATCTGTCACTGTGAGCCAAGCGACAGCGACTGTCGCTCTCAGTGGCCCGTCTGGGTCGATGCAGATCGGCCAGACGGCAAAGTTCACGGCGATCGTTACGCCGTCAACGGCAACGGGCACGATGAGCTTCATGCTCAATGGCGCGCCGGTATGCAGCAATGTCGCGATCGTGGGTGGCTCGGCAACGTGCGACATCACGTTCTCGCAAGCCGGCACGCAATCGATTGCGGCCAACTACAACGGCAATGGAGCGTTTGCGTCGGCAACGTCCGCGGCTACGACCGTCGCGACAAACGACAGCGTGAAGAAGACGGTGCAGGTAGCATCCACTTTCATGAACCAGCGCGCGAACATGGTCGCGGGCGGCGGACCTGACGGCGGCCGGCAAGTCAGCCGACTTCTCGAGGCAGACGGATCGTCAGGAAGTGGCGTTGAAGGACCTGCAGGCGCTGGCTTCGCCTCGACGACATCCAGTTCCCGCCTCGGAGCGGGCCCGGATGCCGGCGAGATGTCGCGGATGCGCCTCGGGCTGCGCGGTAGTACGTCGCGTGATGTCTTGCCAAACGAGAACAGCGTCGAAGTGCCTTCCGGTTCAGGATTGCTCGCAGCCTTGCGGCCAAACGCCAACACCGAAGGTCCTGCTACCTTCTCGTTCTCGACGAGCCTGAGCGCCTTGCGTCAGGCAAGCCTGGCGGCTGAAGAACAGCGTGCGCGTGCGGCTGGGTCAGAAGGTTACGCGTTCGGTCCAGGGCGAACGTCATCCGGGCGATCGGCATTCTCGCCACTCGATATTTGGGTGGAAGGACGCTATGGCAGCTTCCGAGATACGCGGGTGCTGGGTGGTGCCGACGGTCACTATGGCCTCATCTCGGGCGGTATCGACTACGTCCTCAACCCTGCATTCCTCGTCGGTGCGTACATTCAAGTCGACGATATGCGCCAGCGCGCCGCCGGTGCAGCATCCGAAGTCAGTGGCCGTGGTTGGATGGCTGGACCGTACGCGACGCTCCGCTTGAGCCCGAACCTCTTCTGGCAATCGCGCGCTGCGTGGGGTCGTTCGAGCAATGACATGAATCCGTACGGCACCTACACCGACAGCTTCGATACAAAGCGTTGGTTGGCTGCGACGGCTTTGACGGGTCGTTACGTGCGCGGCAGTTGGACGATTGTACCGTCGGCCTCGATCACTTACTTCGAGGATGTCTCCGACGCCTACTTCGACACCTACGGCGCCGCGATTCCGTCGATGAAGGTAAGCCTGGGTCAGGCCAAGGTCGGTCCAGTCGTAAGTTACCGTCACCAGATGGTCGATGGGCTAATCCTGGAACCGCGCGTCGGCGCCGAGTTGATCTGGAACT
The DNA here is from genome assembly GCA_033812735.1 of Hyphomicrobiaceae bacterium. Classification (GTDB taxonomy): domain Bacteria; phylum Pseudomonadota; class Alphaproteobacteria; order Rhizobiales; family Hyphomicrobiaceae; genus JABFRJ01. The sequence goes on along the minus strand of JAPXTA010000089.1, from coordinate 18,552 downwards.
TCGACACGAGCACGCGCGTCGATGGTGTGACTGATCTCGGAGAGGTTGCCGGGCCTGATGGCGTGCGTGGCCGTGTCGAACTCGGATTGCGCGCTTCGCGCGATGTTGGTCCAAGTCTCGATGTGTCGGGCAGTTACGATGGCATCGGGGCGAACGGCTTCCATGCCGTCAGCGGCAGGGCGACGGTTCGGGTTCCGCTCAACTAGGTGGGCAGACTGCTCGGAGAGCGTCGTGTCGCCAGGGTAGTCACGCAATAGGGGGAGCAGGCAAAGCCGGCTCCCGGTCAAGTTCGAAAGTTGCAAAGCATTGTGGCGTTCCAGGCCTGAATTGCTCTTCGCGCTCGGATCCGAAGAGCAAAGCGCCAAGCGACTGCACTCAAGGTGCGCCAATGGTTCCAACAAGCATGTTGCCATTGCGGCAGGTCAGCTTCATCGCGCCGTCCACAGAGGCCGCGTGACCGCTGCCGAGTACGAACGGCGTATCATCAATGTCGCATTCGATGGCGTCGCCGAAAGCGTAAAACACATGATGGCCTGCGGGCAGCAGTGCGGCCTCGCCGGGCGCCAAGGCGCGAAGTTCAATGGTTGCTGCTGTACGCCGCGCCATCAGGTTCACGACCTCGACTGGGCCATGTTCAAGCCGGCTCACTATACGCTGACCGCCGTCGTAACGAGCAACGGTGAGTGGCCGCCGCAGATCGATCTCACCGGTTTCGGTGTGGAGCAGCAAGCCCTCGCCAGCAACGACTGTTTGCAGCCGCTCGAAGCCGGACAAATCGGAGAAGGGGCCGGGCGTCGTGATGGCCGTTCGGCCGAACTGCCAGATCACTCCGCTCCAGTCGTCGATTGGTGAGCCGGGATCGCGCGCGCCCGCGATAGTGAGACTGACACCGCCGCCGTTCTTCCACGGCGTGCGGCGGAAGGCTTCTGGTGGAATGCGCGTGATGCGGCGCGGTGAGTGGTCAGTTGGCAATGCGTACCCCAAGCGGCTTGCCGATCACTTCGTTCCACATCGTCACGCATTCGGCGCCGCAGCGTTGCGCGAAGGCCGGAAGAATGGCTTTTGTCAGAGCTTCCTTGCGAAGCGCCGCGTCGGCGGGTGTCGCGGGCACGAGTTTCATGCTCGCCGCCGGGTCGGGACACGGGCCCGTACCAGTATTGCAGTTGATCCCAGTCTGCGTTTCGCTCTTGGCCTGTTCGAAAATCGAATCCTCCAGCTTGAGCATCTGAGCCTCAAGAAACGCCTGCACCTTCGGATCGAGCGACGACCACCAGCGCTTGTTGGCGAGGAAGGCAGCGACACCGAAGTTGACCGGCACTGGAGAGATGAACTTGGCGCTTTCGTGCCATTTCGAGCGATAGCCCGATAGGGCACCAGTGATGGCGCAATCGACGACACCCGACGCAAGAGCCGGCTGCACTTCGGCGAAGGCGATGGTGATCGGCGAGCCGCCGAGATGCGTGACGAACGCCTGTTGGGAAGCGCCCGAAGCACGAACCTTACGGCCCTTCAGATCGGCAAGGCTCGAGAAGCTGTCGCGGCAATAGACGACCTGGGCCTGATAGGTGCCGAAGCCGAGCAGCTTCAATCCGTGCTTTTCGTCGACAAACTTGGCGTAGGTCGGGCGGAAACCCTTTAGCACACTGTGCAGTTCCTCAACCGAGCCGACTAGCCCAACAAGGTCAGCCGCCTCGTTCATCGGGACTTCGCCCGAATTGTAGTTCAACACCGTCATAGCCAGCTGCAGCGTACCTTGCGAGGCGAGGCGGAAAATTTCCGGACCCTTGAAGCCGAGTTCAGTGAAAGGCTTCAGCTGCGCCTTCACCTGTCCCCCCGACTCGCGCGGGATCGTCTCGTTCCAAAACGGAACTTCGCGCTGGGTGTACATTGAAAGATTGCCGATCGAGCCGACGACGTTGAAGGTAGTGGCCGGAAGGCCCTGCGTCTGCGCCACGGCCGCAGTGGCGGCGACGAGGACGGCGGCTACGGCAGAGGCAAGTGTTTTCATCTGTTCGGCTCCCAGCAGATCGTTTGCGTCTCTAGCCGCCGGACTTCGGATTGACGACCGTCGGTAGCCAAAGCGCCAGTTGCGGAAATGCGATGAGGAATAGGATCATGATGATCATGATCCCGACGAATGGCAAGGACCCGACGCAGAGATCGCGGAAGGACCCGCCGCGGCGAACGGCCTGCACCACATAGAGGTTGAGGCCGACCGGAGGCGTGATCAGCGCTGCCTCCATCAGGATGACGAACACGATACCCCACCAGACGGGATCATAGCCCATAGCCTTGATGACGGGAACGATGACCGGCGTCGTCGCGATCATCATCGACAGCGTTTCCATGAAGCAGCCGAGGATCAGGTAGAAGGCGATGATGGCCAGCAGCATGGCGAGCGGCGGCCAGCCGAGCGCGAGAACGAAATCTGTGATCGCCTTGACGAGGCCGATCGAGACCATCACAAAATTGAGGAAGAAAGCCGCGATGATGATCAGCATGATCATGCAGGTCGTGCGCACCGTGCCTTCGAAAGCGCGCAGCAGGACCAATAGTGTCAGTTGCCGGTTTGCGGCAACAAGCCCGCAGGTTGCAACGAGCCCGAGAGCGGCTGCCTCGGTCGGTGTGGCAACGCCAGCATAGATCGATCCGACGACGATCAGGAACAGCCCTAGTGGCGGCACCAGATGTTTTAGGCCTGCCCGGCGTGCCGCCCAAATGCCGGCCATTTCCTGGCGCGGCCCGCCTAAAGCCGGCCGCCACAGCACCAGCAGGAAAACCATGAGGGAGAACAGCCCCGCCATCATGAAGCCCGGAATGAACCCCGCTGCGTAGAGATCCGCGACCGAGGTGTCCGTCAGCACCGCGTAGATGATCATGTTGATAGAGGGGGGTATGAGAATGCCGAGCGTGCCACCCGCCGCGATGGAGCCGAGAAACAGCGGCCGATTATACCCCCCGCGGTCCATGTTGGGGATGGCGACTGTACCGATGGTCGCGGCCGTCGCCACAGATGAGCCGGATGTAGCGGCAAAAATCGCCGATGCGGCGATGTTGGTGTGGATGAGACGGCCGGGCACGCGTGCGAACCAAGGACTGAGCGCGGCGAAGAGACGCTCGCTGATGCCGCTGCGATGCATCAGTTCGCCCATCATGATAAACATCGGCGCGGCGATCAGGATGAAATCGTTGGACGTGTTCCATGCCAGTTCGCCGAGTGCGCCGGTCATTGGGAAGAAGGCGTAGTTCGCCTGCAGTACATAACCCATCAGCCCGAGAGCAGCCGCGACCGGCAGACTGAGCGCTACAAATACGACGAGCAAACCGAACGCCGAGCCGATCATGATTTCGCATCTCTCGCGATCGTACTGCCGGCGCCGGCCTGCTCGATTTCCTCGGTGACCCGCAGCGAACCGATCATGGCGTCAAAGTGACTCCGGTCACGTGCCACCAGTCGCAGCACCGCTTGGATCGGGACCAGGACGGCCATGCAGGCAAACCAGAACAACCCTACCCACCAAACACCTTGCGGCAGGAACATCGGCGTCTGGAGCGTCGAAACCGACTTGGCATTCATCGCCCACGAAGCCTGTAACGTACTGAAGGTGAACCAGGCGAGTGCGATGGCAATGATGGTCAGTGAAAATGCGGCCAACAGATCACAGACGACACGCGCTCGGTCCGGCAAGGCATCGAGCAAGATATCAACGCGGATGTTGGCTTTCTGCGTCACGGTGAACGCCATGCCGAGGCCGATCGCAGCAGCCAGCGCATAGCCGGACAACTCGAAACTCTCGACCATGCCGCGCCTGAAAAAGTAGCGCGTCGTCACATCGATGGTGATGAGACCCGCACAACCGAACAGGATGATCGCCCCGGCAATCCAAGCCAACAAGCGGCTGATGCGCTGCGGCCAGGGTTCGTCCGGGAGCAAACGCTCTGGCGGCGGTTCAGCGGTCATAGGGTCCCCTTCCAAAACGATCGTAGGCGACGCAGCCAGTCTCTGTCATCAGTCTTGATCGATATCCCTCGCCAAGCCCTGCACCCGGACTACCCCGGAACGACAGTGCGAGGCCAATGCCGGCCATGAGCAAAGCCGCTTTCCGGTCACGGCTGCAAAACGCATGCTGGCAGGGAGAAATACCGATCGATCCCCCCACCCGGCTTTTGCGTGAACGCGGCGTCGCCTTAGTCCTCTCACTCGCCAGCCACCACTGCCCTTGACCGCAGCAGCCTGCAGTGATTGCTTCGCCAGCCCAGCACCTAACGGATAGCGGTCGTAACGGCGCCAAGCCATTCATCTTTGCAGTGGCATTGCATGTCGGATCTCGCGGTGATGCCGCTGGTACGATACGCCTGGATGATGTCCAAAAGGGCCTGGTCGCATTTGCCGCAATTGCTCGCAATGGCAACGGGCGGCGGATTGTCTTCGAAGCCGCCGACCGACAAGGGCCAGCCGTTCGCCTTTGCCTCATCGATGAGCTGCAGGATCGTCCAAAGCCACGGCGGGCGGAAGTCGCCGGCGCGATAGCTTGTCTCAAGCGGCGTGTTGGGCGGCACGAAGGCGCACGAGAGAGCAATCTCGTCGGCACCGAGGTCAGTGAGATATGAGATGGTCTCGCGGGCATCGATCAGCGCCTCCGCCTCTGTCAGACCCGGCGCCTTCAGAAACGCGTAGGTGAAGACCTTGATGCCACGCGCCTTCATCTGACGGAATGCATGTTCGATCGCCCCCCGCTGCATACCCTTCTTCAGCAGCTTGTTGCGCACACGGTCGTTCGCGCTTTCGACGCCCATGCCAACCACGAAGTCTTTGCCGGCCGACAAGATCGGTTCGGCTTCGTCGAGGGCCGCGGACGTGAGGTACTCTGGCCGCGACTCCACCATCACCTGCACAAAGTTGGTGCGGCGGCTCGCATCGGCGATCATCGCGCGGCGGAACTCGGGCGGCAGTTCGCTGTCGACGAAGAACGATCCGCCGTTGAAAACGGCAAGTTTGTCGGCGCTTTCCCCGTGGGTCACGGCGTCGAGGTACATCCGCTCGAGCAGCCTTGCCTCGAGGCGCCAGCCGCCGAAGTACGATTCCTTGCCGTCGCCGGCGTTGAGCAGTCGCGTCAGCCCCGGGAAGCCGCAGAACGTGCAGCCGCGGCCGTTCGTCTTCAGCCAGTATTTGCATCCGCCGCCCGATAGCGCGACGGTGAGCTGCTGCATCGAGCGGCGCGCGATCGGGGAATAGCGCGTATCGATTTGGTAGTCGTATGTGTATCCGTCTAGTGTCCTGGTCATGGTCGTCACCTTTCCGTTGGAGGTGACGCCTGTTCTCGGCCAGCGCGGCCGATCGGTCAGTGACGTGGGAGTGTATCTGGAATGTAGCGGCGCCTTCAGGATCCGGATGGGCGGCCCCTCTAGGGCGCGCGGCGGGGTGTCGACTGCCGGCGCAGCCTACTGTCGATGTCCGCGCCAATGTCGCGTGCCAGCTTGCGTGCGGCCCCTACGTTGGCTTTGGCGGGGATCCCGTAGACCCTGCCCCCCTCGCGCTCGAGCAGGAGAAGCCCGGCATCGCCGAACGTGCGATCTTTCGGTTGCAAGGGCTCGATGACAACGAGGCCAACACTGTCGTCAGGATGCCAGTCCTTGCCCATCACCAGGTTGAACCGGCTCAACTCGTGGCTTACGACCTCTACGATTTTTTCGCGCCGTTCTGATGCGGCATAGAGCACCTTGCGCGGTTGGATGGACCAGCGGCGGATGGTTCCGTCTCGATCCACCCAGCGATCCTCGAATACCAGCACATCACGCTCGGCCGCGATCTGCTGCAGGGTCGATGCGGCGGTCAGGGCGCCGCGCTTGTGGTACAAAGCCTCGATATCTATGCGACCGATGGCAAGTGTGACTTCGTAGGCATCGATGGCGTAGTCATCGTCGTAGAGGATGGTTTCGAGGCGTGCGAGCATGCCGCTGTCGCTGGTTGCTTCCAGCAGGTATCCCGCCGCAGCGATTGCCGCTTCGAGAATTTCGAACGGCAATGTCTGGTCGTCGATGATCTCTTCGAAAAGCCGACGGCTAGGTTTCCAACGCCCACGCCCCAACGCATCGAGTATGACCGGGAGAGTCAATATTATGCCTCGCCGCGCTTCTGAGCCTTCGTCGGCATCCCTCAATTGTGCAAGCATGTTGGCCGCGATCGTCTGCAACGGCTTGCCAAGGTTCAAGCTTTCACCGGCGTCGAGGCGGTGGCGTTCGAGGATGGCAAGGTCGAAACCATCAGATGCTGAGGCATGAGCGGCGAGTTTTCTCACAGCCGTCATGACAAGTGCGCCCGGAAACCGGCCGAACGACGCGTTGTCAGCGATGGTTCGTATGGCCGTGCTCGCGGTATCAAAGCGCCTCAAGGCTGCCACGATGCGACGGTCGCCGTCCGGGGAAATCGAGTCGCGTGTGATTTCGAGATAGCGCGTCCACTTGTCGCCATTGGTGGCTTTGATCGCCTTTTCCAGAATTTCGATTGCGGGCTCGCCGCCAAGTCGGGCAACGGCGCGGGCGCAAATCTCGATCTGATGCTCGTCCTCAGACGCGCGTCTTGGAATTTCGGCGAGCAGGCGCGCTTCCAGGATTGTCTGAGCGTCTTCTCCGCCAATGTCGGCGACCAGTGATAGTGCCTCTGCGAAGGGGTGGTCGCCACTCTTGGCGAAATGATCGGTCAGGCGAGCCAAGAAGGGAAGAAATGCGTGCGACCGGTTGTGCAATGCGAACGCGTACGTGCGCACGGCATCGTCTTTGAACATTTTGGCATGCTCGCCCAGCGTCACCACACCATCGCGCTGCGCGGGGGTCGCGATCTCGGCGTGGGCCGTTGCGGCAAGCAGCGCGATGCCTTGGTCGTCGCTATAGAATGCCTCCTCAATTCTTACCGCAGCAGCAGAAGTTCGCGCCCGCGCGTATCGCAGGAATGGTCCGCTGAACGTCTGGCCCGAAAGCACTTCCTGGTGCCCGTGGTAGTCCTCTCGTGTGGCAAGTTCCGTAATGCTGCTTCGGCTGATGTCCAGAAGATACAACTCATTGTCTTGTGTTTTGCTGGCTAGCCAATTCGAGTCGAGCAATGCAAGCGCATCCACAAACGCTTCCGCGCCGACCGCATGGTCCCCGGTCTTGGTGATAGCACTCCAGATCACCTCTCTGAGATCTTCTCCCAATTGCGCTTTAGTGTCGCTAAGGCCCGCGTCGGCGAAGATCTCGGCGAGGGTGATCAGAGAAAGATTGTTGATGTCGCTCGACTGATAGAGGCCGATCGTAAGGTGAGCGAACTGCTTCTTGAGGCCACGTTGCCACAGCAGCGCGCCATAGAAGCGGAATACCGTACGCCAAGCCGGCTTGAATCGACGGTCGAGTGCGTCGTCGACTGTCCATTCCAGCATCGCAACGGCCACGAAATATTCGTGCAAGGTGAGGTGCAGGAAATGATACTGCGGATCAGATTCGTGCCAGATCGTTAGCAGGCGAGCAGGCACAATCTGGCGCATGAAATCCGTGTTCGGGCGCGGCGTGGCGTGGCTCAGGAACTCGGCCCACATGGCCTGCGTAAAGACCTGCCTGGCGCCGCGTTCGCCTTCATAGAGATGGCGCGCGAATAGCGAAAGATCGCGGACGGCATCAGCCGATAGGATCGATTGGTCGTTGCCGTGGCGGGCCCGCGCTTGATGGGCGATGCGCTCGATCAGCTTTTCGTAGACGGCGATGCGCGAGGCGGGCAGCCGTTCGTTGCGCGCTGTGCTTTTCAGGAAGCACAATGCCGTCAGGAGAAAAGGGTTCGTCGACATTTCGCGTATGCTCGGTACGCGATGGAGCTCCTCCTTCAAGGCCTCTGCATCGAGCGGCATGCCCTGCTCGATGTTTGCCCGGCACCAGTTATCGACGAGGGTGGAGATCGAGTCCGTATCGAGCTCCGACATTTCGTAGCGATGAGTTTCTCCGACGGCTTGCACGAGGCCGGCGGGTCGTGCGGTCAAGATCCAGCCGACGCCGTTAGAGCTGTCGCGCAACTCGCCATAGATGGCGGCCACGGCATCGGCGTCGGAGGCAATCTCATCAAGGCCGTCGACGAGAAGAATAGCGCGACATTCGGGCGGAATATCGGACCGAGTGAGCAATTGGCGGACGTCTTGCGGCCGAAGACTGGTTCCTGTGAGTTTGCAGCACGCGTAGTCGATCAGCGAAATTCCAGGTTTTCGTCTGCGCTCCTGTGCAAAGGCACGCGCCTCGATAAACAGGGGGACTGCGGCCGTCTTCCACTTGTCCGCAGCGATGTCGAGGGCGAGTCGGCGGAGAAGGCTGGACTTTCCAGAGCCGGGGGCCCCCAAGATCAGGCGGCAGGCGGCGCCTGCGGTGTCCAATGCCGCTTGGGGCGGACGCCTTGCGCGAATACGCTGTTCGGTACGTCGCTGGATCCTCTCCGCGAGTGTCAGCCGTTGTTCGAGAAGTTCGGGCATCGGTACGATCGGCCGTGCCGGTGTGATCCGCAGATCGACATAGGCGGTTGCCAACGGAAGCGTCACGTCCGTTTCGAAGAGTGCCGGCAATTGATTGAGCTGACGGTCGGCAAGAACCTGTTTTTGTAGCGCCTTGACGCTCTCAATGAGGAGAGCCTGGCGACTCCATGCGGTCGTGAAGGCGAACCACCAAGCCTCGGCAATTTCGCTCGTTTTGGAGGAAGCAAGAATGAACTCTTCGAAGTGTCCTTTCAGCTTCGGGACCGCTCCATCCTTCCACCGCTTGACCGTTTCGATGCTCAATTCGGCGTTGCCTCGGCCGCTTTCAGCCCAAGCAACGTTGAGAGCACTGGTCAAATCGTCGTAAGTGAGGCCCGTCGCATCTCTGAAAGTCTGGAAAAGTATGCCGCAATTCCGGCTTCCATCATCTTCAGGCGGCGGACGCGTCAGGTAGACCTTCTTCTTCGACTTTTGTTCCCCGGCCGGCACCTTCGCTGCTCCCTCTACACTTCAGCTACACGTCCACGCCGCTGACTGCGGCCGCTGCTTCATCGACCGTGCGCCACCTCGCAACGCGAACAAATGGTGGTGCACATGACGATCGAACGTATCGGATGCAAAGACATCGCGGAAGTTGCCGAACTCGAGCGGCAGGTATGGGGAGACGCAGCGGCGTCGGCCGATCAGATAGCTAGTCGCGCGCGCGTCTTCAACGATGGCAGCCTCATCGCGCGTCTGCCGTCCGGCAAAATCGCCGGCTATGCCGTAGTCCAGCGGGTCGATCACATTTCGACGGGCTCGTGGGACCTTCAGACGGACGGCGGCTTGATCGAGCGCACGCACAGGTCGGAGGGCCGCTTGCTCTATGGCGTCAATCTTTCCGTCCTGGCTGCGGGCGCGCCGCACGGCTTGAGCCGAGCGCTGATCGAGTATTGCTACGAAACATTCGTCGCTCGAGGACCATGCGTTGGCATCTGTCTCGGGTCGCGCGTCCCCGGTTTTGCGCGTTGGTCGGAGGGCAACGGGCGCGATATCCGGCGCTATCTTGCCGATCGGCCGCGTGGGTTTTCGCGTGATCCCGAGCTTCGCATCTACGAGAAACATGGGTTTCGAGTTCTATGGGAGATGGACGGCTACTTCAGCGATCCCGAGAGCCTGAACTACGGCGCCATGATCTTGCGCAACTGATCAACACTTCACCGGCATGGCAGGCGTGCAATCACGTGTCATTCCCATCAGTTTACAGAATTGAGTTTATCCGACTAGGGTCAGCAGGCTGATGACTATATTATCACGTTCGTCGCAGGAAAAAAATTGGAATGGCAGTCACCTTCCCATCGCTTGTATTAAGCGCTGCGGCGGATCACAGCAAATGGCGAGATGTATTGGAGGCGCTTGTCGCGTTGTGCGGTGCGTCGATCGGCGTCATATCGCTGCGCACCCTCGATACCGCTGAAATGTCGTGGCCGGCCGACTCGGCAGCGACAAGTTCCGCGCCACTTATCGTTGGCATCGCGCCTGAATTCGTCGCCAGTTATTTTGAAGTCTATCATGCTTTGGATTCTTGGACGAAGATCGAGGAAGCCAGTTACCCGCACGCGCCGTATTTCATGAGCGACTACCTGAGCCTAACGGCACTAAAAGAAACCGAATTCTACAAGGGCTGGCTAGAACCGCAGGGGGTGTGCGAGTGCCTCACGGCGGAAGTCTATCTCGCGCGAAGCCATTGGGTTGCGCTCAATCTTCTATTCGACGATTCGGTGCGTTCTCGACGACGCGAAGTTTTAGCGCATATCGAAAGCGCGCTCCCGATCATGCGAACGGGCTGGCAACTCGGTGACCGGCTTCTAAGCATGATTTATAATCAGGTTGCGAGCGTCCGGTACCTCGAGGATGCGCCAGTGCCGTGTCTTGGTCTCGATGAAGAGTTTGTGGTCAGGTCCATCAATGCGCGAGGCGTGTCGGAGTTCGCTGCTCACATTGGGCTCGCGGTCGCACCCTCGGTCGGTGCTCAAATACCTTTGAAGACGACCGCTCTCGGGCCCGCGATCAGCCGACTCCTGGCTGATGCCATTGGTCAGGCTGGACAGGAAAGCGTCGCGGTCGTGCCGAGTTTGCGTGCTGGGTATTCACTGCACGTGACACGCTTGGCGCAAGGAGAGGATGTCGTCGGCAAGAAGCGCGCGCACTTCCTGGTGGTCGCCAAACCGGATGCGGAGCCTGCGCCCAAGGCGGCGCGCGTGCCGAGAATCTGGGAGGCTCCTGATTTGACGCCAAGCCAGGCCGCCGTGGTCAAGTGGGTCGCCGAGGGCGGCGTAGTACCCGACTATGCAGCTGCACACGGAATCAGCAAGAAGACTGCATATGATCACCTGTTTGCGGCACGCCAGAAATTAGGTGGCATTTCGGCGCGAGAGATCTTTGCCAGCCACCAATCCATGTTGGCCATCGGAAACTGAAAGCCATTGCATAGGCAGCTGATCGCGGCGCTCGACGGAGATCCGCCGCTTCTCGAGGCGATTTCGAAAACCACAAGCGGCTTAACCGCGAACGTTCCTCAGTAGTCCTACGGATTGTTAATCACAAAGGCAGGTTGTTAACTCCCTCCATATGATGGGGGCACGCCAAATATTGCCGATGCTGAAAGATCATTGTCCTTTCACTCGACTTCGATGCGCGCGGCGAACCCCGATTTTGTCTTGGCTTATTAGATAGTTGGGTCCGCGACGTGTCATCGACAGTTGATATTTCGTCTTACCTGTCACCCGTGCCGGCGGGCTTCCCCGACGAGGATGCGCGCAACGCCGCGCCGATCAGAGTTTGTGTCCTGTCGGATTTAACGGTGATCGGCGTCGATCACGGCAGTTCCCCGGCGACATCAGTCAATGATTTACTCGATGCTTCCCCCGGAAGCCGGCTCCGATTGAAGGGGACCGCGCGTGCCCGCCTAAGCAAGGCACTGTCTGTCTTGCAAGAGAAAGCTTCCTGTCCGTGCGTCTTCGTGCAGCTGGATGACCGTGAGCGTAACCGCTCCCAGTATCTCGTGGTCAGGCGCTGGTCGCACCGCGACGGGATCGCAGTAAGCGATCTGCCGCCTAACGGTAGTCCTTTATACGTCATTACGTACCGCGATCTTACTCAAAGGGTTCATGTCTCGATGGAGACGTTGGGAGATTCCTTCGACCTCACGCCGATGGAGGCTCGGCTGTGCATCGCCCTGCTGAACGAGCAGACGTTGCAAGACTTCGCGGACGATTGCGGCCTCGCCATCGCAACCGTGCGGTGGCACTGGGGAAATGTGCGCGAGAAACTCGACGTTCGGACACAACTCGGTCTGGTTCGGATGTTGATGCGCTTGGCATTGTCGTAGTGGTGGACATAGTCGAAGCGCCAGATGCGATATTTTTGCACTAGGTGATGCGAATCGTTCGGCGCATGCCGAAACCCCGCCAAATGACTGGGGCACGATCGGAACCATATCTGGAAACTAGTCGTGTTTAGTATGCGTTGCGGGGCCTGCGTATGCCTGTGTGTTCTTCTGCGCTATCTCATCGGGCCGAGAAGTGCGGGCGCCGCGGCCTGGCGAAACCGATTCTCGCGTTGACGGTCGCGGCTGTGTGCGCCAACGCCACGCTGAGTCATGCAGCTTCGCGCAGTGCCGGCTATTCGATCCACATGCTCGCGAAAGTGCCGACGCGTTGTGCGCTGCGCGATCTTAGCCACATCGTGATCCTGACGCGCGACACCGAGTACGGTGAGCGGATCGTCGATCATGGCCGCGCGCGTTTCCGCGTCGATTGCAACGTACCCTATCATCTCGAAATTGGTCACCGCGCGACCCGCTGGATCAGGCGCGGCTATCTCGTGCCGGCCGCCGCGACACTCGACGCGGATGAAATGCCCGCTCTGGCAACCTCCGGCGAATTCGACAGCGACGGTGCGGTGACGTGCGTGCTCAGCAGCGCCCATCACACGGCCGCGCCGTGCCGTACGAGTGCTCACGATCCGTCGTTGCCCGTGATGCCGCGAGCCGTCGGCCAGATTGATGTGGTAGAGCGGGAAGTCGTTGCGCCACAGCGGTTTTTGAGCGTCGGAAGTGATCGCATCGTCGCGATCGAACTCGGTGGTCGGCACTGATGGCTCGTGTCGATCCAGTCGCTAGCAGGTCTGCTGCACGGTCCGCCGCATGCGGCGGAGTTGGGCGTCGAGTCCAGATGCGCGGGGATCATATCGGTACATCTGCTTGTGCTGCACTGGACACAGTTTCTCTGGAAGTTGGAGAAAATGCTCAGACAAATCCGTATGCCCATTCGGATGGATGGGGCGACGATAGAGTTTTCGTTGTTAGTAGAAAATTAAGGAAGTCGTCTCGCGTTCCTCAGTGCTTCGTCGGTGCCGCGTTGTTTGGCCCCGACATCGCGTCGAGAGCGCAGGGATGCTGGTGGGGCTCGCTTTCAGGGGGACGCGTCTGATGCCGACGATCGGCGCCGCTTTGGCGTTCCACTCGCCGTTGTGCCCAGCTGTCGCTCAATCCAATGGCGCCTCGCAAGAGATCCGTATCCAAGCGACCGTTCCCGTCTTCTGCACGTTACGTGCAACGGGCGCGCGGCTTGTCATATCCGGGCGAACCGACAAAGGCGAACCGGTCGCCCTCGCCGTCGGTTCGCCCGGCGGTATCAACGTTGAGTGCAACACACCCTACGCCATGAGCCTCGACCGCATCACCACGCTCTATTCGCGCAACACGCGCGGCGGTGTCGCGTCGGCTGCCGTGCCGGCGAACGGCAATGCCGCGGCGTCTGTCGCACAAGAGTTGCCGCAAAGTGACGATCGGGCCTTCACGGTTCAGGTCGCGCTGGCCTCGCGCTTTGCAACGCCCGGCTCTGCCGCAGTCGAACAACAATGCGCATTTGCCGGTGGCGATGACGACGCAGGTTGTGATGTTATCGGCTCTGCAGGCGACGTGACGCTTGCGCCGCCTCGTGGTCGCGCTCAGTTCGCGCTCGTCACGCCGGGCGATCTTGATGAGCGGACGATCTCGGACACCGTCGATCTCGACGAGATCGCAAGCGCAGGATCACCCGTCATTCTGCCGGGCAAGTTGCTCGGCCCTATGAAACCCGCGCTCGACAAGCCAGCGCGCGAAATTACGACGGCTTCGTTACGGACGACGGCTGTCTCGCCAGATGAAGCGGCACGGCGGGCCGCCGTGCGGCGGGCCAAGGTGATCAGCGAAAGTTTGCGACTATCGGTTTCAGGGCGGTTCTAGAGCGCATCGCGGCGTGCGTATGACCAATTGCGGTGGAAGGAACGGACGATGAAGCAGGTTTCAATTGGATGGCGTACCAGCGCCCTTCTTGCCGGCCTCGCAGCAGTGCCTGTCATGGCATGGGCGCAGAGCGCAACGCAGACCCTGCCTGTTCAAGCTCAGGTTGAGCGTTTCTGTAAATTTAATGCAGTCGCTTTGCAGTCTGGCGCAAACAATTTTACTCCATCATCACTTGGATTGGCATCGAGCATCATGACTGTCACAACTCCCATCGATGCTGACGGTCATCTGGTTGCGGCGAATTTTACTCTCAATTTTGCAAGCACTTGCAACTTTGCAAGCCGCGTGACGCTCACCACCGCAAAGGGCGCGATGAAACCCGATAGTGCCATTTTGCTCAACCCAGCGACAGCTTCGGCGTTTGCGACCCGAATTGACTACACAGCGTCAGCAGTGTGGGGCCCCACCGGAGCAAACTTGAACACCGCATTTGGTGGAGGAGCCGCTCCAGGAACACAGAGCATTGGAAGCTATTATGGCAGTCCAATCTCAGACACGTTGGCGGTAACTATCACGATCAACAACAACCCTAGCACGGTCGTTGCAGCAGGGCATTACTCGGATGTTCTGACGATCGCACTTGAACCTCAGTAGTCGCGAACAATCTAACTCAGCACAATTTAGTTCGAAACGCACTCTTCGTTCTGAGCATCAAGCTTTGGATGCGGGAAATCTTTGCTCACTCAGCAACAGAATCGCGTCTCCCAACTACCAAGACCCAAACAACTGGGCAGTGAAAGTTTTATCTGATCGAACCAGGAGAACATTATGAAGAAGACACTCACCATTGGCACTGTCTTGTCGGCTCTCGCGATGTCGGCTTCAGGCTCCTTTGCTCAAACGGCGCAGCAAGATCTGACCGTTCAGGCAACCGTTGCGAGCTTCTGCAAACTCGGGGGCATCACTGCCACTGTAGGCGGATCGGCCACCGGTTCTAACACAGTATTGCCGACTGATATTACAGTGGTTGATGGCTTGCCAACCGCTATTGCTTCGACCGGTGCAGCTGGATCATGGAACTTTGCCGTATTGTGCAACAGTGCTGCCACGTTTGAAATGATCGCGAACCCGTTGATCACGTCTGCATCAGCCCCCAGCGGGTTTTCAAACAAGATTGGCTATACTGCAACCGGTTCAGGGGCTGGCGTACTTGCGGCTAACTACGTTGCAACAGCTACCGGTTCTGCGAGCACGGTTGGTACAGTCTCGGCAAACAACGCAAACGGCACACTGAACGTCGCAATCACTGCCCCAACCGTTCACGGTGGAACCAGCTCGACTTCGCCTTTGGTGGCGGGCTCGTATTCTGGCGTCGTAAACGTGATGATCACGCCCCAATAACGTTCCCCCAGCGGCGCCTCAACTAGGCGCCGCTGGCTTCCTCATCGTGTGTCCATCGAACATCGCCAGCCCAGCGGTTCTCATGTCCTTCCGTTCCGTATCTCGTGCGCTTTTTGCCGGTGCCTCCGTGACGCTCGGCGTCATGTTTGCACACGTGCCCCATTCTTCTGCCATGTCCGTCACGCCGATCCAGATCGAGATGGCGACCGTCGGCGGCGGCCGTCCGCAATTCACCGTCAACAACGACTCGAAAGAGCCGCTGCCGGTCGAGATCCAGATCCAGTCTCTGAAGATCGACGAGAACGGCGGCCGCAAGCTCGACAAGGCCAAAGACAATTTCCTCGTCTTCCCACCCCAGGCGCTGATCGCGCCGGGTGCGTCGCAGTCGTTCCGCCTTCAGTGGGTCGGCGATCCGTCGATTCCGCAGTCGGAAAGCTACATGCTCTCCGTCAACCAGATCCCGGTAAAACTGCCGCAAGGCAAAAGCGCCGTGCAGATCGTCATGAGCTTCGGCGTGGTCGTCAACGTGGCGCCGCCGCAGGGCTCGCCGGCACTCGCACTCGTTGGCACCGGCGTCACCACCGATAAGAGCGGCAAGCGTTATCCGACCATCACAGTTGAGAACAAGTCGAAGATCCATGCGCTGCTACCGCAGTCGACCATCAAGCTGAACTCCGGCTCCTGGTCGCGCCAGATGGCGGCATCTGAGATCAGCGAGAAGGTCGGCATCGGTCTGGTGCAGCCGGGCGCGCGCCGCAAGTTCACGCTGCCGGTCGAGTTGCCGGCGGGTGTGCAACAGGTTCAAGCGACGATCGACTTCAAGCCGAAGCGATGAGCCTCGCGTGGCGTCGAGTGTGTGTGCAGTCAGTAGTGTCGGGCGTGTTGCGGCGGGCAACACTTAGAGGCGGCAGATGACGTTGCGGGGAATGACAAGGGGAGGAGCGGCGCCAGCGGCAAAGCTGATGCTCCGTTTGCTGTCCAGCGCGGCGGCTACAGCGGTGCCATGCGTCATCGCATCAGCCGCGTTTGCCGCAGCCCCCTCCGACAACCCGACCATTTACCAGAAGAATGTCACGTCGAAGCTGAATTCGACCGGCCGCACCATCAACATGCCCGTCCCGCTGAAAGACGAGGGCCAGACGCTCGGCGATATCGTCGTCCAGATCGATCCGAACGATCAGGTGTTCTTGCCGAAGGCGGCACTCGTCGACAAGCTGACCCGCGTGCTTGACGCGGCGAACATGGAACGCCTGCATAAGGTGCGCGATTCCAACGGTCAGTTATCCGTTGCCGACTTGAAGGCGGCGGGCTTCAACTTCCGCTTCGATCCAAACGCACTCGAACTCGTCTTCTCTCTCGGCGCCGACCAGCGCCCCGTTGGCGACCTCTCGCTGCGCCGCCATAATGCCCCCGCGATCAGCGCCAACTCCGTCCGTCCCGCGATCTTCTCGGGCTACATGAATGTGTTCACCGGGTTTGATCACCGCTGGGGCACCGACGGCCGCGACAGCGAAACCAGCGGCCGTCTCGACTTCGAAAGTGTCTTCAGCTTCTACAATATCGTCGTCGAAAATGACTTCGCCTACGACGGCTTGGTGAACACCTTCGAATGCCCCGTAAGCGCGATCTGTACCGTCGACCATCAGGCCGGGTTCAAGCGGCGGCGCTCGCGTTTGGTCTACGATGTGCCCGACAGCCAGATCCGCGTTCAAGTGGGCGACGCTGAAACCTACGGCACTGGCTTCCAGCGGGCCCCCGACGTGCTCGGCGTCACCGTCGAGAAAAGCCCACGGAAGCTGCGTCCAGGTGAAAGCATCCGCCCGACTGGCCGTTCGTCGTTCCGCATCGAGAGGCCGTCATCGGTCGAAGTTCTCTTGAATGGCGCCATTGTTCAGCGCTTTCAGCTTCGCGCCGGCAACTACAATCTCTCCGACCTGCCGCTTGCAACAGGCGCCAACGACGTCCAACTCATCATCACCGATGAAACGGGCGAGCGGCGTACGCTGGCCTTCACGACATACTTCGATGGGTCATTGCTTGGCCAGGGCAAGAGCGAGTGGTCGGCTACCGCGGGCGTTCCGTCCTACTTCAAGGACAACGATCGCTCTTATCGCAACGATGAATATTTCGGCTCGGCGTTCTTCCGTTACGGCCTGACCGACCAGGCAACCGGCGAAATTCATGTCCAAGGCGATGAGTTCGTCCAGATGGGCGGCGCCGGGATCTTCTCGGTGCTACCCTGGGGCTTCCTGGGGATACAGGGCGCGGTATCGACCAGCCCGTCGGGAACCGGCTTCGCGGTCAATGCGAATTGGGACATCCTAAACTTCAAGGGCCCGATGTCTTACTTCGCGTATGGCCGAGAGAGCCTGCGTCTCGGCGCCGAATACAGATCGAGCGAGTTCCGCACGCCGGGAGAGTTCTTGACCACGGCCACCGGCATTCTGTACCCGCAGTATAACTACAGCTGGCGCTTCTTGGCGTCCTATTCAGTGCCGCTGACCGAACGCACGAGTATGACACTGTCGGGCCGCTATCAGATCGCCGACGACGAGGCACTCATTCTCTCGCCGTACACATTGAAGGGCGACCGCTACGGTGTTGACCTCACAGTTTCGACGGTACTCACATCCGAATTGAGCGGCAGCGTCACCGTCGGCTATTCAAACGAATCTTATCTCTTCTCCGACACGCGCGTCGATGATCAAGCAGACTTCCGCGTGATGGGCAGGCTCTATTGGCGCCCTGCAGAAAATGTCCGCGTCGCCGTCGGCCACGACACCCTAAACAAGGAATCGTATGCCTCGGCATATGTGGGTGCTGGCCGTGGCCTCGACCGCTGGGATGCCAACGCAGACGTCCTGACGAACGGCAACAACGCGACGACCAGCGCTTCTGTCGGCGCTGCTTACTATGGAAATCGGGCAGAGGCGCGCGTGACCCATTCGGGCGGCTTCGACGGCTTCTACGGTGGCGGCGCCAGCGGCTCGAACATGGACCAGCGTACGAGCGTCCGCGTTGGCTCCTCGATCGCTTTTGCCGACGGCGCTGTCGGGATCGGTCAACCTATTCGCGGCAACGGCTTTGCAGTCGTGACGCGCCACGAGAGTATCGCGGACAAGACGGTGACCGTTGGCTCTAACGAGGATATCCGCGCCCGCGCCGACAAGTTCGGTCCAGCCGTTGTCACCGACATCCCTGCCTACACACCGAGCTCGACGCCAGTCGACGTGGCTGATCTGCCCATAGGCTACAGTCTCGGCGCCGGGAACTTCGATACATTCGCGCCCTATCGGGGCGGCTACAAATTCGAGGTTGGATCAGCCTATTCGGTGCAGGCGTTCGGCACGCTCCTTAAGGCCGACGGCGAACCGATCTCGCTGCTAACTGGCATCG
>JAPXTA010000088.1:0-22665 GCA_033812735.1 Hyphomicrobiaceae bacterium | reverse complement strand
ACATGCCACTCACAACCCTCGCCAAGAAGATCGGCAAGACGGACGCGGTGCGCGCCTATCGCCGCTCGCTGAAGGCCGTCGCGGATTTGTGCCGCCTCATTGAAGACCACGGACTCGATGCCGCCCTCGTGGAGCGTGACGCCCTCTACCTCGCTGGTAACGTTCTCGGCAGCCGCGCCCTCGAAGAGGAAGCGCGTGCCCGCCGCGCAGCTGGACTGCCGTCGTCGTTCTTGTCGAAGACCGAAGTGGCGGAGCAGTTCGGCATCGTGACCACGGGAGCCATCGTGTCGAGAGGATCCGCTGAAATCGATCCCGCCCGCACAGCGGCGGCGTGTCTGGCAGCGGCCCAATGTAATGGCGCGGAAATCTGTTCTCCCTGCGAGGTCGTCGCGATCGAGACTTCGCATGAGGGTGTCGTTCTCGCGCTGAAATCCGGAGAAAGGGTGCGAAGCCGCAAAGTCATCGTCGCGACCGGATACGAAGTGATCGACGGATTGCCGCGCGACGATTTTGACATCGTCTCCTCGTGGGCGGTCGCCACGAAGCCCGTCGATCCTTCCTCGCTTTGGCCGAGCCGCTGCCTCATCTGGGAGGCCGCCAAACCGTATCTCTATCTACGGACGACAGCCGATGACCGTATCCTCGTCGGCGGCGAAGACTCGGGCTTGCGGAGCGCCGACCGCCGCCGTGCGGCGATCCCCGCGAAAGCCCGGACGTTGCTCGCCAAGGCTTCGAAACTGCTGCGGCGCGACGACCTCGAGATCGACTACGCCTGGGGCGGCTGTTTCGCCGACAGCCCGACCGGACTTCCCCTCATTCGTCCGCTCTCCGGCATGCCCGACGTTCTTGCGATCCTCGGATGCGGCGGCAACGGCATCACGTTCAGTGTCATCGCCTCGGATATCGCCAAAGCTTGGATGCGCGGTCGCCGCGACCGGGACGCCTCGCTGTTTGCTGGCCTCCCGAGAAGTTGAACGGTGATCGCCAAGCGTCCTCTGCTTTTGCTGTAGGAGTGACAATATGTTATCTAAATCTCAGGGTAAGAGGCGCAGGTTGGGCGTCCGCTGAGAGGATCACTTCCGTATGGAAACCCCGTGCATTGATGTGTGCGTGCTCGATCACGCGACCAGCCAGTGCACCGGTTGCGGGCGCACGGTCGGCGAGATTACGCGTTGGGCGAGCATGAGCCCGGCCGAGCGCCGCGCGGTCATGGCTGCTTTGCCGGCGCGCCCGGGGCCGCATCAGTTACAGCTCCAGAAGCGTCAGGCGGTATGACATGGGTTGGATCTCGTTCCTGCTGCTGATCCTCGTCGGCTCGATCATCGTTGCTCGCGGCGAAGGCGATAGCATCGCAGGCTACGATGTCCGCGACGTCGTCGCGGTAACGGCTGGCATCGCCATGCTCCTGTTCGTCGGCTCGGCGCTGTCGGGCAGCTATCGGGGGCGCATCGGCCAGGCACTTCGCCACGTGTTCACTTGGGTGTTCCTGTTCGGCGCCGCCGTCGCTGGTTACACGTATCGCGAAGAATTGCTGTCCGTCGCACAGCGCGTCGGCAGCGAAATCGCTCCCCCCGGCATGATCGTCCGCGCCGACGCCCAGGTCGATGGCGAGCGTGCCGTCAAGATCCGCCGCCGCTCGGACGGACACTTCATCGCCCGCGTCAATGCCAATGGCCAACCCGTCTCGATGCTGGTGGACACCGGCGCATCGACCGTCGTGCTGAACCCCGCCGATGCTCAGAAACTCGGCATCGAAGTTGATAAGTTGCGGTTCCAAGTGCCAGTGCAGACCGCCAACGGAACCACCTTTGCGGCCTCCGTGCGCCTGCGGGCGCTGTCGATCGGTCCTATTCAACTCACCAATGTCGATGCCCTCGTGGCCAAGCCGGGTACACTGAAGGACAGCCTGCTCGGTATGACTTTCTTAAATAGACTGCGCTCATATGAGTTTTCCGGCGATTTTCTGACCCTGCGCATCTGATCCATTGTCGGCAGATGCAACGCAGACCGCGCCGGGACTGTTGGCGTGGAGCGTTGTCATGTCGATGTCCTCGGGCGGCCGCAAGGTCCTGATCGATCTCGCTGGTTGGGCAGCCGTACTCGTGATCGGCGCCGTCTGCGTTCTCAATTACAGCACCATCAAATCAGCTGCACTCGGCATGGCCGGCATCGACATGCCGCGCGAAACCGTGTCAGCAGGGGCGATGACGTCGGTGCAGCCAGCCAGCAGGCCAGCCGGTGCGACCGCGGAGCTCAAAGCCGGCTCCAACGGCCATTTCCTCACCGACGCCGAGGTCAACGGCCGCAACATCACTGTCATGGTCGACACCGGCGCCTCGATGGTCGCGCTCACTTATCAGGATGCCCGCGCCATCGGCGTCTCGCCGCGAGACAGCGACTTCACCCACCGTGTCTCCACCGCCAACGGCGTGGCGAAAGTCGCCCCGGTCATGCTCGACCGCGTCCAGATCGGCGACGTCATGGTGCGCAATGTCTCGGCCGCCGTCGTCGAAGACGGCAAGCTCAGCATGACGCTGCTCGGCAACTCGTTCCTGTCGAAACTCTCGCGCTACGAAATGCGTTCAGGCCGTCTCGTCCTCGAAGAGTGATCACGCGGCGGCTTCCGCGCCAACTCCCCGCCGCTTACGATGTGGTTCCACAATTCCGCATCGGAGCACGCCATGATCGAACGCATCAATCCATCGACCGTCGTCAAACCGGCATCCAAGTATGTGCAGGCGGTGGTTCACACCGCTGCCGCCAAGCGTATCGTCGTCTCGGGCCAGATCGGCGTGACGCCCGACGGCAACACGGTCCAGGGAACCGAAGGCCAGATGCGTCAGGCCTGGGCGAACGTCTTCGCGGTGCTCGCGGCGGCGGGCTTCGAGAAGCGTCATCTCGTGAAGGCGACGATCTACGTCACCGAGCCGAACCAAGTTCTGCTCTATCGCAAAATACGCGACGAGGTGATGGACGGTCTTCTCTGCGCCAACACCTACATCCAGGTGGCGGGTCTCGCGTCACCCGACTTCACAGTCGAAATCGAAGCCGAAGCCGTCCTCGATTGAAGGCCAAGGTCAGCCCGCCGCAGCGCGGCGCTCGGCAATTCGGCGTTCGGTCGCAACGATCAGCGCCGCCCGCAGCGCCTCGGCCTCGTCGAGGGCCGGATCGACGGCGAGGTGCTGCGCCGCTGCAATAGCTTTGAGATTTGCAGCCGATGCAATCGTCGCCAGTTCGGCCGCGAGCGCCTCTTTGCCCTTTCGGGTCAGCACCGCGACGGCGCTGAAAGCAAACGGATCGAAGGGTGTGGCTGCTGCTGAAGGCGCCGCAGCGGGAGAGGCGGACTGTTGCGCGGCAGCTTGAGCAGCCGCCCTCGCCTTCGCGCCCTTGCGGCCCTTCTCGCCGGGCGCTGGCTTCGAGTAGGTCTCCCAAGCGTCGCGGCGAACCCGCACTTCGGAGACCGCGTTCATCAGAGCGTCCCCAAGCCGCGCCGCCGCTTGGGGGTCGACGCCCGGTTCCGTCGCGATAACAGCTTTGAAGAATTTGTCTTTGCCGCCGCCGGAAAGCGACTTCGTTGCGCGTGTCATGGCCTGTGTCTCCGCGTCCCTTACTCGGCCGCCTTCAAGCGGGCGTCATCGAGCCAGGGCGAGATTTCATTATAGAGCTTGCGGAGATCTTCGACACCGTCGCCGTACTTTTCCTCGATCGGCTTCAATCGCGGGTCCCAATCGAAGGCGTTGGCGATCGAATCCTTGTGCGGGATCGCGCTCTCGATCATCGGATGCAGAATGCCGATTTCCTCGATCAACACACGATCCCTGCCCGCCGCGCGAACGCCATTGGCGATGCACGCATAGCGCCGGTCTGTGAACGGCACCTCGGCGAGGTCGTCGAGCGTGTACTTGTCCTCGATCAGCAGCGAGATGCGGTCGACGGCCAGCTGCGACACATAGTCGGGACGGAAGGGCACCAGCACCTTGTTGGCGATCTGCAGAGCCGCGAGCGCCGAAAACGAGAGACCCGGCGGGCAGTCCAGAATGACGAGGTCGTAGGAGGCACCGAACCGGCGAAGCAGTGTCTCGATCCGGCCGCGCACGCGATTGGCGACCACATCTGGTATCGTGCTCTCGCGCGATTGCTTGAGATAGAGCTCGCCCTGGATATCCTCGAGCAACAGCGAGCCGGGCAGCAGGTTGATCCGCGGCGCCCTGCCTGTTTCGTCCGCGACATCGCCGACATTCGGCAGAAGGTAATCGCGCGGTTGCGCCGGGATGCCGTCGAAGAGGTCGTAGAAATAGTCGGAGATGGTCTTGCCGGCCTTGCGCGCCGAACTCCAACCTTGGCCACCGATCAGGATCAGCGAGGCGTTGCACTGGCTGTCGAGATCGAGCACGAGGACGCGCTTCTTGCCCCAGATCGCGAAGCTCTGCGCGAGCATCACCGATAGCGTCGATTTGCCGACCCCGCCCTTGCGATTCGCAACTGCCAGATAGAATGCCATGCGCTCGTACCTTTCGCGGTGCCCCTCCGGGTCCGATGCAAGGCTAAAGCGCGATTCCCGCTCGTCATGCAAACCAGCAGCGGCCACACTCGTCCGCGTCCTGTTGAGATGTGCCGCCGCCGTCACAGCCTGCACGGCGGCGGTGAAAAACGGCAATGAAAAGTGTCGCCGATCGACGGACGATCAACCGGGAATGCGTACCGGCAGGTACTCGTAGCCCTTGATGAAGCTGGAGTAGATGCGCTTGGGCTCGCCGACGACCTCGATGCGGTCAAATCGCATGAGCAATTCTTCCCACAGGATCTTGAGCTGCAACTCGGCGACGCGCATGCCAAGGCAACGGTGAATGCCGAACCCGAACGACATGTGGCTGCGCGGATTGGGCCGGTCGATGATGAAGTCGTTCGGCCGCTCGATCACGTCCTCGTCGCGGTTGCCGGACACGTACCACATCACCACGCGGTCGCCCTTGCGGATCGTCTTGCCGCCAAGTTCCGTATCTTGCGTGGCGGTCCGTCGCATGTGCGCGAGCGGCGTCTGCCAGCGGATGACTTCCGGAACGAAGCTGTCGATCAGCGCGTGATTGGCGCGCAGCTTGTCGTACTCGCCGGGATTTTCGTTCAGAGCCAGTACCGAACCCGTCATCGAGTTCCGCGTCGTATCGTTGCCGCCGACGATGAGCAGGATGATGTTGCCCATCAGGTTTTCCTTGTCCATCGTCCGCGTCGCCTCGCTGTGCGCGAGCATCGAGATGAGATCGAACTTCGGCTCCTGACGGGCCCGCTCGGCAAACAACTTGGCGAACGCGGCATAGCACTCGCCGAGTTCGGCCATCCGCTGCTCTTCATTGGCGACGACCCCGCTTTTCGGCAGCGCGGTCGCGACGTCGGACCACCGCGTCAGCTTGCGCCGGTCCTCCCACGGAAAGTCGAACAGCGTGGCCAGCATCTGCGTGGTGAGCTCGATCGAGACGCGCTCCACCCAGTTGAACGTCTCATTGCGCGGTAGATTGTCGAGCACGCTTTGCGACCGCTCGCGGATGAGCTTGGCGAACTTGGCGAGGCTCTCGGGCGACACGATCGGCTGCACCGCTTTGCGCTGTGCGCCGTGCTGCGGCTCGTCCATGGCGATGAAGCTCGGCCATTCGTACTTCGGGTCGACATCGCGCAACATGATGCCGCCGAGCCTGACATCCGACGAGAAGATCGCCGGATTGGTCTCGACGTGCATGATGTCCTTGTACTTGGTGACCGACCAGTAGTTGCCGATCGGACTCGTGCCGCACCAGTGCACGGGCTCTTCGCGGCGCAACCGTTCGAAGTACGGCCACAGCGTGTCGGAGCGAAAGAGTTCGGGATGTCCGACATGATAGTCGGCGAGTGGCATCGCATAAGCGCGCCTGCGAGCCTCGTCCCGCGCCAAGAGCTTCGCGGCATCGGCAATCCCAGTCGCCATCGACATCGCTCCCATCAGAGACCTCTAGAACCGGGTCTTCATTGACGTAAACGTTAGCCACAAACCGCCGGGGACGGAAGCGCTTACCGAAATGTCCGCCCTTAGAGCCTGCCTAAGCCAAGCCGCGCTGCCGGGGCATGTCAGGCTTGATCGAGGCCGCGCGAGGGCGTCCTCGGCCCTTAAGAAGATCATACAACCCAAAGCAACAATCCAGTTGCAAATGAGCATCTTGGGACAATCTTTAACTGTACCGTAACCAAGGTGATCGAGAATCACGTATGAGCCGTCCTGAAGCAGTCGGGCAAAAGACGACAAGGTCGGCGAACCATTTGCCAACAACTTTCCGCGAGCCCAAAATGAAAATCTCGAAAGTAGTCTCGGTCCTCGGTGTCGCCCTAGCAATCAGCAGCACGTCTGCTTTGGCTCAGACCGCCACGCAGAACATCAACCTGAACGCGACGGTCACGGACTTCTGTTCGATCGCCGGCGCCGCGACCGGCGCTTTGCAGACACGCACGATCACTGTCACCAACGGTAACGTCGTCACGGCGCCGTTGTCTCAGGTGTCCGTCGCGAGCGTCGCGTGCACGAAAATTTCGAACCTCACATTGACCACGACCAACACCGGTTTGACGACCGTAGGCTCGAACGGCAGCTTCCAAAACGTCATCCACTACACGGCCGCGGCATCGTTCGCGGGCGCCGCTCCCACACTGGTCACGAGCAGCGCGACGACGGCAACGGCCGCAACCAATGCCGGTGCCAACGGCGGCACGTTGACGGTCGACATCACCCCGTCTGCCAACACGCTGCCAATGCTGGCCGGCAACTACGCCGACGTCTTGGTCGTGACACTGACACCGCAGTAAGAGGCACACAGTACGGGTGGCGCCAGCATCGACTGCTGGCGCCGTTCGAAACGGGTCGAAGTGCCTCGTCTCCAAAACGAGAGGACCCGTATGCGTTTCGCAAGAGCGAGTGCAATTTTGTGTGCGTTGGGCATTTTGGGCGCGTGGATGGGGTCACCTGTCCGCGCCATGAGTGTTTCCCCAACCCATGTCGAGATGACCTCGGCCGGTTCCAGCAGCCGCAGCCAGATCGTCGTCCACAACGATAGTGACGCCCCACTCCCCGTGGAAGCGGTCATCAAGCAACTGTCCGTCGACGAGAACGGCGTCCAAAAGACGACGGATGGGTCGCAGAACTTTCTCGTCTTTCCACCGCAGACGATGATTCCCCCAGGCGGCACCCAAATCTTCCGCGTCAGCTGGGTCGGTGAGCCGGTGCTCAGGGCATCGGAAAGCTACGTCATCACGATGGCCCAGCTTCCCGTAAAGATGCAGATGAAGCCGAACCAGGTCCAAGTGGTGATGGCCTTTGGCGTCGTCGTGAACGTCGCGCCCCCGGAAGGCAATTCAACCTTGCGGCTGGTCGCCTCTGACATCACCCGGGGCAAGGACGGCAAAAACAATCCCGTCGTGACCGTCGAGAACCCGGCGAACGTGCACGCGCTCTTACCGAAAGCGACGATCCACCTGGCCGCCAACGGCTGGTCCAAGACACTCACACCGTCGCAACTCGAGCAACTGGTCGGCATCGGCTTGGTGCAGCCTGGCAAGAGGCGGCGGTTCGTCCTGCAGGTGCCACTGCCGGGCAACGTCTCGAAGGTCGAGGCGAAGATCAACTATCCGGGTCGGTGACGAAAATGTTCGTTCACGGAGATGAGGGCAGTTAGCCGCAAATCAGATAGCAAGGGAGCATGAGTAGACGAGGCAACCACGGATGTTGGCCTGTCGCAACGCTGATAGCGGCTACCCGCTTCGCGGTGATTGCCGTTGCTTGTCTTACGCTCATCCAAATGTCTGCGGCCGCGCTCTCATCGGGAGCGCTCGCTCAGGACAATGTGTACGGCAAAAACCTTACTGATCAAATAAACGCCACCGGCCGCGCGCTCAACATGTCGGTGCCGCTGCTCGACGACAGCCGGAAGCTCGGCGAGATCGCCGTGAGGATCGACCCAGACGATCGCATTTGGATCCCGCGCAACGTGTTCGTCGACATGCTCGGCGACGTCATCAAACCTGAAGTCGCCGAAACGATCCGCCGGCTGCCCGACAAAGCCGGTCTCATCGACATTGCGGCGCTCCAGTCCACCGACGCCAATGTGGTGTTCGACAAGCTCCAAGTCGCCCTCGTTCTCGCGCCACGCGCCGATGCCCGAACAACGAGCGTCATCAGCTTGAACGGTTCGCGGCCGATCGTGCAAAGCACGGCTTTGGCCCGGCCGGCAATCTGGTCCGGCTTCGTCAATATCACCGGCGGCATCGACCACCTTTGGGAAGCCGGCGGACATGCGGCACGGACGGGCCTCGCTTTGGAGCTCGAGTCGGCCATGCGCTACGGCGGCTTCGTATTGGAGAACGAGGCGGTCTACGACGGCGCCGTCGATGCGCAAAATTGCCCGCATGACGCATTCTGCAATTACGCGCACACGGAAGGCTTCAAACGGCGGCGGACACGTCTCATCCATGATCGTCCGGAGAGCGCGCTGCGTCTACAGGTCGGCGACGCTTACACGGAATCGCGTGGCTTCCAGCGCATCACCGATATCGGCGGTATCGTCTTGGAAAAGGCGCCGCACAAACTGCAGCCCGATACCTATGGCCGCGCCTCCACCAAACAATCCTTCTTGCTGGAGCGGCCATCGCTGGTCGAGGTCTTCGTCAACGGTCAGCCGGTTCGCCATCTGCGCTTGCGGCCCGGCACCTACGACCTGAGGGACCTGGCGCTTGTCTCCGGCAGCAACCGTTTGCGTCTCGACATCACCGATGACACCGGTGCACGCCGCACATTGGAATGGACGACCTTCTTCGATCACCAGCTTCTCAAGAGCGGCGCCAGCGAGTGGTCCGTCGGTGGCGGCGTTCCATCGTATTATCTCGACAGCGAACGGCTCTATGCCGATGACCGCTATGCGGTGTCCGGCACTTATCGCTACGGATTGACGGATCGGGTGACGGCGGAGGTGACCGCCCAACTCGATGACGACGTTGGGTTGGCGGGTGGCACGATGCTGGCCGGCACGCATTGGGGCTTCTTCGCCCTGCACGGCGGCTTCAGCCACTCGTCCGCGGGGCAGGGATTCGCTCTCGGAGCCTCCTGGGACCTTCTCGACTTCAAGGGATTGAAACGGACGTCGGTCGCAGGCCAGGAAAGCCTTCGCCTGTCGGCCGAATACCGCAGCCCGCAATTCCGCCAGCCGGGCGACTTCCTGGCGACGGCGAATGGTGTCCTATATCCGACGTATAACTACTGGCTCAAACTTTCTGGCGCCTACACTGTACCTGTCGGCCATGGCTTGTCTCTCACCCTCGCCGGCCGCTACCAATTCTCAAACGATGACGCCCTCGACCCCAGCACGTTCGCCGTGCGCGGCGATCGTTACGGCGCCGACCTCATGTTGTCTGGCCCGATCTACGACCGCGTCACTGGCAGCATTTCGGTCGGATACTCAAACGAGGCGACGCTGCGCTACGTGCCCTCGCTACAAGACAACATCTCGCCCGAGTTCCGCGTCATGGCGCGCGCCTTTATCCACTTCGGCGGGACGACACATGCCGTTGCGAGCTACGACAGCCTCAATCGTCAGGCTCTTGTGTCGGCGACACACAGCCATGGCGTGGGTGTGGGGCGCTGGGAGACCAGCGTCGACGCTATAAGCGACGGCCGGTCTGACAGTGCCGGCATCAACGGTGTCGTCGGCTACTATGGCAACCGGGCGGAAGCACGCTTGTCGCACTACGGCGGTTTCAATTCGTCTTACTTCGGCAATGATATCGACCAGCAGCGCACAAGCTTGCGCGTCGGCTCGGCAATTGCGTTTGCCGACGGCAAGGTCGCCGTCGGTGCGCCGATCAGAGGCAATGCCTTCGCAATCGTTTATCCCCACGAATCTCTGGCGGGCAGGGATGTCCTCGTCGGCTCGCTCGACCAAATTCGCGCCAAGGCGGACAGGTTCGGACCCGCGGTCGTCACCGACTTGCCGGCCTACTCGGGCACTACCCTTGCAGTCGACGTGGCTGACTTGCCAGTCGGCTACAGCCTCGGCTCCGGCGCTTTCGACGTTCGTCCCCACTTGAGATCGGGCTATGCCCTCGAAGTCGGATCGAACCATTCCGTGTCGGTCTATGGCACTCTCATCGGGCCGAAGGGCGGGCCGCTCGCACTGTTGTCCGGCACCGCATCGGCCTCGAATGATCCCCAACGCCATGTGCCCGTCATGACCAACTCCGCGGGACGATTTGCTGCCGAGGGCCTCTCTCCAGGGCAGTGGACGATCGAGATGCCGGCAGACGAGGGCGTGGTTCGCTACGCCCTCGAGGTGCCAAAGGGAGCCAACGGCCTCATTCGCGCCGGCACACTTCAGCCGATTGGCGGGCCCATCGCCTTGCGCCAGACAATCGACCCGGCAGAGCGCCCCTCAGACGAGCAGCCGGCGGCAACCGCTTGGCAGGCGACGAGCCAGGTCGAACTGAGGCGGTAGATTGCCGAGCCGTCAACAAGCCGGGTTGCGCACGCAAACGCCTTTCCGGCGAGCGGCTGATATCGTCACAAGGTTGGATCGATCGTGACCGACAAGGTCGTTGAGTAGTTGCCCGACCTGAGCGGTTGCCCCGCCAAAAGATTGACGTTCACCGGCAGCGAAGCGCCAATCGTTGTGCCGCTCGCTACATTGTACCCGGCCGAGGTGACGGCTGCACTCGATGTGGTCGTCGTCAACGTAACCGACGCACCACCGAGCGTCGCGGCAGCCTTATAATTGATGAAGCTATCGAACCCAGGCGCCGCCGCAACGGCAGGAACCCGCTGTAGCGCACTGCCACTGAGCGTAATTTTCGAGGGAAAAGTACAATTGATGTTGGAGAGCGTAGAGGTCAGCACGACGCCGGGGTTCGGCGTACCATTCGCGATGGCCGATGTGAAATTGAGTGTCGCTGGGCTGGCCGCCGCCATTGTGCAGGTCTTGTTGACCGTCGCATTGATTGTGAGCGGATAGGTGCGCACGAGCTGCCAGTTGCCGAGCCGGTACGCATACAAATGGATCGCCATGTTCGTATCGGTGAAAGTCCCCGCGGCGGCAGACGTCTGGCTGGCGGCGACGGCGACGTTATAGGTGTTGAACGTGAAAGAGGAATTGCCGCCGAGCGTTGCGTAGAAGCCGCTGAGCGGTCCGCCGCCGATCACCACCACGGGCGTGCCGTTGTAGTTGATGTCGTAAGTCAGATTGAAGGCGCCGTTGGTCATGACCACTGGAGCAGTGCCGCGAACGAAAATGGGTGCGATGCTGCAGTTGCCGCCGTTCTGATTTCTGATCGTCACCGTGAACGGACTGGTCAGGCCGGTACCACTGAACGGCGCATAGGCGGGTGTCACGTTGATCGTCGTCGAGCTTGTCAGGGATGCGAGCGCAATGTTGCTGCAACTGGATTGCGCTCCGGCGCTTGCACTCCAGAACGCGCAAGCGGCCAGCATCAAGCAAGTTCGGAGGATGTTGGCCGGCATAGTCTCACCGTCTCGCTTCGGCTCTTACGGTTCCCGGCAACTCATTCGCCGCAGCAAAGATTGCACGGCTGAACGAGGCAGGCCCACGACGCGATCACGACGACACTGCAGGCACGGCGAACACTCTGGCCTGCCTGAAACACGAAGCATCTCAGCAGAAACTTACCGACTGAATCGGTCTGCTGAGACAATCAACTTATAATTGAAACGCTTGTAGTCAACTCACGAAACTGGCCGCGTGCGGAGTTTTCGCCGCACATGAGACCTGAAAATGACGCGCCTAGTCTTGCGCCGAAACCTGCTTCGCCTCGAGGAAGTGAGCACGCATGTTCATGACGTGGCGCTTGAGGATATGGGTCGCGGCCGGCAGGTCGTCATTTGTCACAGCCGCGATGATCCGATGATGTTCGGCGCCGGAATAGCTTCGCGCGCCACCGGATTGCCGCGCAAAAAAGCGAATGGCGCCGACGCGGCCGGATACGAGGGCATAGGCCTGCATCAGCAGCCGGTTGCCACACCGTTCGATAAACGCGCCATGAAAAGCGTCGTCGGCACGTGCCGCATCGGCGGCATGATTGGCCGCCTCTGCCTGTTCCATCTGTGTCTGGGCCAAGGTCATCGCAGCCACCGTCTCGGCCTTGTTCAGCCCGGCCGCCAAAGCCAAGGCTCGGCTCTCGACCCAGAACCGGTACTGGCAGATCTCGTCGAGATCGCCGTCCGTCGGCGAAAACACGTAGCTGCCGCGCTGCGGCTGGATCGAAACCAAACCCTGAAGTTGCAGAGCCGTCAGGGCCTCTCTGACGGGAGTGCGGCTGACGCCGAGGCGCGTCGCCAGACGATCTTCGGAGATCGCTTCGCCGAGAGCGAGTTCCCCAAACATGATGGCCTCGCGCAGCCGGCGCTCGACGATCACGGCAAGCGCCGGCCGGCGTTCGACGTCGATGATCCGCAATGCCTGGCTGTTTTCGTTGCGCACGGGAATGACCTAGCTTGACCAGACGGGAGAGGGTTGCCTACAACTGAGGTACGGGATGGTAGTATCCACTTGGCCTCTCAACAAGAGCCGCGACCTCGTCGTCGTACTGTGGAACTGCTCGAGGAAACGGCCGGGAAGCAGGAGCTAGGCGTTGTCTGGCAAAGCAGGGCATACCGCAATCGTCACTGGAGCCGCGCGCGGCATCGGCCTCGGGATTGCCCAAAGATTGGCGGCAGACGGCTGCCGCGTGGTGATCTGGGACGCCAATCTATCGCCGTTCGACGCCAAGGCCGCGGGGTTTGAACCGCTGCTCGCCGACACAGTCGACGTCACCGACCTCGCCAGCGTCGAGCGCGCCTTTGAAAAAGTCGTTGCGAAGGCCGGCGCCGTGGAGATCCTCGTCAACAACGCGGGCATCAACGGTCCCGTCATGCCGAGTTGGGAATACTCGACGGCCGATTGGAAGCGCGTGATCGATATCGATCTGACCGGCGTCTGGCACGGCATGCGGACAGCGATCCCGCATATGCGCGAGCGCAAGTATGGTCGCATCGTGACCGTCGCGTCGATCGCAGGCAAGGAAGGCGTACCCGGCATCGCACCCTATTCGGCGGCCAAGGCCGGTGTGATCGGATTGACCAAGGCAATCGCCAAGGAGGTCGTCCGCGACGGCATAACGGTGAACTGCATTGCGCCCGCACTGACCGAGACCGAACTGTTTAAGGAAATGACGGTCGAGCACATTGAGGCTATGAAAGCCAAGATACCGATGGGGCGGCCGCTGCAAATCCCCGAAATCGGCGCGATGGTGGCGTGGATTGCAAGCCCGGAGTGCAGCTTTACGACCGGATTTGCATTCGACCTGACCGGCGGCCGCGCGACTTACTGACAAGACGTACAATCGAACATCAAGGGAGGAACCATCCATGACTAAGAACATCACGCGGCGCGCAGCCGCATCGCTCGTGACGGCCGCGGCAGTGCTCGCGGCCATACCGGCGGTCGCACAGCAAAAGCAGGTGCTGCGCATGTCCGCACCGATGACGGCAACCGACCAGCGCGCCGTTGGCCTCGCTGAGGTTTTCGGTCCGGCCGTCAAGGACTTCGCTGAATACCAGCCGCACTACAATGCGACGCTGTTCAAGCAGGGCACCGAACTCGAGGCGATTGCCCGCGGCAACCTCGAAATGTCGATCACCTCGCCGCAGGAATTGGCACAGATCATCCCGGCGTGGTCGATCTTCACCGCCGGCTATCTGCTGCGCGACGCCGATCACCAGAAGAAGGTCTTCGCCGCCGACTTCATGAACGACCTCAAGAAGCAGACCGAGGACAAGCTCGGCGTCAAGCTGCTCTCGGTGATGTATCTCGGCCGCCGTCAGGTCAACCTGCGCACCGACAAGGAAATCAAGACGCCGGCCGATATGGCGGGCATCCGCCTGCGTATGCCGGGCACGGAAGCTTGGTTGTTCCTTGGCACCGCTCTCGGTGCAAGCCCGATGCCGGTCGCCTTCCCGGAAATCTACACCGCGCTGCAAACCGGCACGGTCGATGGCCAGGACAATCCGCTGCCGACGGTGCGCGATAGCAAGTTCTTCGAAGTCACGAAGCAAATCGTGCTGACCTCGCACCTCGTCGACCAGAACTACATCGCGATTTCCAAGAAGGTGTTCGACAAGTTCACGCCCGACCAGCAGAAGGCCATTCAAAAGGCCGCCGATGACGCCGCCGAGAAGGCACGTCAAGCGCAGCTGAAGCTCGAGGGTGAACTCGAGGCGTTCTTCAAGGAGAAGGGCCTCAAGGTCTATACGCCTGACGTCGCAGCCTTCCGCGCCAAGGTCCAGAAGGACTACCTCGCCTCCAAGTTCGCCAAGGATTGGCCGGCCGGAATGGTCGACAAAGTCAACGCGGTGAAGTGAGACGGAACTGACTGAAGCGACAGCCCCGCTGCTCGAACAGGGCGGCGGGGCGCATCGGTTGTCGGCTCTCGACGCGATAGCTTGATCACCCGGGGATCAGACGTGACCACCAAACCATCGCGCTTGCGCCGTCTCGCCGACGATATCTTGGGACTGATGATGGCGGTGATGTTCTTCACGTTCATCATCCAGATCGTGACGCGCTATCTCGCGAAGTACCAGATCGGCGGCGGTGGATTCATCTGGACGGCGGATCTCTCGACCACCTGCATGGTCTGGATCGCGTTTTTCGGCGGCGCATTCGCACTGTCCGATAGAGACCACGTCAAGTTCGACATGTTCTACAACCTGTTCGAGCCGGACAGACAACGCATCATGGCGATATTTACGGCGATCGTCATTGCCGCCTTCTTTGCGTGGTCGCTGCCGGCAACCATCGATAGCTGGCTCGGTCAGCTCTACCGCTGGAACAAGCCCAATCCGACGCTGAAAATCCCCTTTACCGGCGACGCCGTGCCGATGTGGTGGATCTACTCGATCTATGCCGTATTCGCGGCGTCTGTCATTGTCCGCTACGTCTGGCGCGCCATCAAGCTCATGGGCGGCGCCAAGCCGCATGAGTTGGATGGCCCTCACGGCGAGGAGCCGGCCGCATGATCTCTCCATTCCTCGGTTGCATCATCGTGCTCGTTGCGGTGGCCATGCTCGGCGCGCCGATTTCTTTCGCCATGATCGTCTCGGCCATCGTCTATATGTTGCTCAAGGGCGGCGATCTCGCGGTTCCCGCCGAGACGATGGTGCAGGGCATTTACGACAGCCCGCTGCTGCTTGCGATCCCACTGTTTATCACCGCTGCCAACATCATGAATGCGGGTTCGATCTCAGAGCGCCTGCTGCGGTTCTGCATTGCGCTCGTCGGCCGCTTCCGCGGCGGCCTCGGCCACGTCAACGTCGTCTCGAACATGATCTTCGCCGGGATGTCCGGCTCGGCGGTCGCCGATGCCGTCGGCCTCGGCAAAATCATCATTCCGATGATGACCAAGGATGGCCGCTACACGCGCGGCTATGCTGCCGCCATAACGGGCGCCGCCGCCACGATTGGGCCGATCATTCCGCCCTCGATCCCGATGGTGATGTACGCGCTCGTCTCGAACGCATCGATTGGCTACCTGTTCATGGGCGGCATCGTGCCGGGCCTCATGATGGGGATGGTTCTGATGGCCATGAACTGGTGGACCGCGAAGAAGCGTGGTTTCCCGGTCGAGCGCTCGGTACCGCTGCGCGAGCTGCCTGCGCTGACGCTCCAGGCATTGCCGGCACTCTTGATGCCCGTGTTCCTGCTGTTCTGTATCTACGGCGAAATGTTCATTCCGGCGATGTCCGGTTTGGTCACGACGACCGAAGCAGCAGCCATGGCAGCCCTCTATGCATTGCTGGTCTCGGCATTCGTGTACAGGGCCCTGACGCTGGCGAAACTCCATGGCGTCTTCGTCGAAAGCGCGAAAGCAACGGCCGCTGTCGGCCTCGTCATCGGCGCCTCGCTGATCTTCAACTACATCATCGCTTCGGAGAATATTCCGGCGAAGGTGACGACGCTGATGCAAAGCCTCAACGTCTCACCGCTGATGTTCTTGATCCTCGTGAACATCCTCTTGCTGATCCTCGGGTGCCTCCTCGATGCCTCGGCCATCATCCTCGTCATCATCCCGCTGTTCCTGCCGACGTGTAAGGCGCTCGGCATCGATCTCGTGCATTTCGGTGTTGTCGCCGTGGTCAACTGCATGATCGGGCTGATCACGCCGCCCTACGGCGTCCTGCTCTTTGTGGTCAACGCCATCACCGGTATCCCACTGAAGGAGATGATCAGCGAGATCTGGATGTTCATCGCCGTGCTGATCGCCGCGTTGTTCGTGATGATCGTCTTCCCGGAGACGGTCCTCTTTCTACCAAAGCAATTTGGCTACGGCGGCTGAAAGGCGATCGCTGGCGCGACGAAGTAAGCGAAACGCCCAAGCATGCTGTGCCCGCCTCGATCCGCTTCACACCCCTTTGCAACAAGACCCCGCACGTCGCGCGGCCGAGCGTGTGGTCGCACAAATCGCGACCGCGCTGAGAGTGCGGATGGTGTGACGCGAGTCTCGCTAAGACCGATTACAATCTGAGATCTGCCTTCGCGGCCAATCCCCATAGACGGTAGTTCGCGAGTTCGCTCGCCGTCCATCCGGCAAACGCTGAAAGCAATTGCGGAGACAGGTAGATATGCTTTCCGTTCTTGGGCTCTGCCAGAAGATGACCGCGGCCATGCGCGGCCTCGAGCAGACGGCGCAACTGTGATCGGGAAGCGCCGAAGCGCTTGCCGAACGATGCGAGATCGATCGAGACAGGCACGATTTCGCGCCGCCCTCCCTCACGAATCGTCTTGGCAACGGCGTGCAGCAGCAGCATGAAACCGCCGTTACAGCTGAAAAAGTGAAACGTTTCCGGAAAGGGATCCAAGGGCTTCCATCCGGCAAGCAGCGCCTCGGCGCCTCTCCGGCGCATCTCCCAGCCAAAGCGAGGATGCTTCCGATGGCAACGGACGAGATCTGCGTCGGGAGTAATCGTGTCGATGCAGGCGAAAATGTGCCGATTCCACGTCTCGACAAGCTCAAGGAACTTCGGCGTCGGTGCGAGATGGACGACCCGTTTGTCGAGTGGCGATGGAATGCGGTGCAGGTAGCCAGCGAATCGCAACAGCCCGACGAACGTCGTCACTCCGCCCCGGCTCAAAAGTCCCTTCGTATTGGCAATCTGTTGAAGACGGGACGTGGTGAGCCCCGTGCGTGGATCAGCCGGGTCGGCGGTGTCGTAGAGATAGAGCATGTAAACGATCATCTGGAAGCGCGCGAACTCGACCACCACGCGGTTCAGCAGCACGTTGCCAGAGAAGAAGTCGCCGATGATGTCCTCATACGCGAGTACACCGTTCATCATGCGGGGATGGTCGCGGAGAACCAGAATGCGTTGCCAATCTTCCTGTGTGGTTCGTCTCGAAAATTCGTGATCGTGACTGTCCAACGCCAACGGCCGTCTCATTCACTCGCTGCCTCGAAGAATTGGTCGCCATCCGACGCTTTCTTGGAAACCCAAGCTGGTCAAGTCGTCTGTTTGCAGACCCACCAGTCACCAGCGCAGCTGTATCCGTCTGTTACTGGCTGGCCACATCGGACTTGCCAGCGGGAGCCTGAGCCAGATGCGCCCAGTTTTTGCCAGTTGCGGACGATGCAGTCGTGTTACCAAGCAATCGGATTGAGTACGGCCCTTAGCCGGAACCGTTCCAGTGCCTCGCGACGAGGCTTGTATGCGAGTGGCGTAGAGTTTGGCTTGTAAGCCCGTGCGCCCGCGTTCCGCTTGTTCCGCGCCCGTCGAGTTATGTCCGCGTGTACCGTTCAGCAGTGACGCGTTGTGACGCTTGTTGCTCGTCCGCCCACTAACGAAGCGCCTGACAGGCTCTGAAGCTCATGAAAAGATTACTGGTCGGACTCGCTCGTGCGCATCGACGCCTCTCGAGCCTTCTTTATGCGGTATTATTGGCTGGCGCAATCGCTGTGGCTATATCCAATTCCGCCCAGGCTGGAAACTGCGGGACTACAACGCTCGGTGTCAGTCGATCTCCTTCAAACGTCATCGCTAATAGCCAGACTGCCGTCAATGTAACTTTGACCGTAGCTCATTCCGGTGTTCTATGGTGCCTCTGGATTCCGCCTCGCGGCGATATCTATTTAA
Source organism: Hyphomicrobiaceae bacterium (assembly GCA_033812735.1). Lineage (GTDB taxonomy): Bacteria > Pseudomonadota > Alphaproteobacteria > Rhizobiales > Hyphomicrobiaceae > JABFRJ01. The sequence continues at coordinate 4,487 of JAPXTA010000088.1, read as the reverse complement.
ACGACACTTTAGTGGCCAGAAACGTTGGGCCGGGCACATATAACGCTAGCTGGACGTCGTTTTCGTCCGGAATGCAGGCCGGCACCTATTATTTGTACGCGAAATTTGTTCCCTACGACCAAGTGTCCTTCGATGAAGCATATGTCAACGGCATACCTGTCACTGTTGACCCGATTCCGAATTCGGTTTCAAATCTTCCGACGGGTCCATATCTTACAAGTTTTTCGATGCAACCCCTTCCCGGTTCCGCTGTGTCCGGCCCCTTGTGGTATACATCCGAGACCCCTGATGTCTGCCTGGGAGGTGAAAATGTTGCGTTTTTCAAGGCCAGGGGCACTTGCGTTTTCGAATATTCATCAAAGACAGATAATTTTTATGCAACGGTCAGGGGCAGGATTTCGCTGCAGGTTAATGTTCGCCCACAATCGATTTCGCTTAGTTTACCGCCCGATGGATACTATTTCAATGGTCAAGTATTGTTTATTTCATCCGCGGCTACTGTTGGATTTCCGCCGACTGTAATCTCCCTCTCGCCGACTGTTTGCAGCGTCGGTATGGATCAAGTGATTGTCATTGGTCCCGGTGTCTGCACGGTGACGGCCAGTGTATATGAAACGCCTCTTTATGAAGCGGCATCGACAACAAAGAGCTTTACGGTCCTTCAATACCCCCAGGTGATCACTTTTGATGGCCCGGGAGATCAGATTTACAGGCCGGGCGGTAGTGTCGCTCTGGCCGCAACGGGTGGTGGCTCTGGTGAGAGTGTCTACTTCGCTTCGGAAACTCTCGGTGTATGCGGGATACAAGGAGGTTCCGCTACACTATTGTCTCTAGGCACCTGCACGATCGTCGCAATGCAGAGCTATGGCGGGCTGTATGCCGAAGCGACACCGGTGCGCCGCTCGTTTGCCATCACAAAGGCGCCTCAGGCAGCACTTGTGGCCGTTGCGACACCCTCCTCTATTTCGCCGACTGGCACTTCTACTCTCGGAACCAGCGGCGGCTCTGGCACTGGAGCGGTCAGCTATAGCCTGACCACGGGCGGGACGGTATGCAGCCTTGCAGGCAACGTCCTGTCGGGATCAAGCGCGGGCGCAGGCACTTGCATCGTCACTGCAACGAAGGCTGGTGACGCGTTGTTCGAACCGGCATCGGCCAACGTCACTGTTGCCGTCGATTTCCTGCCGCAAGCCATCACGTTCCCAGTGGTCGCCGCGCAGACCTATGCACCTGGACGCACGGTCGCTCTCGCAGCAACGGCATCTTCCAACTTGCCTGTATCGTACGCATCGACGGCCACCAGCGTTTGCACAGTTTCCGGCAACGTCGCGACGCTCGTCGAGAGCGGTACATGCTCGATCACTGCCTCCCAGGCCGGCAACGCATCTTACGCGGCGGCAACCAACGTTGTGCAATCGTTCACGGTCAACAAGGCGGACCAGACCGCTTTGGTTGCGACCGCGACGCCTCCAGCGATCCAGATCAACGGTTTGTCGACGCTAGCAACGTCGGGCGGCATGGGTGTCGGTGGTGTCAGCTACGCGATCACCGCAGGCGCAGCGTCCTGCTCTCTTGCCGGTTCAACAGTGACCGGCATTGCCGCCGGATCTTGCACCGTCGCAGCCACGAAGGCCGCCGATGCGCAATACAACGCCGCGACGGCGAACGTGACAATCTCGGTTAGCAAGGTCCCCCAGACGATCGTGTTCGGTGCGCCTCCCGCTCAGACCTTCACGCCGGGCGGGACGGTAGCGTTGCTAGCCACAGCCTCGTCTGGGCTCGCGGTCACGTTCGCCTCGAATTCGGCGGGCGTTTGCACAACGGGCGGGACCAATGGCGCGACGGTGACAATCGTCGCGGCCGGAACCTGTTCGATCAAGGCGTCGCAAGCGGGCAACGCGAACTACGAACCGGCACCCGATGTGACGCAGACCTTCGGCATCGGCAAGTCAGCACAGACCATCACGTTCAACGCGCCACCAGCACAAACATACGTCCCCAACGCGACTTTGACTCTGGCGGCTTCCGCCTCGTCGGGCCTGACCGTCACTTTCGCGTCGAAGACGGCGGGCGTTTGCACAACTGGCGGCACCAATGGTGCAACGGTGACCATCGTCTCGGCCGGGACGTGCTCGATCACCGCGTCGCAAGCCGGTAACGCGAACTACGAACCGGCACCCGATGTCACGCAGTCCTTCGCGATCGACAAGGCGCCACAGGTCATCACGTTCACGAAACCGGCCGACCAGACGTACGCCTCCGGCTTGACGGTCCCATTGGTGGCGACGGGCGGTGCGTCAGGGAATCCCGTCACCTTCGCATCCACCACCACGAACGTTTGCCATGTGACGGGTGCGGTGGCGAAGATCACGGGCATCGGCACGTGCTCCATCACAGCCTCGCAGGCCGGCAACGCCAACTACCATGCGGCAGCGGATGTGGTGAGATCGTTCGCCGTCAAGCCTGCCCTCGTGTCGGTCGAGCTCTCGGCATCGACGGCATCGATTGTGCTCGGGCAACCAGTTGAACTCACGGCGACGGCCTCTACGGCGAGTGCGGGCGTTCCGGTAGGCCAAGTGACCTTCAGCGCGGGCAGCACCACCCTTTGCGCCAATATGACGTTGAGCGCAGGGGTCGCAAAATGTTCCGCCCGTTTCACAGCAGCGGGCACCTATGAAATCGTCGCGGCGTATGCGGGGAGCGGCGTCTTCGCGCCCGCACTCTCCAAGCCGGTCAGCGTCACGGCGGTCGATCAGACGGCGAAGACGACGAAGGTCATCGGCGATTTCCTTGCCTCCCGCACCAATCAGCTTCTGAGCAACCAACTCGATACGGGCCGCCAGATCGATCGTTTGAACGAGGCAGCCGGTACGGGCAGCTCGGGTCAGGCGGGTTCTGGATTCAATGCGGAAGAACGGCGCCGATCGTTCGCCAACCCCAACCTCGCGGACGCATCGCGCGCGGGCATGGGTCCGAGCGGCGGCGATGCGACCGCGATGGGTCTCGGACTGCGTTCTAACCCGCGCGCCAGCTTGGCAGAGATGCTCGATGTAACCGCGCAGAGTGGCGGCAGCACGATGCAGTTGCGCCACGGAACGGACAGCGCCCACTGCCATGCCAATACTGTCAGCGTGTCGCCGGTGGACGACCGTTGCGGTTCGGCGGGCAACGGCGGCAGCGGGCAGTCCGGCGGCTTCCGCTTCAACGGCAGCTTCGACAATGCATCGCGCATCGGAGTCTCGACAAGCCTCCGAGACCTGCGCAGGTTCCAGGCAGAGGCGGAAGCGAATAAGGGCGGCGGCGGTCAGTTCGACCTGTCCGCAGGCCGCGGCAATGTCGGTGGCTTGAAATCCAGCCCCTTTGACCTCTGGTTCCAAGGACAATTCTCACGTTTCGAAAGCAAAGACCGCGGCGCCGATCAGGATGGACATTTCGGATTGCTGTCATTCGGCGCCGACTATGTGCTTCATCCCGGCCTGCTTGTCGGCGCGATGATACAGTTCGACAGTGCCGAGCAGCGGTCAGCGAAGGAAGCAAGCGAGATATCGGGCCGTGGCTGGATGGCGGGGCCATACGCCATGCTGCGCCTCAACCAGAACGTCTTCTGGCAAGTTCGCGCGGCGTGGGGGCAGTCCGCCAATACGATCAGCCCATTCATGACGTACAGCGACAGCTTCGACAGCACACGCTGGCTCGCGTCGGCGACGCTCGTCGGCCGCTGGACCAGGGGCGCCTGGACGTTCCAGCCGTCGGCGTCGGTTTCGTACATGCAGGACGCGGCCGGCAGCTACACCGACACCTTCGGCGCAGCCATTCCGTCGGTACAATCGAAGCTTGGTCAGGCAAAGGTGTCGCCCGAGGTGAGTTACCGGATGGACCTCGGCGATCTTGTGCTTGAGCCGCGTGCACGTGCCGACCTGATCTGGAACTTCGCGCAAGACACGCGGATACGCGGCGGCGGTCCCGCTGACGGCGAATATGCCGGCCCCGAAGGCGTGCGAGGACGTCTGGAACTCGGTTTGTCTACGACCATGCCGAATGGCGTCGCGCTGGACGTCTCCGGAAGCTACGATGGCATCGGCGCCAGTACGTACAGCGCTGTCAGCGGCAGAGGCCAGATTCGCGTGCCGCTGAACTAGTTGGCTTTAGGCTTGGCGAGACTGGCGGCGAAGGAAAGCTTTCGGGCCGAAAAATGCGAAAGCGCACAGTCGATTGTCAACTTGGCGCGGCGTGGAAAACCAACGTCAGTGCCTCACTCTGCCGTGCTGGAGTCCGCTCATGTTGAGGGTTGCGGATGCCGGCCCGTCCATGGTGGCGACCACGCACATCGGGGCAGGAGCCCGGAAGCCTCAACAAAAGCAGACGTTTCCTTTTGTCGCGATAGGGCTGCCGCCCAGCTGGGCGATAATCGTAAGGTGTTGATTGTTATCGATTGTTTGGTGGGCGCGACAGGGATTGAACCTGTGACCCCACCCGTGTGAAGGGTG
>JAPXTA010000087.1:8913-22845 GCA_033812735.1 Hyphomicrobiaceae bacterium | reverse complement strand
GTACCAGACCATGTGCGTCACGACGGGCGCGCGGCGATCGGGTACGACGATGACTTCCATGCCATTGGCGAGCTTGAACTGGGAGACGCGCTCCTGGGCGCGCACGTCCAGTGCCGCGAGTGACTGTGCGAACATGAAGGCTCCGACGAGTAGCAGGGCATTGAGGGGGGAACGCAATTCGATCATGCGATTGCGAAAGACGGGCATAAGACGCTGCTCCTGAAGATGCCGCGCAGGGCGTGGCCGACCCTGGACCAGACCGGGGCCGGACCTCACGGCCCACTATAATTTCCAGATCTGTCTCAATTGTTGCTCTTTGGAGGCGGACGATTGGGACGGATCGTGACGGGAACTGATGTTGGGGGTGAGAGGGGAGAAGTCAAATGACAAGCTCGAAAGGTTCGTTGCATCCTGCGACAGATGGGTACTGACCAGATTCGGGGGTTGCCGCTTTTTTGAATCATTCTAAATTGTGGCGAGTTTTCTGGAGGCCTGTCAATGCGCGCGTTTTCGGATTTGTCCGAGCAAGAGATCCTGGCCCTGGCGATCAGCCTGGAAGAGGAACATGGCCGAATTTTTGCCGACTATGCCGATGGTCTCAAGGCCGATTTTCCGGCTTCTGCTAAGATTTTCAATGAGATGGCGGAGGAAGAGCATGTCCATCGGCGGCAGCTCATCGACCTCTATACCGAGAAATTCGGGAGCCACATCCCGCTGATCCGCCGGCAGGACGTCAAAGGGTTTGTGAAGCACGAGCCGCTCTGGATGGTTCGCCCGCTCGGGTTGGACAAGGTCCGGACGCAGGCGGAAGCCATCGAGTACGAGACCCGCCAGTTCTACGACAAGGCCGTGACCAAGGCGTCGGACGCCAGCATTCGCAAGCTGCTCGGCGATTTGGCGGCGGCGGAGCGGGAGCACATGGGCATCGCCCAGCAGCTCGGGGAAGAGCATCTGACGACCGATGCGAAGGCGGCCGAGAAGGAAGCCGAGCACCGGATGTTCGTGTTGCAGGTCGTCCAGCCGGGGCTTGCGGGCCTGATGGACGGGTCGGTGTCGACGCTTGCGCCGCTGTTCGCGGCGGCGTTCGCGACGCACGACCCGTGGAACACATTCCTGGTCGGGACGGCAGCGTCGGTCGGCGCCGGCATCTCGATGGGTATGGCCGAGGCGATGTCGGACGACGGCTCCATGACGGGGCGCGGCACGCCTTGGATTCGCGGCACCATCACCGGCATCATGACCGCCGTCGGCGGGATCGGTCACACGCTGCCCTATCTCATCCCGGATTTCAAAACGGCGACGACGCTTGCGATCCTGATCGTGTTCTTCGAGCTATGGGCGATCGCGTGGATCCGCTCGAAGTACATGGACACCAAGTTCCTCCGTGCGGTGTTCGAGGTCGTGGTCGGCGGCGCGATCGTGTTCGCGGCCGGCGTCTTGATCGGCAGTGCGTAGGCATCCGTTTCGCTGTTTTCTTCGCGATAAAATCGCGCCACATAGATCAAATGCCGTCCCGGCGATCGAGCGTGCGAGATCAGCCGGGATCGCGTCTATGAGGTTCGTAGACGCCATCGCCAAGTTAAGCCCGACGTGGGACAGCGCGGGACAGGAGATCGCGGCGTCTTCTTGGAAGCACTCGCAGACGGGAACGGACTACTTCTGGCAGAACGTCGCCGTTACGAGGCAACGATACTCGGTGCCGATAAGCGGTCCGAAGTCGAGATAGACGTCGCAGTTGCCGACGACCTCATTGCTTTTGACGAGCGGCGTCGCGGCCCACTTGCGGCGCTTGGCCTCGGCCGCTGCATATTCATCAAGCTTCTGACGGGCGGCTGCGATACTTGCCTCTTTGCCGAATGCTACATCGGACAACGGCAAGCGCATGCAGCGCTCGGTCGCCCTGATTGCCGGTTTTGCAGAGCGCTTTGCCTCGGGCGCTTGCGCCGAGGGTGCCGGCTGTGGCGCTTGTGCGTAGGCCGATGTGGTGATCGCTGCGAGAGCGACAACGGCGGCGAATGCGACTTTGCTCATTGATCGATTGTCCGTTGGTTCTCTTAGTCTCAGGCGTTGCGCCACGTGTAGCCGGTTCCGCTTTTTTCGATGCGGCCGGCACCCGGCGTTGCGATGTGATAGGCGACAACAAGCGCTTTTTTCGCTGCGGCGATGTCGAGCATGCGTTTGCGAGTCTCGACCGCGCGCGGGCCGTCCATGTCCTGGGCTGGCAGCCAATCGGGATGGGCGACTGACACGACCGGATGGAAAATCGTGTCGGCCGAGACGAGGACATGCTCGCTTCCGGAGGACGCCAGTACGGCGCATTGGCCGGGGGTGTGGCCTGGTGCCGCGACATAGGCCAAGCCGGGCGCTGGTTCGTCATCGGATTTCATGCGCGTCAGACGGTCAGCGATGCGGCCCAGGATACGGCGCGCGCCAAGGATCGAGCCTTCCGCAGCGCCCGCCTGTTCGGCTCTGCCTGGGGACATCCAGAAATCGAATTCCGCGTCGGGAATCGTGACCTTGGCCTTTGGGAAACGCAGGCTATCGTCGAAGTCGTCGATCAGGCCCCAAAGGTGATCCGGGTGGCAGTGCGTCAGCACGACTTGGTCGATGCTGGCGGGGTCGATGTTCGCGTTGCTCATGGCGTCCGACAGTTTACCTGCCGTGTTCATCCAGGTGCCACCGGAACCTGAATCGATGAGGATGCGCTTGCCGGCGATTGTCAGCATGACCACGTTGATGGCGAACGGCAGCGTGTCGCCAGCGAGCGCCGCCGCCTTGCGGATGTCGTCAGCGTTGCCGTTCGACAGGCGGTCGAGACCAACCGTCATATGGCCGTCAGACAGAACGGTGACGTCGATGGCGCCTGCCTTGAACGTGCTGGCGGCGCGTGCGCGTTTTGGCCAAATCGGGGCGAGTGCTGCCGCCGCACCAGCCATGAGCAGGTCGCGCCGATCAAGGTGGCCTCGGAACTTGCCCGTCATCTTAACGTAACTCCGATTTCGGTTGCGTATCAGCCGTTCGTCACTCTGATATAGCACTCACTCGTGTCAAACCAGCTGAATGAGGAACGGGCATGGCGCTCAAGAACATCGTCGGTCTCGATCATGTCGTGGTCGTCGTGAGAGACCTCGACAAGGCGGCGCAGACTTGGGCGGGCCTCGGATTTACAGTCAGCGCGCGCGGGACGCACAGCGCGCACATGGGCACCGGCAACTATACGATGATGCTCGGCGACGATTATCTCGAGCTGCTCGGCGTGTTGACGCCGACCGAACGTAACGCGCCGACGCGGGCGCTGCTTGAAAAGCGCGAGGGCATCGAGCGGGCAGCGTTCACGGCGGTCGATGCGGCGGCTGGCACGAAGGAGCTGCAAGCGCGCGGCATCGCGGCGACAGGGCCGATCGGCTTCTCGCGCCCGGTCGACATGCCCGACGGGACCAAGACCGAAGCCAAGTTCGATACCTTCATCTGGCCGGTCGACGAGCGGCCTGGCGGCATGCGGATCTTCGCATGTCAGCATTACACGCGCGGCGCCGTTTGGATTCCGTACCTTCAGAAGCACGCGAACACGGCCGACAGGATCATCCGGGTCGAGTTGCTGTCTGACGATCCGAAGGCTGCGGCGGATCACATGACGCGGCTGATCGACGTGCCCTCGACGCGCGAGGCCGACGGCGCCTATCGCATCGAGAGCGGCGGTGGGCGCGGTGCGTTCGTGTTCCTCGACCGGGCGACGCTCGAAAAGCGTCATCCCGGCGTGCCAATGGATCAGCTTCCTGCCGACGGCGCCGTTGCGCTCGTGCTCGGGGTGAAGGATCTCGCGGCTGCCAAAGCCGCGACGACAAAATCAGGAGCCATTGTTGGCGACGGACGTGTGACGGTGCCGGCCGCGAAGGCCAATGGTGTGATGCTCGTATTCGAGGTGTGAGCGGCTATGAGCGCCGCTTGAGGCCCGGCAGCATGCGCGACATCACGCCGTCCTTGCGGATCACATAGTGGAAGAGCGCGGCGCCGACGTGTGCTGCAATCATCGCCACCAGAAGCATCGCGCCGGCCTTGTGAAGCGTAAGTATCAGCTTCGAGCCTTCCTGGTTGACGGGCGCGAGGGGTGGGAGGCTGAAGAGGCCGAAGATCTCGCGCGCCGGAAACATCGATACGCCGAGCCAGCCGAGCAGCGGCACGGCGAGAAGCAGCGCGTAGATCCCTAAGTGTGTGGCGTGCGACGCAAGCTTCTGCCACGGCTCCAGCGTCGGTTCGTCGGGCGGAGCGCCCGCGCGCAAGCGATAGGCTATGCGAAGGACGATCATCCAGAGCAGCATGAATCCCAGCAGTTTATGCAGGGAGTACATGTTGTTCGTGGTGTTGTCCCAAATGTTCAAATCGTTGCCCCGGTAGGCCATTGCGACACCGAGCGGGACGAGTACCGCAACGAAGGCGACGGTCCACCAGTGAAACTTTCGAGCGGTGACTGAATACACTTCGACAGGCTGGCCGGGCGATGGCATGCGGGTGTCTCCTCGGGTGGCAGGGACAGGCAGGCAAGAAATCGAATCAGACCATTTTATGCAGCCTCCAGATGTGCTGTGCAGCACTAACGCCGACATGCTTTACGTCGCGCCGCCATCGGCGACGAAATGCTGAGCCGTGCAGGCGGACGACGCGTTGGATGAAAGGAACAGTGCCAAGTTGGCGATTTCGTCGGGCATGAGCCAACGCTTCAAGCATTGGCCGTCCATCGTGCGCTTCTCGGCTTCCGGTGTGACCCAAAGTGCTTTCTGCCGCTCGGTCATGATCCAGCCCGGCGCAATCGAGTTGGCGCGGATGTTATGGACGCCATAGTCGCGCGCGATCGAGCGCGTCAGGCCGAGCATCGCCGACTTCGACGCGGTGTAGATCGCCATGCCGCCCGTGCCTTTCAGCCAGGAGACCGACGAGAAGTTGACGATGGCGCCGCCGCCGAGGCCGATCATGTCGTCGAGCACCGCCTGGGTGGCGAAGAAGACGTGTTTCAAGTTCACGGCAATGCGGTTGTCGAAATATTCGGGCGTGACGTCCGGCGTCTTGTGGCGGTCGTCGTGGGCGGCGTTGTTGATCAGGACGCCGACTGGGCCATGGGCTGCGCGGATGTCTGCGATGGCGCGGCGCAGCGCATCCGTGTCGGTGATGTCGGTGCGGACGTATCTAACCGTGGCGCCGTCTCGCGTGAGTTCCTGCTCGAGTTCGCGCGACGGTGCATCCGCGATATCGATGAAGCCGACTTTTGCCTTCTGGCGGGCAAATCCGCAGACGATGGCCGCGCCGATCCCGCTGCCGCCGCCGGTTACGATCACGGAGCGGCCGGCTAGATCGGGATACGTCGCGAAGGCGGTCATGCTGGGTCTCCGTGCGCGTTTGGCACGGAGGGAGGCTACTTGTTCCAGCGCGGCGCAACAAGACGGCGTTTGCCATCCGGTGTCTTTTGAACGCCTGGCTCGTCCATCTGTTTACGATCCCAGAGCTGGCACGTGACGACCTTGTGCTTCTGGTCGAGGCCTTCGCAATAGTTGGTGTACTCGCAGAGGCGAATCTCTTCACCGCGGCCGGCCTTCACTTTTGCAAACCAGTCGGGATCGGCGAGAGCCTGCCGCGCGAAAGCGACGATGTCGGCCTTATCATCTGCCAGAAGCCGTTCTGCCATTTCAAACGAGTGAATGCCGCCGGCCAATACGATTGGCGTTTCAAAGCCGGCCTTGCGGACGGCGCCGCGGATTTCTGCTGTCGCCGCGACGTTGCGGCCGAAGGGGCCGAATGTATCGGAGATGAAACCCGGCATGCATTCATAGCCGCTGCGACCGGTGTAAGGGTAAGCCGACTCGCCGACCGAGGGCTGCTTCGCATCGTCGAACTTGCCGCCGCGCGACAGCGAAATGAAGTCCATGCCATCACGTGCGAAGTGCGTCGCAAACTGGCAGGCGTCGGCGACGTTCGAGCCGCCGTCGATGCACTCGTCGGCGAGGAAGCGGCAGCCGACCGGAATGGTATCGCCAACCGCCTTTCGAACGGCGGCGAAGACTTCGCGGGGAAGACGGACGCGTCCGTCGATGCTGCCGCCATAGCCGTCCGTCCGCGTGTTCGTTGCGGAGAGGAATGACGCCATCGTGTAGGCGTGCGCGTAGTGGAGTTCGATGCCGTCGAAACCGGCTTCGACGGCGCGTGCCGCCGCATCGCTGAAAAGTTTCGGCAATACGGCAGGAAGCTCGGCGATGTGGGGGAGGTGCGTGTCGGTGACGCGTTCGCGCTGTCCGAAGCGTAGGGCTTCGAGTTCTTCGCGCGTCAAAATCTTGTCGAGCTCGGCGGGCGGCAATTTGGCGAGCGCGGCGCGGATGCCGTCGTCGTTCGTGGCGACGGCCCCGACAGCGTCGCGATGGCGGTCGGTGATGGTCAAGAAGCGTTCGAAGAACTTTGCCGGTGCCGGTCTGCGGCGGATCGAGAGGAAGTCGATCAACTGAATGAAGAGTTTGACTTCGCCGTCGCAGGCGGCGCGGACGCCGTCGGTCAACTTCTTCAAGCCGGGGATGAAGCGGTCGTGGCCGATGCGGAGGAGTGGGCCGGATGGCACGTCACGGATGCCGGTCGCTTCGACGACGATGGCGCCGGGCCGACCCTCGGCAAAGCGCGCATACCAACCGATATTGGCGTCGGTGACGAAGCCATCCTCGGTCGCCCGCCACGGCACCATGGCCGGCACCCAAGTCCGCGATTTCAAGTGGAGCGCGCGATAGTCGAGCGGCGAGAAGAGTTTAGACGTCTCTGCCGCGGCGCGATCGGGCCAAACGCCGGGTTGCGTCGCGTGCTTGATCTTCTCCGGCGGCTTCCACATGCGCGAACCCTTCCCATGCTTCAAGTCGGACCTTGAAGGCGGTCGATAGTTCGAACCTAAAGTATTTTTGGCGGCAGGTGAAGCGTCTTCGATGCGCTTGCCCGGTCAGCCGCGCGACAGGCCCTTTTCCTCGAGTTCGCGCAGATATCCGGCCCAGCGTTGGTCGCGCTCGCGGTGGAGCAGTTGGAGATAGTTCCAGGTGAACAGCCCGGTGTCGTGGCCGTCGTCAAAGACGATTTTGACGGCGTATTTCCCGACCGACATGAGGTTCTTTATCTTGACGTTGCGCTTGCGCGCGACGGTGACGCGTTGATCCGACGAGTGGCCCTGGACTTCGGCCGATGGGCTCATGACGCGCAGCATCTCGGCCGGCAGATTGAAGGCCGGCTCACCTTCGAAAGTGACCATCAGTTCGGCGCCATCGCCGACGGTCTCGAGGCGCGGCGGCTTTACCTCCTTGCCGATCGACGATTGCAGTTCCGACCAGGCTTTGGCGGCGATGTCCCTGTATATCTGCGCATGCAGGCTTTCGGGCTTCGTCGCCGTGATCGGCTGACCAGAGTCGGAGCGTTCGCGGATCTCGAGGTGAAGCGGCACGCCGCCGAGGAAGGGAATCTCGAGCTTTTCGGCTTCGGCTTGGGCGCCGCCATGGCCAAAGATCTCGTGGCGTTCGCCGCACTTGGTGCAGACGAAGTAACTCATGTTCTCGATAATGCCGAGAACCGGCACGTCGACTTTGCGGAACATGTTGAGGCCCTTGCGGGCGTCGATAAGGGCCAAGTCCTGCGGGGTCGAGACGATGATGGCGCCCGATAGCGGGACCTGCTGCGCCATGCTGAGCTGAATGTCGCCGGTGCCTGGCGGCATGTCGATGACGAGAACATCGAGGTCCTGGCCATCCATATTGCCCCAGGCGACCTCGCGGAGCATCTGATTGAGAGCCGAGACGACCATCGGGCCGCGCCAGATGATCGGGGTTGCCTCGTCGATCAGAAAGCCCATGGACATGGCTTGCAGGCCATACGCCGACATCGGCTTCAGTTTGTTGTTTGGGGTCGTCTCGGGGCGTCCGGTCAGGCCCAAGAGGCGGGGTTGGGAGGGGCCGTAGATGTCGGCGTCGAGAATGCCGACCTTCAACCCGATCGCCTGGAAGCCAAGCGCGAGATTGACGGCTGTGGTGGACTTGCCAACGCCGCCTTTGCCGGACGCGACGGCGACGAGATGCTTGATCCCGGCAACGCCCGGCGTGCTGCGGGCGGGGCCTGCCGAAGGGGCATAGCTGTGACCGTTAGGGCCGTGAGAGTGGGCTTTGTGAGCCCCGTCGCCCGCCCCACCCTTGGCACGCGCGGCCTGTACGCGGGCGCTTTCGGGGGCCGAACCTGTGCCCGACGACCTGATGACGGGGCCTTCCGGCTTGGCGTTGGGGGGCGGAGGCGTGCGGGTGGTCCCGGGTTTGGCTTCAGCGGTCAGAACCGCGGTCGCACCGGTAATGCCCGCGACATCTTTCACGACGGTTTCAGCGGCTTGGCGAAGCGGTTCGAGCTCCTCGGCGCGTTCCTTCGGGACCGTGATTGAAAAATAGGCACGGCCGTCCTTGAGCAAAACCTCCGACACCAGCCCTAGATCAACGATGTTGCCCTGCAGGTCCGGTCCCTTCACGCGGCGCAGCGCGGCAAGAACCTGATCTTTGGTCACGGACATGAGGACTCCAGGGGCAAGGGCGCCGGTCGGCGGCGATTCACGAATTTCACTGATGGTGGCGGTTCTGCCACGAATCTTGCGTGGTAACGATCATCCAATACTGGATGTTGCTTGTTGCACTGGTATATATGCGACTAAAGACAAGTGTCGAGACCGCCTGGGGGTGGATCCGGCCGCATTATTCTTGGGGAGGCATATGCGAGGAGCTCTAGGGATCAGCCGTGTCATCGACGGCTTGAACAGTAGGATCGGGCGTGTCGTCGCCTGGGCCATTTTCTTGGCCGTCGTCATCAGTACGGTCAACGCACTCGTCCGCAAAATTCTCAATACGTCGTCGAACTCTTGGCTCGAGGCGCAGTGGGTACTCTTCGGTGCCGTGTTCCTGCTTTGCGCGTCGTGGACGCTGCAGTCGAACGAACACATCCGGATCGACGTCGTCGCCAGCTACTTCTCGAAGCGGCTCAAGAATTGGATCGACATTATCGGCCACACGCTGTTCCTGATGCCGATGTGCCTGGTGATGCTCTACTACTCGTGGCCGTTCTTTTTCCGGTCGCTGCTGCAGAACGAGCAGTCCACGAACGCCGGCGGGTTGCCGGTCTATCCAGCGAAACTCCTTGTTCCACTTGGATTTACCCTGCTGTTCTTGCAAGCGATCTCGGAGCTGATCAAGCGTATCGCCATCATGCGCGGTGAACTCGAGGACGTTTCGGGCGGCGGTCACCACGAACTGGCCGAGGCGGAAGCCCAGCGGTTGCGCGAGACACTCGCGGCAGAAGCCGAGGCGCGCGCCATAGCTGAAGCCGAACGCCTCAAAGGTAAATCGGGCTGATGCGGTAGCTCAGTTTTTGTCGACAACCTATTCGTGCAAGCGCAACGCTTCCGCCGGAGAAATCCCTGATGTCCGCCTGGATCGCAACGAACATCGCGCCGATCATGTTTTCGGCGCTGGTCGTTTTCCTACTGCTTGGTTACCCGGTCGCCTTTTCGCTGGCTGCCTGCGGTCTCTTTTTCTTCGTGATCGGCGTCGAGTTGGCGCCGCTCTCAGCCGGTACGATCAACCTCGACTGGCCGCTGCTCGGCACCTTGCCCGAGCGCATATTCGGCGTGATGAACAACGATACGCTCCTCGCCATTCCATTTTTTACATTGATGGGATTGGTGCTCGAGCGATCGGGCATGGCCGAAGATCTCCTCGATACGATCGGTCAGTTGTTCGGCACGGTTCGCGGCGGTTTGGCTTACGCGGTCATCTTCGTCGGTGCGCTGCTTGCGGCCACAACGGGTGTCGTGGCGGCATCGGTCATCTCGATGGGTCTCATCTCGCTGCCGATCATGTTGCGGTACGGATATGACCGCCGCGTGGCATCTGGTGTCATCGCCGCGTCAGGCACGCTGGCGCAGATCATCCCGCCGTCGCTCGTTCTCATCGTGATGGCCGATCAGCTCGGTAAGTCGGTCGGTGACATGTACGAGGGCGCGTTTATTCCGGGCCTCGTGCTGTCGATTCTGTATGCCGGCTACATCTTCCTCGTCGCGACCTTCAAGCCGGAATACGCTCCGGGCCTGCCTGCCGAAGCGGTCGGCTTCCGCGAGCCGGATGGTAGCCGCGGACTGACGTCGGTCGCGGTTCTCACCGTGTTGTCAGGTGTCATCGGTTACTACCTGATGCGGGAGATCAACGCGAAGAGCGTCGCGGCCGGTACCGGCAACTACAACGGTGCCGACTTTGTCGTTCTCGTGATGGCGATCGGCATCATGTTCGCTTTCGCTGTGGCGGTGTTGAACTGGGTGCTCAACAAGCTGACGGGCTTCCGCATCCTGTCGCATATGGCACAGCAAGCCACGTTCGTGATGGTGCCGCCGCTGTTCCTGATCTTCCTTGTGCTCGGCACCATTTTCATCGGCGTTGCGACGCCGACGGAAGGCGGCGCGATGGGTGCTTCGGGTGCTATTCTGCTTGCCTTGTTCAAGCGATTTCTCGATCGCAACCCGAACCGGTTCAATTGGGCACTGCTCAAGTCGGCTGTCGAATCGACTGCCAAGCTCTCGGCGTTCGTTCTGTTCATCCTGGTTGGTGCGCGTATCTTCTCGCTCACCTTCTACGGCGTGAACGGTCACGTGTGGGTCGAGCATCTTTTGACGGCGCTACCGGGTGGTCAGGTCGGCTTCCTGGTGTTCGTCAACATCATGGTGTTCCTGCTCGCCTTCTTCCTCGACTTCTTCGAGTTGGCGTTCATCGTCATCCCGCTGCTTGGGCCGGTTGCCGACAAGCTCGGTATCGACCTGATCTGGTTCGGCGTGATGCTCGGCGTCAACATGCAGACGTCGTTCATGCATCCGCCGTTCGGGTTTGCCTTGTTCTATCTGCGCTCGGTCGCGCCGACGGAGCCCTACAAGGACAAGATCACGGGCAAGATGACGGAGCCGGTTACGACGGGTCAGATCTACTACGGCGCCATTCCGTTTGTGATCATCCAGTGCATCATGGTCGCTTTGGTCATCATCTTCCCGTCGATGGTGATGCACTACAAGGCTGGCCAAGTGGTGGTCGATCCGTCGAAGGTGGAGATCAACATTCCGACGATCGGCATTCCGGGTGGGGCCGGTTCGCCATTTGGTGGCAGCTCGCCCTTCGGTGCGCCGCCTCCTGGCTTCGGGGCACCGCCATCGATCCCGGCGCCGCCGAAACAGTAATCGGATCATCGCGATCAAGTATCAGGCCGGCGCGCGAGCGCCGGCCTTTTGCGTTTCGGCCTTGCGGGGCAAAGAAAAACCCCGGCTGCTCGCGCGGCCGGGGCTCATCAATTCAGGTTAGGCTTTGGTCAGGTCAGGCGCTGTTACTGCTTCGGGGCCGTCGTCGTGCCGCCGGCTTTTTCCTTGGCGGTATCGATTGCCTGCTTGCCGGCTTCCATCGCCTTGGTGCCGAGTTCCTTCGACTTGTCGACGGCGGCCTTGCCCATTTCCTTGGCCTTTTCGAGAGCGCCGCTCTCCTTGGCCTTGTCGGTCAGTTCTTTCGCCTTTTCCTTGGCGCGCTCGAGAAGCGTCTTGCGCTGCTCGGTCGTCGTATAAGGATCAAGAGCAGCCAACACTTCCTTGGTGGCCTGCGGGAGCGAGATTACCTGCTTGCCGTCTTTGCGCGAGAACTGGAGTGCGTTGTAGCGCACGCCGACCTTCTTTTCGCCAGCGCCGAGCAGACCGCCCACGCCCATGATGACGCCTTGGACTTCGTTACCGTCGGTCGACAGGATCAAGTCCTCGATGTCACCGATGATGACGCCGTCCTTGTTGACGACCTTGGCGCCGATCAGACGCGTGCGGGCGAGATACTGGTTCGCGGCTTGGCCCTTGAAGAAGAGCCCAGCGGGGATCGCGACTTTTGCTGCCGGGGCGGCGGCCGCCGGAGGCGTTGTGGGGGCCGGTGCCGGCGCGGTCTGAGCCACTGCCGTGCCGATCATGGCGACAGACGCCAGGGCGGCGAGGCTCGATGCAATCTTGTTCATGTCAGTTCCTTTCGTACCCGCTGATATTTGCCTGCCGGAGTGCCGACAAGCGGAGTTCGGTCAACTTCGAGCGGAACCCATACATAGGCGCGCTATGTTGCGCCATCCAGTTTTCGGGCGCCGCCGATGCGTGACCGATGGTCTCACTTGCCGCGCGTATGGCATGGCGAAGATGAACGACAGCCGAACGGCCTGACGGGTGATGCAGGGCCTTGTTGGACGTTGATTCTGGGGAGAAAAACGCCGTGCAGGATACGGTGCATTGTCCCGTCCGAGCAACGTGCTATATGACCGGTGCGACAATGCCGAGACAGAGCATTTTCGCTTGATTTAACAGGTGCTTCGGCGCCTCGTCTGGCGAGCAAACGACATTGGCTGACGACAAGAAGCCGCCTCAGGCCGTGCCCCCCGCCGAGCCGCCGAAGGACCCGAGCGACATCCGCCCGATCGCCATCGGCGACGAGATGAAGCGTTCGTTCCTCGATTACGCCATGAGCGTCATCGTTTCGCGTGCGCTGCCGGACGTTCGCGACGGTTTGAAGCCGGTGCATCGGCGCATTCTGTTCGGCATGAACGAGCTCGGGCTCGACTGGAACAAGAAGTACGTCAAGTCGGCGCGTGTCGTCGGCGAAGTGATGGGCAAGTATCACCCGCACGGCGATCTTGCGATCTATGACGCGCTGGTGCGCATGGCGCAGGATTGGTCGCTGCGCGTTCCGCTCGTCGACGGGCAGGGCAACTTCGGTTCGGTCGATGGCGATAGCCCGGCGGCGATGCGCTACACGGAAAGCCGGCTTGCGAAGATCGCGCAGTACCTATTGGACGATCTCGACAAGGACACGGTCGAGTTCAACGAGAACTACGACGGGTCGGAGAAGGAGCCGTCAGTTCTGCCGGCGAAGTTCCCGAACCTACTCGTCAACGGTGCGGGCGGTATCGCCGTCGGCATGGCGACGAATATTCCACCGCACAATCTCGGCGAGGTCTGCGACGCGACCATTGCCTATCTGGAAAATCCCGAGATCTCGATCGACGAGCTTTGCCATATCGTGCCGGGTCCCGATTTTCCGACGGGCGGCTACATCCTCGGCCGCGCCGGTATCCATGCGGCGTATCATAAGGGCCGCGGCTCGATCATCATGCGCGCGAAGACGCATGTGGAGAATTTGCGCAAGGACCGCGAGGCGATCGTCATCACGGCGATCCCTTATCAGGTGAACAAAAAGACGCTGATCGAGAAGATCGCGGAGCAGGTGCGCGACAAGAAGATCGAGGGGATCTCGGACATTTGGGACGAGAGCAACCGCGAAGGCATGCGCATCATGATCGAGTTGAAGCGCGATGCCGTTGCGGATGTCGTGCTCAATCAGCTTTGGCGCCATTCGGAGCTGCAATCGAGCTTCGGCGCCAACATGATCGCGCTCAATGGCGGCAAGCCGGAACAGCTCAATCTCAGGGATATTCTTCGCGCGTTTGCCCACTTCCGTGAGGAGGTCGTTTCGCGGCGCACGAAGTTCCTGCTCGCCAAGGCACGCAATCGCGCTCACACGCTGGTCGGTCTCGCCATCGCGGTCGCGAACATCGACGAAGTCATTGCGCTCATTCGCGCCTCCGCGACGCCTGCGGTTGCGAAAGAGGGGCTGATGGCGCGCGATTGGCCGGCGCGGGACGTGCAGTCGCTGGTCGAATTGATCGCTGATCCGCGGCACAAAGTTTCAGCCGACGGCACCTATCGCCTGTCGGATGCTCAAGCGACGTCCATTCTGGCGTTGACGCTGTCGCGCCTGACGGCACTTGGCCGCGACGAAATCGGCGATGAGCTGAAGAAGATCGGCGAAGAAATCCGCGACTACTTGGACATCCTGTCGT
>JAPXTA010000087.1:0-8903 GCA_033812735.1 Hyphomicrobiaceae bacterium | reverse complement strand
TCATCAAAGACGAGCTGAACGCGATCAAGACGGAGTTCTCGACGCCGCGGAAGACCGAAATCCTCGAGATGGAGGGCGAGCTCGAGGACGAGGATCTCATTCAGCGCGAAGACTGTGTCGTCACCGTTTCGCTGCGCGGCTACATCAAGCGCGTGCCGTTGAACGCTTATCGGGCGCAGCGGCGCGGCGGCAAGGGCCGTTCGGGCATGTCAACGCGCGACGAGGATGTCGTTACGCAGATCTTCATCGCGTCGACACACACGCCGGTGCTGTTCTTCTCGTCGCGCGGTATGTGCTACCGCATGAAGGTTTGGCGCTTGCCTGCCGCGACGCCGCAGTCGCCGGGCAAGGCGCTGGTCAATCTGCTTCCGCTTCAGGACGGCGAGACGATCACGTCGATCCTGCCGCTGCCCGAGGACCCGAAGACCTGGGCCGACCTCGAGCTGATGTTTGCTACCAAGTCGGGCGGTATCCGCCGCAACTCGCTTGGCGATTTCGAGAACATCAATCGCGTCGGCAAGATCGCGATGAAGCTCGACGAGGGCGACCAGATCGTGCAGGTCGCGATCGCGTCGCCGGAGGATGACGTGCTGCTCACGACCGCGCACGGCCAGTGTATCCGGTTCCTCATCAAGGACGAGGTGCGTTTGTTCAAGGGCCGCGACTCGACGGGCGTTCGCGGCATCCGGCTCGAAGACGGTGACGAGATTATTTCGCTCGCTATACTGCGCCATACCGACGCGACGCCGGCTGAGCGTGCTGCCTACCTCAAGCAGGCAGCGAGTGTCCGCCGCGCGCAAAGCGGCGAGCCGGAAGAGGTAGACGCCGGCAATGGTGGCGATGAAGAAGCCGTCGAGGGAATCGCCGAACTCACGCCGGAGCGCTATGCCGAGCTTTCGGCGCGCGAGCAGTTCATTCTGACGGTGTCGGAACGGGGCTACGGCAAACGGTCGTCATCGTTCGAGTACCGGACGTCCGGACGCGGGGGCAAAGGCATCGTCGCCATGGTCACGAACGACCGCAACGGCAGCCTCGTCGCGGCGTTCCCGATCGAAGACAGCGACCAAATCATGTTGGTGACGGACGGCGGACAGCTCATTCGCTGCCCGGTCGATGATGTGCGCATCGCCGGCCGCAATACGCAGGGCGTACGCATCTTTAAAACCGACAGCACCGAAAAGGTCGTCTCGGTCGAGCGTATTCCCGAAGATGGATCGGCTGACGAGGGTGCCGAAAACGGCGACGGCGCTGCGGACTGAGGTCCTCAGCGTTTCGTTGAGGGATTAGCGGCGCGCGGCGACTTTCGGGCGGTTCGTGTATTTCCGCTTGTTCGTGTGGCTGTGGGCGCCGTCATGGCGCTGCTGCATGTGATCTCGAGCGCGAGACGGTCGATGCCGGCTGCGGGAAGAGCGAACTTCAGGGTTCCGTCATCGGTTGCAGCGGCCTTCTGCGCCTGTATGACCGTGCCGCCGCGACTGGCCTTGACGTCATAGGAGCCCGGTCTGAAGCCGCCCCAGGTGAAGCTACCTTGGCCATAGCCTTGAACGGTTGCGGCGATCCGGCAGGGATTTCTTTCGAGCGACGAGACAAGCCAACGGCTTTCGATCAGGTGAGGTTGCACCGGGTTGCGGGTGGGCGCCGACTGCAGTGCGACCACGGCCTCAGGAGCGTTGCGGTCGAGCGACACGAACAGATTGCCTTGATGATGTGTGTGACCCACAACGCCGTTGCTCGCGGCGTAGTCGACGCTCACGTTTGGATCGACGTTGTCGATGCGAATGGTATCGAGCTCGCCGCGACTGGAAATCTTCCAACGGTCGCGGCCGAGCCTGACGATCTCTGTCGTATAGAAGCCTTCGGCGATGGCGGCGTAGTGGGACGCCTTGATTGGTGCGACTGGGTCTTTGCGCGCGCGCTCCAAGTGGATGCGCACCGCATCAAGCGAGTCTGGCCGGCTGGCTGAGTAGCTGTGATAGTACAGATTGAACGCCTTAAGACGGCGAGGGCTCTCTGTGTTGTCGAGCGTTTCTGTCAGCTGCTTGAACGCGTCGAAGGGGCCAGTCCAGCCGTTGGTGTAGGTGTTTTCGTTGCTATTGACGGCATAAATCTGCCGCTCCGCGCCGACCGCAAAGCCGATCGGCGGCACATAGGTTGTAGATGGGTACGCCGTATCAAGGCGCGAGTCGCCGCCGTTCATGTTGCGGGCGCCGGCCTCCCGCGTGGCGCGAATTGCTGCCTCAAACGGAGTTGTGTCGCCGCTCCAAAGATAGAGCCTTGCCGGTTTTGTGGATGGCGCCAACTGCGAAGCGCGCGACAAGGCTTCTTTGACTTCGATGTCGAGGTTGAACGACTGTTGTGGTCTCGCCCGTGGCAGGCCATCGCCGCCAGTCTCCGCGCTCCCAACGGCCGCCGTCTTCTGCGGCAGCGGTTGTGCGCGCCAGTGGCGGACAAGTGCCGCGAGGCTGCGATCGTCATAGGCAGGTTGCGCATCGGCAAAGCGCAGAACGCGCGCAATTTCTGCCTCGCGCTGATAATTCTCGTAGAACGCCCAGTGGTAGGGGTGCGTGCAGGTGTGACTGGCGGTCTCAACATGCGGCAGCGCGAACATCTTGCGGGCGATGTCCGCTGCCTGAGCGATGCCGCCATGGAGCGGATCCGTGTCGCCAGCGATCAAGCCGACGCTCACGGGCAGGTCCGGATACGGCGCGATCAGTTTGTCCAGCATGACCGCAGCCGACGTTTCACGATTCTTGGCGTACGGCTCTACGGTCGTCGTGTTGTTCCAGCCGTCGCCGTCGATGTGGCTGAAGTAGATGCGGCGACCTGAGATGGTGGTGGTATCCGGAATCGGCCGCCGTTCGCCGCCGAGTGCGGTTTCGAGAAATGCGAATGGATCTATCAGCCACTGACTGACCTTGCGTTCGGGATCGTACCGGACAGCAAATCCGGAGGACGCGAATCCGCCGCGCGGATGCGTTGTGACGAGCGCGGCGTTCGGTGCGTTGACCCAGCGATGGGCCGGATCGGTGACCGAGAGATGTGTGATCGTCCGCGGGTCTTTCGCTATGACGACTTGATGGCCGGGCAGCGCGGCGGCGTCGAGCTTCGTCTCGAAGCCGATCATGCCGTCGGATTTCGCGATGCGGGTGCCCTTGGCGTCGCTGACGTAGTATTCGGCATAGGCGACGCCGAGTTCGCCAAGAAAGGCATTGATCAGCGGAATTTCCGATTTCGAGCCAAGCAGTCCGACACTGTCAAGGACGACAAATCGGGTGCCCTTTCGGGCGGTTTTTGCGGCCCAATCGAGGTAGCGGCGCGCGTCGGCGATTTCGCCGCTGAACCAAGTTGCGACAGCGTGGTAGCGCTTCAGATCAGCTTCGAGCGGCAGTCCCTTCGAGACATCATGCAGGGTAAGCCGATAACCCAGATGATTGAGGGGCATTTCGAGATAGCGATGGAGACGCGTGTTCTTCGCGACCGGCTCCGTCTTGCCGTCATACAGGCCCAAGACATCCCGCTTCATCGCCTCTGCGGCGGATGTTGTTGCAGGTTTGGCCGATTTCGGGCGCGCGCCGGCAGGCGTCAGCAAGATCGTCAACTCGCAGAGTGCGAGGACGAGGGCTGCGAGCAAGTTTGAGATACGCGGCATCGACTTGAGGCGCCTTTTTGCGGGCGGAGTGGTCGATGGATGTACCAATCACCGGCAAGCGGATCAATTGTCGATCGCCACAACCAAGTCGGTTTGTTCCGGCCGACCGATTGGCGTTGCTCAGGCTGCGACCGCGGCTTTCACCCGTGCGTCGATTTTGATCTGGTGGGCCGCAATTGATTTGCCTGATATCGCGACGAAACTTTGGGGAGGCACGGCCGTCCAGCCGTCGCGAACGCCGTCGAGCGGCTCGGAGACGACGAGGGTTCCGCCTTCGGGGCAGCAGGATTTCGTGTAAAGCGTGGGCGGCGCGGCGTCGGACGCGTACCTGATAGCGAAAAGGTCCTGACCACCCGTCATTGCAGCCGTCATCTTGAATGGTTCAGAGATGCTTGCTCGATGCAGTTCGCTTTCGATGAACGAGATGGTCTTCACCACTGCCGTCTCTGTTTCAGTTGCCAAGCCATTGGCCAGCATGAGTAAGAAAATGGCTTCGCTGTCGGTGGTGCCGGCGCGGTTGTCGTAGAGTTCGTCCGGGATCGCCGCTTCAATCCTGCGCCGGACTTTTTCCCATGATGGGACCTGTCCGTTGTGCATGAACACCCAGTTGCCGACGGCAAAGGGATGGCAGTTTGCGCGCGTCGTCGCGGTGCCTGTCGATGCGCGTACGTGAGCCAGAAAAAGACGCGACCGGATCTGGTGGGCGATCGACAGCAGATTTTCGTCGCTCCAGGCCGGGCGGATGTCACGGAAGACGCCGGGGCGTTGGCGTTCGCCGTACCATGCCAAACCAAAGCCATCGGCATTAACCTCGGTCTTCGCCTCATGGCAGCGGCGCGATTGCGCTACCAGACTCTGGCAAGGGCGAGACACGAACTCTTCCAGGAAGACGGGCTCTCCGTTGTAGGCGACCCAGCGGCACATGGCGGTTGCTTCCCTTTTCGGCGATCGGGCCAGATACATTTGAAAATGCACGGAACGCTGTGACGCATCTGTGCCCAAGAGCACATGAATCGGGGATGAAACATGGCGGCAGGTACTGAAAAAGAGCAATCGGACCATGAGCCGCCACATGACCGGAGTTCGCTCTGGGCGGATGCGGCGCCGCAATTTCGCCGCGCCTGGGCAATTCAATGTGGCATGCCAGCTGCAGGGGCAGCGGCGAAAGACAAGTTCGAAGCGCAAGTTCAAGCGCAGGAGCGCCATCGCTCGCAGGCGACCGAGCAAAAGAGTACGCGTTGGGGGTAGTTGTGAGAGTAGCCGCGCACACGCCGGTTCAGTTTTCGTTCTTTTCTGTGACGCCGTCTTTGTTTTTCGGCACACAGACTATGTTCATGCTCGCGCTCGCCATCGCAATGGCCGTCGCCGCCGCAACAGACTCTGGCGCTGCCGACAAGCGCTCCCTCCAGATTATCGTGCCGGATGTCGTGCTGGCAGACCCAGGCGAGACCATCGAGTTGCCGATCCGGCTCGAGCCGGTCGAGGCCATTCCCCGCAATTCTCTCATTCGTATTCGCGGGCTGCCGCAGCGGGTTTCGCTCAATGCCGGTTACCTCGTATCGGCAGGCACATGGGCAGTACCGTTGTCGGCGGTCAGCTCGCTCAATGTGACGGTGCCGGATGATTTGACGGCGCGGTCCGAAATCAGCTTTGTGCTGGCCGATGTCGATGGGCGGGTGTACGCCGAAAAGCGGTCGCGGATCATCGTCGCGCGAACGGGCGGCGCATCAACGGCGGTTGTCGCGCAAGCGGCCACGATCCCTATTCCGCCGCTCGCGATGCCGGTCCTTCCTGGTGAGCCAGCGGTCCGTCCAACAATGGCGCTTGCTGCCATCGGCAAGAGCACTGTAGAGAGCGTTTACGCGTTGCCTGCATTGCCGCCGGAGGCACAGCTCAATATTCCGGCGAGCGTACGGCTCGAGCTCGAGCAGATACTTGCTGAGGGCGATCAGTCTCTCATCAGCGGCGACGTCGAGTTCGCGCGGCGGATCTACAGGCTCGTGACCGAGCGTGGTCTTGGACTTGCCGCGATGAAGATGGCGGAAACATTCGATCCGCGCGAGCGCAAACGCCTGGTCATTCGCGACACGGCCGAAAGCGCGGCCTTGGCCAGGGCGTGGTACCGGCGCGCTGCCGATCTTGGCGAGAAGCGCGCACTTGAAAGGCTGAAGCGTCTCGACGTGCCGTGAAGCTGCCCGCCGCTGCCGTCAGCTTTGGCTCATTTTCTGGCTGGATTGGACGTTGATCGCAACTTTCAGCTTTTCGTCGGAACCGCCGACTTGAGCGCCGCGAACGGCTGCGGCTTCATGTGCATCGGCACCGATGGCAACCCGAATATGGCGGTCGGAGGTGCACATGCCCTGGGCGGGGTCGAAGGCGATCCAGCCGAGGCCGGGGAGATTTGCCTCTGCCCATGCGTGGCCAGCTTCCTGATCGGCGCGGTCGGTGCGCAGGAAGTAACCGCTGACGTAGCGAGAGGGGACGCCCAGACTGCGAGCGGCTGCAACGAAGATGTGCGCGAAGTCCTGGCATACGCCATGCCGCGCGTCGAAGGCGTCGGCGGCCGTCGTCTCGAAAGTCGTGGCCTTGGCATCGAAGCGCATGTCGCGATGCAGGCGCGCGTTCAGCTGATGGAGCGCTGCCAGCAGATCGCCGCCTTCGCCTGCCATGCAATCGCGCGCGAAGGCTCTTAAGCTTGCGGATGGGGCCGTCAGGGACGTTTGTCTCAGGAAAAACGACAACGGCAGCCGCTCGAGGGTACCGGAGACCATGCCAGCTGGATCGGA
This sequence comes from Hyphomicrobiaceae bacterium, assembly GCA_033812735.1. GTDB lineage: Bacteria > Pseudomonadota > Alphaproteobacteria > Rhizobiales > Hyphomicrobiaceae > JABFRJ01. The sequence goes on along the minus strand of JAPXTA010000087.1, from coordinate 2,468 downwards.
CGTCTCAACTTCGCCTTCGATGAGAATGCGTACGTGCTCCAATTCGCCTTCGAGAAACACCATATGCGTGATGTTGCCGTAGGCGTCTTCACCTTTCGAAAGGCGCGCGTCGGCGTCGATTTCGACGCGCCAGCGACGGACGAATTGGCTGTCGCATGAGCGTGGCGTCATGCGCATCAATTGCACCGCGTGTTCCAGCGGCAGGCTGTAGCTGTAACTTGTCTCGTGGCGGACCTGGATGCGCATGTGCGGGTCCTACGAGAGATACTGTTGGCTGATGGCGGAGCCCAATGCGTTGTTGTCCGCGATGAAGTCCGTCAGAAATTCGTGGAGGCCGGACTGGAAGACCTCATTGATCTCGGCTTGCGAAAGTTTCGATAGCGTGGCGCGTGCCGTGCGTTGCGCCGGACCTTGACGGCCATAGGCATCGGCCAGGTGGTCCAAGTGCTCGTTCATGGATTTGTAGCACGAGATCAATGAGCGCGGTTGCTCGGGGCGGAACATCAGGAAATCCGCGACAAGCCAGGGTTGGATGCTGCGGCGGTAGACCCAATGGAACGAGGTCAGTGCGTTCACGCTACGCAGAATGGACGACCATTGAAAGTAGTCGAGGCTACCGCCCACGGGTTCCCGGTCCGGAAGGAGGACGTGGTATTTCACGTCGAGCAGGCGCGCCATGTTGTCCGAGCGTTCGACGAACATACCGAGCCGCTGGAAGTAGTAATGATCGGTGCGCAGCATGGTACGGTACGCCGCGCCGTCGAAGCGAAGCGACATCTGCTTTACGCTCGACAGGAAGCGCGCGAGTTCGGTTGGCGACAGTTGCTCGGCGCGAACGCGGTGTAAATCGTTCCAGCTGTCGTTGATGATTTCCCACATCTCGGTGGTCATGGTGGTGCGGACCGACCGGGCGTTGGCGCGGGCCGTTTCGATGCAGGCCATGATCGAGCCCGCGTAGCCGTCCGTGCCGACCAGGAAGCGGACGACGTTCTCGCGCGTCGCTTCACTGTACTTGGTGTCGAATTCGGCTTTGCAGGCTGCCGTCGCGATCGCGGACTCCCACTCGTTGGAGGCGCCGGCGTAGGCGGACGGCAGCGCGGCCAGACGCTGCGCCACATCCAATATGCGCGCGAGGTTCTCAGCGCGTTCCATGTATCGGGACAGCCAGTAGAGGCTGTCGGCCATGCGAGACAGCATGTCGATTACTCCTCCACGACCCAGGTGTCTTTCGTGCCGCCGCCTTGCGACGAGTTCACAACCAAGGAACCTTCCTTCAGTGCCACGCGCGTCAAGCCGCCCGGAATGCAGCGGACGCCTTCCGCACCGCAAAGCACATAGGGACGGAGATCGACGTGGCGCGGTGCGATGCCATTTTCGACGAAGCAGGGAACTGTCGACAATGCGAGAGTCGGCTGCGCGATAAAGTCCTGCGGATTGAGTTTCAGCTTCTCGCTGAACTCATCCCGCTGTGCCTTCGTCGCGTGCGGACCGACCAGCATGCCGTAGCCGCCGGAACCGCTCACTTCCTTGACGACCAATTTGTCGAGATTTGAAAGAACGTATCTGAGTGCGTCGGGTTCACGGCAGCGCCATGTCGGCACATTTTTGAGGATCGGCTCCTCGCCGAGATAGAACTTCAGGATCTCGGGCATGTAGCTGTAAATGGCCTTATCGTCCGCGACGCCAGTGCCGATCGCATTCGAGATGGTAACGTTGCCGGCCTTATAGGCCGACAGCAGCCCTGCAACGCCGAGCATCGAGGTCGGATTGAATGCAAGTGGGTCGATGAAGTCGTCGTCTACGCGACGGTAGATGACGTCCACCCGTTTGGGCCCTTCGGTGGTTCGCATGTAGACGATGTTGCCGCGGACAAAGAGATCGCGGCCCTCGACCAGTTCGACGCCCATCTTGTCGGCCAAGAACGAGTGCTCGTAGTAGGCTGAGTTGAACGGGCCTGGGGTGAGGAGGACGACGGTCGGTTCGCGCGAGGCCGATCGCGGGGCGACAGACCTCAAAGTCTCGAGCAGGGCGTCCGGATAATTATCGACGGGCAAGATCCGGTACTGGCTGAAAAGATCAGGCAGCAACCGCATGGACGCTTCCCGGTTCTCCAGCATGTAGGATACGCCTGACGGCGTGCGGGCATTGTCCTCGAGCACATAGAACGTCTCGGCGTCATCACGGACAATGTCGATACCGGCGATGTGGATGTACAGGTCTGCCGGCGGCTTGAACCGGGTCATTTCCGGCTGGAAGGCTGGGTTCTGGAAAACGAGATCTTCGGGGATGATCCCGGCTGCGATTATTTCACGCGCGCCGTAGACGTCACCGATGAAGGCGTTCAGTGCCTTTATACGCTGCTCGAGGCCTTTGGCGAGACGGCCCCACTCCGTGCCGGTGATGATGCGCGGCAGGATGTCAAAGGGGATCAGGCGTTCGGCGCCTTGCGCATCGCCATAGACGTTGAA
>JAPXTA010000086.1:15095-23170 GCA_033812735.1 Hyphomicrobiaceae bacterium | reverse complement strand
GGCGAAGTGCATCCACACCGTCGCTACAGCGACAATGATGAAGAGGAGCCAGAAGCAGCTCTGCCAGACGCCCGTCAAATCGTTCAGTGCGCCGAAGGCGATCGGTAGGACGAAGCCACCAAGGCCACCTACGAGGCCAACAACACCGCCCACGGCGCCGACATGATTGGGGTAGTAGACGGGGATGTGCTTGTATACTGCGGCTTTGCCGAGGCTCATGAAGAAGCCAAGTACGAAAGCGACAATTATGAAGCCTGGCAATCCCATCCGGGTTGAAAAGGAGACCTGGCCATTGATCCCTTCTACGACGTATTGCGTCGGCGGATATGAAAGGATGAACGTGCACACGACTGAAACGAGAAAGGTCCAATACATGATGGTGCGCGCGCCGTAGCGATCGGAGAGGTGACCGCCGTAGGCGCGGAAGATCGATGCAGGTATGGAGTACATCGCGCCGATCATGCCGGCGGTCGTAATGTCGAGGCCGTACACGCCGATGAGGTAACGCGGCAGCCAGAGCGATAGCGCGACGAAGGCGCCAAAAACGAAGAAATAGTAGAGCGAGAAGCGCCAAACTTGGACGTTTTTGAGCGGCTCCAGCATCGCTGAAAGGGGTTCGGGCTTCTCGCCCGTGGCACGGCGCCGTTCGAGATCCGGATCGTCCTTCGTGAAGACATAGAAAACGACGGCCATAGTGGCGAGTGCGGCTGCCCATACGATTGCAACGGTCTTCCAGCCATAAGCGACCATGACGACCGGCGCGGTGAATTTTGTGACTGCTGCGCCGACGTTGCCAGCACCGAAGATGCCCAAAGCGGTGCCTTGCTTGTTCTTCGGGTACCATTTGGCGACGTAGGCAACGCCTACAGAGAACGAGCCGCCGGCGATGCCAACGCCAAGTGCGGCGAGCAAGAATGTCGGGTAGCTGTTTGCGAAAGTCAGCAATGCGGTCATCACCGCGGCCGACAACATCGTGAACGTATATACGAGGCGCCCGCCGTATTGATCCGACCAGATCCCGAGCATCAATCGGATGAGCGAACCGGTCAGAATGGGTGTGCCGACCAACAAGCCAAACTGAGTGTCGGTGAGCGAAAGATCCTTTTTTATCTGGATGCCGATGATGGCGAAGATAGTCCAGACCGCAAAGCAGACCGTGAATGCGATCGTCGATAGCCACAGAGCCCGGCTCTGGTCCGAAGCGGTTGGAACACTCGCTGCCATCACGTCACCCCATCTCATGCGCTTGCAGTGGAGAAAGGGTGAGCTTCGTGGATGCGAAGGGAGTTGACCGTTGTCAACGACCGCGCTCTGGCGGCGCATTTTCAAGGGCGCGAGACACTCACATCAAGCGCGCTGTGTGATATGTTTAGGTTGGCGATCGATCTATGTCGGACGCAATCTTGATGTTTATCAAGTCGAAGTGGATCGACCGATGAGACCCCAGGACATTGATGCCGTAAAGCACATCGGTCTGCTTCAAGATGTCGATCCGAGCACAAGGGACGAATTGTTGAAGGGTTCGTTTCTGCAGCGATTTCCTGCTCATGTCGATCTCGTGCGTGAAGGGGAGCCTGCGGATTTTCTGCACATCGTCGTAGACGGTAAGGTGGAACTGTTCGCCACATATCGAGACCGAGAGACGACCATCGCCGTCATCGGCCCAGGCAAGTACTTCATCACCGCCGCTGTTCTACTCGACCGGATCTATTTGAAATCGGCACGAACACTTTCGCCATCGAGGGTTCTGCTGATTCCGGCGGACGCCGTGCGCACTTGCTTCACACGTGACGGTGCGCTCGCGATGGCGGTCGCGACGGACCTTGCAAGCTCTTACCGCGAATTGGTCAAGGAAGTAAAAAATCAGAAACTTCGCTCTGGTTTAGAGCGGCTCGCCAACTGGCTGCTTGCGCAATATGAGTCTGCGGGCCAACCGCGGCGCTTCGAACTTCCCTACGAGAAGCGTATTCTTGCTTCGCGCCTGGGTATGGTGCCGGAAGTTTTATCGCGATCCTTCGCAGCACTTGCGGAGTACAATGTCGTGGTCGACGGACGCTGTATAGAGATACGCGATCCTAGGGCCCTTCGGGCTCTCGCCAAAGCAACGCCGACCATCGATGATCCATCGACTTGAAGTGGCCGCCGAGCCAGAAGAGAGAATTGCCGGCCGCAGTTGTTTTGCTGCGTTATCCCAGTATCGAGGCCGACGATGTGGTCGATACCGCGGAGAGGGCCGACTGTGGATCTCGTGCCACGCCGATCTCGCAGAGGTAGCAGCCGTCGCATCGAGTGTTGTTGTCTGCAGAGGCGATGATGGCGGCGTGTGGGATGTCGCGCTCGCTGCAGTCCTGACTCTCGCCGCGACCAATGGCCCCTGGTCTTAGCGCCAGGCTAGTCGGCGTCAGCCTTTGGGAACCGCGCCGAACGGCCGAGGTTTCTGTCCTGTCTGACCGGGCAACGGATTGTTTTCACAATGCCTGGAGGGTGGCGTGTGCGACATGGGTTGGGTGGACGGCACTGGCCAACTCATTTGCCACACAACGTGCTGACCCTGCGCACTTGTGCGGATAACTTTCGCAATTCAGGGCGATCGTTTGACGAGGCAGATCCGGGAACTAACATTGCCCAATGAAATCAATGGAATATGGCGGAGAGAGAGTCCGTCTAACTGGTATTTGCTGTTGTTCGCCGACGACAGAGAACACCCTTTCCCAACAGTCAGTTGTTGGCAAGTCAGTTCGCGGGCGTCCGCATAACATCGCCACAAACCGGGAACACGGTTAGGGATACGGTTAGGGACGAACCAGCAGCTTTTGTCCTTCGCGGGGAACAAACCATGGCACTCAGACTGCACCGTCTTTCTGCTCGAGCGGTCGCCACAGCAAAAGGTCCTGCGCTCCTGTCGGACGGGGGCGGGCTCTACCTGCGCGTCAGCGACAAGGGGGCCAAGTCGTGGGTCTTCATTCATCGCGTTGCGACCAAACGCAGCGAGATCGGGCTCGGCAGCCTTGCTGGTGTACCGCTGGCGAAAGCACGAGAGACCGCCGCAGAATGCCGGGCTTTGGTGGCAGACGGAAAAAACCCTAAGACGGCCCGAAGCCAAGCCAATGCAATTCCGACATTCGGTGAGATGGCCGACGCCTACGTCGCAACGATGTCAGGCAAATGGAAGAGTGAGAAGCACGCAGCGCAATGGCGCATGACTTTGACGGTTTACGCAAAGCCTCTTCGCCACCTGCCGGTCAACGAGATCGGGATCGAGCATGTGCTGGCTTGTCTGAAGCCACATTGGGAGCGGCGGCCGGAGACTGCTCAGCGGCTGCGGGGGCGCATAGAGCGCGTTCTCAATGCGGCCAAAGCAGCGGGTCACCGCGAGGGAGAGAACCCGGCGGCGTGGCGAGGCCACCTTGAAAACCTATTGCCGGCCCGGGCTAAGCTGTCCCGCGGACATCACCCCGCGCTACCGTTCGCCGAGATCCCTGACTTCATTTCGAAGCTGCGCCAGCGAGACGGCGTGGCGCCGCTAGCGCTGGAGTTCCTGATCCTGACGGCAGCACGGAGTGGCGAAGTGCGCCGCGCAAGATGGGAAGAGTTTGACCTGTCTTCAAAGACCTGGACCATCCCCGCTGCTCGCATGAAAGGTGGGAGAACACATCGCGTTCCCCTGACCGATCGCGCAGTGGAGATCCTTGAGGTCATCCGTCCAATGAGGCGCGAAGACGATCTTGTGTTCCCCGGCATCAAGCGGGGTGCACCACTCTCGGACATGACCTTAGCGGCTGTACTGCGCCGAATGAAGATCCCGCAAGCGAAGGCGTCACCACACGGCTTCCGGTCTAGCTTCAAGGATTGGGCAACTGAGACAACCTCGTTTCCGAACGAAATTTCGGAGGCAGCACTTGCACACATCAGCGGTGACGCCACCGAACGCGCCTATCGCCGCGGCGACGTTCTAGCGCGTCGGCGGGAACTGATGGAGGCTTGGGCTAAATATTGTGAGCCCCGTCTGGCACCCAACGTCCTGCAGTTCGCACATAGGTAGGCAAGTACTTCGCAGAGTCTGCAGACATCGGCCCAACCATGCGATCAGACCAATGAGCGAGGTGGAAGCGCTGTCGCGATGCTTTGGTCAGCGGACGTCGCCCGTTGGTAAATGCGGAACTCTGAGACATGCTCCGATGCCGGGTTGACCAGGTGTTCGTCTTAAATGGCCATCAACCGGTCACATTGAGCTGGGGATTCAGCATCAATGTCCAACGACATGCGCGGCTGCGATGTTCAGCCGTCAACAGGAGCGTCCGCTTTGAGGGGTGAAAATCCATTCATAATATGCCTGTGATCTCTCGGATAATATGAGCAGAGCTCGTCAGTTTCGAGCACTTGACGGCGGAGAACAAACTCGTCACGCCGCTCAACGATCTCGTAGAATTTCACTCCGCTAGGTCGCTCTTCTAGCGCACGAACGATTGAGTACCGCACAGTAGCTGAGCACCGAAGACCAAAGATTACTTCGTCCAGATGCAACCGAGATTCGTGCAGGCCGCGCGCGCCGATCATTCGCCACTCACGCTCGTAGCACCAGTTGCGCGCCTTTCTGGTAAGGCAAGCCTCATCAACACGACTGCGAGCATCGTCGTCACCTCGCAGCATTGCCAACACAGAACTTGCCTGAACTAATCTTGATCCCCCGTAGCTAACTTTGTGGACATTCAGGTACTCACCCTCTGGAACGGAGTATCCAATGCAAACTCCCTTGTGCTGGTCAGCATAATGTCTCCACATTAGCGGACAGGTCTCGCGTGTTGCGAGTGACACGATTCCACTGCCGTAACGTCTTAGCAATTCCTCTTCGATGGCAAGGCCGAGACCGAATTTGAGCCTATTATCCTCAGCGTCTTCGTCCTGTTCTGTCGGCCACGAAGCCCGATCTCGGATCTCCTGAATGCTATTTTGCGCCAACTTCGCACTCAACTCATCTATATGTGAAACCGTCCTCGGACCGCTGTACTTGATCATTTTGGCCGCGGCGGTCATTTCCGCGCGCACGCGCTGCTCGATCATTTGTTGAAGAACTTGCTACAACTCTCCGTTTTCAAGGTCCGTTTTGAGGCACGGCTTGGTGTCGAGAGGATCGTTGAAAGTAGCTGGGTCGGCGAAGAACAAAGTTTCGCTGACCATCATGTCCAGCGTCTGATTGTTGAATGGGCGGTATTTGTACAGTCGTCTTGGAAGCTTCTTGGCCATCATACTGCCCCCGCGTCGATGGACATTGATTGGTCAATCGCTACCATGAACTGTCGACCCCGACCATTGCGGGCGCGAGGCGTCTCTACAATCTCCCACCCCTCGACGGCCGTGTTTTGAGACAGCGTGTAGCAGAGAGAGCTGCCGTAGTGGCGAGGCAAGCATCAGGCAGTTGTTCAAATTGTCAACACGGTCGCTCTGACTTCGACAGCGGACATTTACCGGCTCGCGGGCGAACCATGTTCGTGGCAATCCTTGCAATGGTCCAAGACCTCCGCAGCACGCGCTGGAGCGCAGCGACTTTCGTGCATTGTACAGGGTCGCGAAGACCGGTCCGATGTTGTCTCAATGTGCGCGTGGCCGATGTCCTAGAACCTGCACTGCTAGTGACGTCCGAATGCGTTGATGGCGCGCGCCTATCCTGTGCGGCAAGCGAGGTTGGCGTTTTAAGTCGAGCGTTGCAAACGGGTGGTTCCGGGGGGGGGTGACAGTTAGGGGGGGCTGCCGTTCTTGTGCTTTCAGCCTGTATTGCGACTGGGCTTTGCGCTCATTGATGTCGGCCAAGCCGCGCCTTGATCGTCCGTCTTGGCGGCGGTTTTATTCTTCCCAGCCTTGGCCGGCTTCTCAGGTTTTGCTGAGATGGCTTTAGATCCAGTCGCCAAGGCTTTTATCTGAGCCCGGTGTTCGTCTGGCGTACCTTTGGCCAGACCACCGAAGTACGGGTCGATGCTTTTGAGAAGTTTTTTAAGGTCGCTAGCGCCGAGATTGTCCAAGGCAAGTCCGTAGGTTTCACCGCCGACAGCCGCGTGCAATGCGCGCTGACGATCCAACGTCAGGGCATGTTTCTTCATTGTCGTCAGCAACACTTTCTGCGCAGTTTTATCCACCGTTGTCTCGACGTCTGAAAACACCTCGGGATTTTCGCCGATTGCCTTAAACAATGCGTAGCCATCAATCGTCGTGCGGGTCATTTGAGCGACTCCAGGATTTCATCGGCGAGCTTATCCAACAGCTTGCCAAGCTTGTCAGGGTATTTCTGGGCAAGCGTCGGTGCGACCTGTGGATTTTCCGCACCTAAACTCATGGCGTGCGGCATAGAGGGCGTTTCAATCATGATGGTCTTCATCAGTTTGAACGCGGGCGTGCCGGTCTTCGCCAAGTCCGCGATGCGTTTGCGATAGTCTTCCTGATGGTTGAGCCGACCTCGATTCTTGGTCCCTGGCAGCCACCCCATGATCGTCGTCGGCGCATACCGTGTGAGCAACACATGCGGCGGTCTTTGGGAACCGTTGTAAGTCATATCGCGATGGACGCTGTTGAGGAATGCTGCAAGTCCGAGGAACGATGGCGCATCGGGGATGGTAGGCACGAGAACCAAATCAGCAAGACCGATGGCGGCCGTCGTGAATGGCGATATGCCGGGGGCGCAGTCGATGATGATGTAACGATATTTGCCGTTCAGGGCTGCAATCTCGTCTCTGAGAATGCCGCTGATCCGTTGTTCGATGGCGACAAGACTGTGACCGTTGGAGGTTAGCTTGCGTACAATCTCCCGTTCGGACGCTCTCAGCGTCGTCGACGATGCCAAAAGTGACAAGTCGAGTTGCTTTCTCTGATGGCGAGTATTGCTGACGTTGGGCCGGATGTACTCGGCGAGATGGGCGGTCCGATCCTCGTCTACGAGAGTTCGCACCAGGAACTGATCGATCGTTTTGTCAGTCTTGATGAGCTCGGTGAGGACGCGATCTCCGGCGATGCAATAAGACGCGGTTGCCTGCGTATCCACGTCAGCGACGAGAATGCTGCCGACAGATTTGGCAGCGAGTGCATCGGCGAGGCCGACGACGGTCGATGTCTTGCCGACGCCGCCCTTCATGTTGACGACTGCAATCAATTGAGTCTTCACCGACGATCTCCACTCAGACTTGCGCGCAGGTCCTGCTTCTGGGTGGCAGACAGCCGTGATGCCAAAAATCCGTCAATATCCGACAAGGTCGTCGCTTTGCGGACCGGTTGGACGCGCACGTCCCACGTGTCGGTGTCGAGGGGATCTCGGATCAAAATCAATCCGATCCCATGCTGCTCGCACCCTTCTTCCACTTCGACGAGTCGAGCCTCAGAAGGAGAGCCATGGGGCAGATGCCAGACCAGCACGCCGTAATGGGTTTGGCGCGTCTGGGCGAGGGCTTCGTGGACGGCAGTGAGGTTGCCGGCAAATTCAGCCTTCAGCTCGAAGGAATAAACGTCTAGGAGCGGAGTTGGTAAGACCTGCAGCGGCATCACGCTGACGACGGTAAAATCGGGATGTGACCACTTGCCGGAATTGGGGCGCATCATGGCTGTATTGATGACTTGCCACAGGCCACCTTTTGGTCGGTCCAGCATGCGCCAGAATTGTTTTTCGAGGTAGGCCTCTAGACAGTCCATCAGTTTGGGTTCGGGCCACTGACCCGGCATAGGAGCGCGCTGTTCGGCGTCTGCAGCAGGGAGCAGAAAAACCGATCCACCTTGCCCCCGTGCCCGACCAACTATTCCGGCAGAACTGAGTTGATCGACGGCGGCAAAATAGGCTTCGGGCTGGATCTCGATGCCGAGGTGCCGTGAAAGAAGAGTCAGCGCGGCCTGATGCGCCAATGGGCCATCGGTTTCGGCTAGAATTTGACGAAGCGTCGAACCCAACTGACCGATGTCCGTCATTTGCGATGTACTCAATCTACCAATATTTGCCGTGCTCGTATGAGATGCGAAAAACTTGATCCGCGCAAGACGGTGGAAGTCTCATGACACCAGTGGAGCAACACGTCATCATTATAAACAACGCAATCAAGATG
>JAPXTA010000086.1:0-15085 GCA_033812735.1 Hyphomicrobiaceae bacterium | reverse complement strand
AGTAGTGAGTAAGGAAACTAGTGGAAAAGCCTAGTTTTTTTGTTCTCTAATGCTCCCGCCCACGGCCTGACAACTTGCGCGATAGCGACCACACTCGCATTGTTTGGAGTGAATTCGATTCTGCAAGGGCGGGGCGACATCATCGTGGAGGATCGTGAAGATTTTGAGCGCGTTGTAGAGCTCTATTCGGGGCTACGCGATCGCCTTCTCGACCTGTCAGGTCGTAATCCCCTGATCAGCTTCCGGCATCGCCCGGGCTCAAAGAATCAACTTCGCTTCGTCGGGACGACGCTTGATGGAGCGTTTGCCAGAATCGTCAGCAACGGCGTCGAGATCAGGCCAGTTCCTGAGCCGGACGACATGCCGGCTGATGAGAGAACGCCCGAGTTCAAGGCGCAGCTAGACTATATGAGAGCCTTTGATCAGGCATATCAGGCCAACCTCAAAGCGGCCCAGACGGAGGGTTTGGAAGAGTCCCCACTGTTGGCGAAGGCTGAGCGCGCACTTCGTTCAGCTGTGCGTGAGCTGCTCGGTCTCCCTCCCGTAGCGACAGCTCGCGAAACGAATCCGAAATCTCACGCCCAGCACCTTGGGATCGACACCTCGTGGGATATGCCGAAGAGCCATGGCAAGGCGGGGGAGCCACGTTATCTGCAAACTCTCCAATGGCCAGATTCGCTCGATGCAATTCTTGACCGACTGGCAGATGACGCTCGTCTGGCAGAGCAAGAAATGGGAATGTCGACCCTATTCTGCGTTTTCGGCTTTCTAGACTGGTTTGAATCGGAAAGCAGCGACAAGATCGTAACCTCGCCACTTTCGCTGTTGCCGGTGAAGCTGGAGCTGAAGCGGCAGGCCGGAGCCAAGACTTTCTACAAGCTCGTTAGTCGTGACGAGCCACTAGACACGAACCTCAGTCTCCGGAAGCGTTTGGAGCGCGACTTCAAGATCGTGCTGCCCGATCTCGCGCCCAAATCCGACGACGAGGACGACGAGACATCGGTCGAAGAATACCTCGCGCTGGTCGAGGAGGCTGTTGCGACGCAAAAGCGATGGAAAGTCCGTCCGCAAATCACGCTTGGGCACTTCAAGTTCGGGCGACTGGCCATGTACGCCGAGCTCGATCCGGCCAACTGGCAGGGAGAGCATCCGGTCGCGAACCCGCTGGTTCGTGCTGTGCTTTCCGGCTCAGAGATCTCCGGCGATGGCGGCTCATCGTTGGGCGGATTTCCCGATGACTACCCCATCGACGAGGAGGAGTACGAGCGGTTTGCGCCGTTCCTGATACACAATGCGGATGCCTCACAGCACAGCGCGTTGATCGACGTGATGAAGGGCGAGAACTTGGTCATCCAAGGCCCTCCTGGGACAGGAAAGTCGCAGACCATCACTAACGTGATCGCGAATGCCATTGCCCAAGGCAAATCAGTACTCTTTCTGGCCGACAAACTTGCCGCATTGGAAGTTGTGAAGCGGCGCATGGACAGCGCTGGGCTTGGCGATTTTTGCCTCGAGTTGCATTCCGACAAGGCATCTGCGCGGCACGTCGTGGCCTCGTTGAAAAGGCGCGCTGCGGTAAAGCCTGATGCAACGCGTCCCAGTCCTCGCGCCACCTCATTGACCGAAGGTCATCGAGAGATCGTCGGATACCTTGACGCCTTGCACGCCGAGACGCCGAATGGCGACACTCCTTTCCAAGTGCTTTGGAAGGCCCTGCGATCGACCAACACCCAAGAGACACAACCAGACCCGTCTGGATTGGCGCTGCCAGCACAACTCCTTAACGATCCTTTGGCTGTAGCGGCATCCAAGCGGGATCTGGGCATATATGCCGGAATGCGTGAGAGGTTTGAGGCGCAGCACGGTTCCCTCGCAGTGTCGCCGTGGAGTGAACTCAAAGCCGGCGAACGTCTGACTCGCGGGTCCACCGCTTCCGTTGCCGAGCTCTGCACCGCACTTCAAGACGCTACTAAGCGCTATGTGAAGGTGCGCGGAGATTTGCGACCGTTCGATCTTGGGGATCCCGTCCCGAACGAGCAAACTCTTGCTGCACTTCGAAGCATTGAAGTGGCCAAGCCCAATGCCGGAAGTCTTACAGCTGCGCGCCAACACGACGCAGCAGAAATGCTGCGAGCAGCAAGCATCACGATGCGGCTACTTCAGTTGAAGCAAGGAGCTCGGGCCTGCGTTAAGTTGGACAATTTGGATGATGCTCAGCTGGAATATCTATTGCAACTCAGCGCACTGGCAGCGGAGTTTGGCATGGCGGGGACCACGCCTAGCCAGTTCGTCGCCGACATTAAATTTGAAGCAGGAGTTTTGAAGGGGCTCGTTGACATCGTCGAACAATCAAAGCCCGCACTTCTCCTCGCCAGCATCCGGAATGACTCTCCAGCAAGCTCCGTGCTTGCCCTCAACGCGATCGTACAATGCCTTGCCCAAGTCAACGCACCGTTGAGGCTGTGGGCGATCAAAGCAGGCCACCGCAGCATTAAGGAACTTTCGCGGGCTCACGAAGAGTGGAAAGTGCTCGTTGAAAATGAGGCCAAGTTTCGATCGCGATTTCCTGCAGCAGGTGCGTGGCCGGCAAGAAAGACAATCGAACATGTTCGTGCCTTGCTAGGCAAAGGCATGTTGTCCCGCTTGTTAGGCGGCTTCGTCGGCGACCGACGCTCCATTGAGGCCTTAGCATCGACACTCGGTGTCTCCTTAAGTGCAATCCATCTTGATGGTGAATTGGAGCAGCTTGGCCATCACGTAGAGGCGCTCGCTCGCTTCCTTGCAAATCGCCACTATTCTCAGATTTTCGGCGACCACTGGACCGGATTGGATACACCGGTAGCAGCATGCGTGTCTGCCGCACGTGCGGTGTTGGAACTTCACCAGCTACTTGCAGCGGACGGCAGCTCCGCTTGGTTGGCGGGCGAACTGCGTGCCCTCACAGAAAAGGAGGTGCAGAACCTCGTAGGCTTCCGACGTTCGCTTGGGCAGATAAGTTCTATTACACCTACCGCGCTCGAATTGTTGAGCTCGCACTCGATCGAGTCGCTTCGACTACTTGCAATGCGATTTGAAGATGCGCTCCGGCGTCTTGGGCAGGCCGAGATACCCGATGCCTTTCGCTCGGCAACGTCGCCACTTGATGTCGTGGCTAAGTCAGTCGCCGCCGAGCGGCAGTCTCGTTACCTTGCATCGCAGCTCCGCGCCTACCCGCCACGCCTGACCGGTCTACTCGTACAATCCGCAAGCGCCGCGGAAGAATTACATGCCGCCGCCGCATGGATCATGGCCGTGCGTGGCGCTCGCCTGCCGCCTAACGTGGAAGCCGCTTTGCTATGTGATCCCGAGCAATACGAAAATCTGCAATTGCTCTTGGCCGACGCGGCAAAAGCCCTTGAGGACATTGATCAGTTAAAGCGCCGCTTGAAGGATGATCATGAGCTAGAGGGCTGGCCGATCGGTCCAGAGCAACTCGAAGAATTGGTCGACAAGCTAGTGGTAGCGTTGCCTCAGCTTGGGGACTTCGCCGGTCTTTGCGCGCAACATCGGGTCGTTCAAAACCATGGGGTCGGACCCCTTCTCGGGTTTCTTGATTCGACCCATACTGCACCCACTGACTTCGCGGAAACGTTTGATCGCTGGGTTACCATACGGCGGGCGATGGTGCTCCGCAACGCATCTCCAGCCTTGAGGGATGCATCCGGAATGAGGCTCGATGCCCTGCGATCCGACTTCATATATCGCGATCGGCTCAAATTGGACGCCGATCGCGCCGAAGTCCGATTACGCCTCCAAAAGCGAATAATTCCATTAGGAACCCAGCACGGACCGCGCAAGAAGTGGACCGAGATGGGGCTACTTAGGAACGAGTTCGGCAAGGAGCGCAAGTTTGTTCCGGTGCGAGACCTCCTTCGTCGCGCCGGAGGCGCAGTGCAGGCGCTGAAGCCGTGCTTCATGATGTCTCCACTCTCGCTCGCCAAGTTCGTCCAAGCCGGCACGTTAAAATTCGACGTCCTGGTGGTCGACGAAGCGTCCCAGATGAGACCGGAAGACGCGCTGGGCGGCCTATTGCGGGCGACGCAGATCGTGGTCGTCGGGGACCCTAAACAGCTGCCTCCCACTGACTTCTTCGCCAGGACCAGTGGCGCCGACGGTGAGGCTAGCGACGACGAAGACCAGAATGTCGGCGAGTCGATCCTTGAACTTTGCCAGAAGACATTCCGCAAAACTCGGATACTGCGTTGGCACTATCGTAGCCGCTGTGAGAGCCTGATCGCGTTCTCCAACAAGCATTTCTACCGCAACGAACTCATTACATTCCCGACTGCACGCGCTCGCTCGTTTTCGGTGGACCATCAGTTTGTAGCAGGAACTTACTCGGCCGGCCAAAATGCGATTGAAGCACAGCAGTTGGTGCAATACGCAGTTGGCATCATTAAGGGGCGCGCTTGCGAAGTTGAAGCCATACCGTCGCTGGGCATCGTCGCCGTCAACTCCGAGCAACGCGATCTGATCAAGGCCGAATGGAAGCGAGTGACCGCCGGTGATGAGACAGTGGGACGTTACACTGAGGCCGTGAGGGCCAGTGGCGAAGAGTTCTTCATTAAGAACCTTGAGAACGTGCAGGGTGATGAGCGTGATATCATTATTGTTTCGATGACCTACGGGCCAGCCCCAGGTCAGACGAAACCGCATCAAAGATTCGGCCCCATTGGTGGTAAGAATGGGCACCGACGTCTCAACGTGCTGTTTTCGCGAGCGCGGGAAAGTATAGTTCTGTTCACTTCGCTTCGCTCGTCCGATGTGATCCCGAAGCAGGACAGCGGCGAGAGCCAAGGAGTGAGGGTCCTCCACGAATACCTCCGCTATGCAGAGGCCGGCGGCCAGGAGGTTCCGGATCAACTAGGCGGCGAACCAGATAGTGACTTCGAAGTGGCGGTTAGAGATCGGTTGCGCAAGTGCGGTTTTGCAGTCCACACCCAGGTCGGCGTGTCCGGCTATCGCATCGATCTCGGCGTCATCAACCCAGATCGCCCAGGTGAGTACTTGGCTGGCGTCGAGTGTGATGGCGCAACCTATCACTCAAGCAAAAGCGCACGGGACCGCGATCGTCTGCGCCAAGACTGCCTCCGCGAGAAGGGTTGGGAACTCGTTCGCATCTGGTCGACAGACTGGTTCGACAACCCCGATGTCCAGACGGCAAACGTCGTGAGGCAACTTCAAGCGCTTCGTGAAAAAGCGAAGCAGAAGGTCCAAATGATTTTTCCAATCATGGACCCTGTTCCTCCGCAAACAGCGCTACAAGATCAATCACCGAATGTCATCTCACTCGAGAGAACCTTGCGTGAGATGGAACGGACCTCTCAGGATCGGAATCCGCACCGTAGCGCTGTAAACGTTACAGGTGACGCGTCACAGCGTTTCGCGATGGCGGTCAGCTTCGGAGAGCGCGATCAGCAAGCGTTCGCAGTCGAAGAACTGAGTGAGCCCGCCCGCACCGACCTGCTGAGCGCGATCCCTGTTCGTGCTGAAGCGGGGTTAACCGGAGGCAATCTGGGCACCTTCGTCGAGGCAGACCTCAGCAAACACATCGCAGATCCTGATCAATTCTATGAGCCGGCCTATCTTGGTAGGCTCAAGCAAATGGTCGACTTGGTCGTCGCCACTGAGGGGCCGCTCTTCCAGGACGTCTTGGTGACGCGCATCGCACGCCATCACGGTTTCGCCCGAAGCGGCGCCCAAATTTTCGACCGTGTTGATCGGGCGGTCGATCGGAGGTGCGCACGCACAGTCGAAGACGGCCGCACGGTAATATGGCCGTTGCAAGCATCGACAACGATACTGGTGCCGTTTCGCGGCGGTGTGCCAAGCAACCGCGACATCGGAGATGTTCCGGTCGTGGAAATTGCCTCGGTTGCGCATTCTTTCCTGGCGCAAGGCATGATCGAGGACGACGTGTTGCTATCGATGAGACAGTTTTTTGGCTTGGGGAGGCTACGTGAAACAAGTCGCGTGCGCTTCGAAGCCGCGCTGAGAATGGCCTTGAAGCTCAAAGTGTAACCCATTGGCTGCGCGGTTCCTGCGGTTGCAGTCGATGACGCGATCGAGATCGCCGAGAAGATCGACCGCAGATCCTGTGACGCGTTACTCTTAACAGCAGACACTGTCGGCGGCGCTTGCTGCGCCGCAGATTGCGGCGCAGTCGATGGCAGCTATTGGGATTGTTGCGTCATTCAAAGACGCCTAGTACGCCCTGAGCCCAAACTTGCTGACAGCGCTCCTCCTCCGCTCGCAGCCGCTCGTAGGTTCGACGGTGCATCCCTTTGGGGCGCGGTGGGAAGTAGTCGTCAATCCCACCGTCTGACCCCAGCCGCTCCCGGATTTTGATCGCGCGTGTTGCGGCCCGCGCGAAGCCCGGTTCGTACTGCGTCTCGTACTTCAGCCCGTGGCAAGTCCGACATCTGAAGTAGTTCCCACCGTACAAAATCCTGCAATGTCTGCCGCATGAGAGGCAGGAGAGCCATTTTCGGATGCCGCCAAACCTAAGCGGCATCGAGACGAACGGGACCACCTCATCCACGTTGACCCACTCGTCTCCGCGAAGACGCGTCCGATACACCAGCCTCAAGCCGCGCTGGAGATACTCGATGCGGATCGATCCGGTCTCCTGGCCGCGCCGGGACCATCGGAGCGTCGACCAAACCCCAACACAATCGAGTTTGCGCTTGCGGAGCCAGGTCAGGTCGATCGACTGGAACTCGTGACACTTGTCGACACCAAGCCCGAAGCTGCTCCTCCTGCCTGATCCTGAGCCGCCCAAAATTTTCTCCTCCAGATTTTCCCGAAATCGACTGGCAAGTTGCGCGTAGCGGCTAAGTTGGACCGCTTCGGATTCGAGGTGCCAAACAAACTTGCGCCTATGCCAAGTCGGTGACGTCGCGCGTGTCGGGTGCGTCAGGAACCTCCCGCGCATCAAGAATGCGGAGCCGCGCGTCCTGTGTGTCCCGGAAGGCGCGCATGGCCTTGTAGAGGTGATTATCGAGTGTCGTCTGGTATCGGGAGAACAGCTCAAGAGTCTCGACAGACAGCACAAGGGATCGCTCTCTCACGAGATCGGCAATCGCATGAATCTGAGGGCGGGCCTCTGCCTCCTTCAGCTGTTCGCGACACCACTGCATCAACTCCAGCAGGTAACCCGAGAGTCCGCCTTTACGCTTCGCAATGAACTGAGCCGGCTCCTCGTCTTCCGCGTCGTCCAAGAGCTGCCGATGAAGGCATGGCGCCTTCGCCTTCAGCGTTTCGAGATCCATGGTCTCTAAGGCTTCGAACTCCCGGACCGCGGTGCGGCACCATTGCTCGCGGTCGGTATCGAAGGGTTGAAGATGGCCTTCCTTGATGTCTGTACCCAGCCCGCGCCGTAGTTCGCCATTGATCCCCCTCACGACCTGTCCGGGTTGCCGCTGGAGGCTCAGCGCAGCCGTCTCCGAACGAACGAGCCGGCGTTGCCTCCACATGATCACGGCAATTTTCTCGATCAGCGAAGCCTCCAGTGCGCCGACGGGCTGCAACGAGGAAGTCAGTTCATCGACGAGCATTTGGAACTCATCGGGGTTCTCATCGCCGACGAACATCTTGCGGCTCAAGAAGCCATGTCGGAGCGCGTTCTGACTGACGATCGCCTTGCCAGCCTCCGAACGTGGGCCTGTGCAGCGGCTTGCTGGCAGCACCTCTGCCGCTTCCGTCGTATCTAGTGTCATGTATCAGCGTCCTAGATCGTTGTGTCCCAGATCATGCGAACGCAACTCAACCCTGAACTGCTGCGGACGTGGGCGAACGCTGCCGAGCCTTGCTCAATGTAGGCGGCGTCGCTCGTCGCAAGTTTGATCCTCCCCATTCCCAGAGCCTGGACCAGACCGCGGCCGTGTTCTTGGCAATCGCCGACACCGAATAGGTCGGCATCGGTCCAGCCGAGCGACAGCAGCTGTGACGCCCAACCTGCGAGGCACAAGTTGATGGAACGCCTGACCAAGTGGTCGCGCGGCGTTGCGGGAGTGGCGCAGCCGGCCCGCTCATGCAGGCAACCCCTGAGGCGATCGAGCCAATCGTTCACCTTTGCGGGAAATGACACCGGAGAAAACGTATCGGCCCCCGTGCCTATCGTGCCTAATGTGCCTAAGTCCGGCCTGAGATAGGCACAATAGGCACGATAGGCACGCCCGTCGGGACGTTTTCCGCGCGACCACGGGTCGAACATTGGTAGGCTCATTTCAGGATCCTCCCGTGGATCAGCCAAGCCTCTCTGCGAATGCTGCCGTTAATGCGCATGCCTTCGCCCACACGGGAGAGATAGTTATGATCCTGCAAGATGCGAATGATGCGCAAAGCCTTTTGCCGTTCTCGCACCTCGCGGATCGTGCAGTCATTATAGATCGCCGCGGGGTAGATGGCAGGCTCCTCCCATTGGCGCTGAATCCACTCCCATACGCGCCCAGCTAATCGCAGGTCAGGGTTGAAGTGGGCGGACGCTTTCAAACGCAAGTTTTCGTTCAGGTAGTGCCGCATCAGTTCGCACGCGTTCGCAAGTGTTTCGCCGTCGATGTGAGTGGCGCTGATGTCTGTGTAGAGGGTCATCACGGCCGCAAGCCGGGCTGCGTGCTCGGGCGCCTTATTCGCTAGCCCGGGGATCAGTGAGAGTTCAGCGTTCGGGGCCAGAAGCTCCTCGATGTAGTCGTGCTTTCGGATCCAGATGTCCATTGCTTCGCTGGACAAATGTAGCCGACGCGGCTCAAGTTCGTTCCGTGTGTTCGGGCGCAATGGAATGGGCACCTGCAACATCTTTTCGATCCGCCCGCAATACCGGCGCAGGCCTTCCTTAGCGGCTTCGGACGGTGGCGCGAAGAAGCGTGTGCCGGCGGTACTGGCCGGCGCGACTGCCAAAACACGGGAGAGCAGCCCTTGGTTGATCAGCAAGTCGTCATTGAGCATGAGATCAGCAACATCCGGTTGCGCCATGAGATGAAGCGATAGTCGGCGGCCGGCCAGTACCCGCGACCCGTCGCCTGCCCTGACCCTCTTGAGGGGCTCTCCATCCCAGACACTCGAAACACTGGCTGCCGTTTTTAGCTTCTGATCAGCTGACATCCCATAACCGCCGATGAAACTTCCGCCTTCTGCGGAGAACAGGCCGAGCGCTGGGTGCCCCTCGGCCGTGAGCCGGAAGTAGCCTTCGAAAGTGGGATCTGGACAGACGAGAATGGGAGTCAACGGCGGCAACGGCTCCGCACCAAGTGCACGAAGGTCCGCCTCAGCCCCACATTGCTCCAGCCTTTGCTTCTTCTTGGCTTGCCTCAGTTCAGCTTGTGACCGCTCACGCTCGGCCGTCCAAACGGCCTTCTTGATCTCGTATTCGCTCATGTCTCGCTTGTGGCCGTCCCGAAGCTGTTGCTCATGATCGTACACCGCCTGAAGCCCGAGCCGATCCACGGCCGACTTGCGTTCGCCCGAGCCTGCGATCGTAACGAGAAAGAGCGAGGTCGGCTTTGCCTGGCCGGTAGGAAGCACGACGTCGGCATGAGCCTGACCTATGAGAGCAACCGCGCCCAACACGGCCTGAGCGCAGATGGCGATCGGAGCACGGGTATGTTCGGCTATCGCTTCCGCTGCTGAGGCGAGAGGCCCCAAGGCGTGAACGGGGAACGGCTCAGCATCTTCCACTAACCGCGCCAGCGGTCGGGGGCCCTCAAGTTCGTGCGGGACGCGTTCCGCAGGAAAGTGGCGAACGACGTCAGCCATTGGCGCCACCGGCGACGAGATCGTTGAAGTCTTTGCCATCAGGCGCGGAGATGAGTTCAACGCTCCATCCGCGCCGTGATGCCGTATCAGCGAGACAGCGGCCCGCAGAACGGCCGGGGCCATCTCCATCGCATGCGACGATGAGTGATCCGCCGTATGCCTGCGAAGCAGGAAGCTTCAACGACCTCATGCCCGGAGCAGATAACGCGGCCCAGACCGCGGACCCCTCCTCCAATCCCATCGCTAAGCTCAGCGCCGTCTCGATTCCTTCGGCCACCACCAGGCCGCCATTGCCCTCGCGCAGACGTACTGCCCCACCTTTGCAGGGACCAAGCATCGCTTTCCTGATCGGCTGATCTGTCTTCCCGCCGTCCGTGTTCAAGTAGGTGCGATGCAGTGCAACGGCGCCGAGTCCGACCGTTTGCACGCGAGCGACGATGGCTGGGAGACGTTGCCCCGAAGGGTGCCGAAGACTCCGGTGGAAACCAAGCTGCTTGGGAATTGGTCCACGGATCGCCCTGCGTCGCAGGTAGGCCTCGGCCAGGGTCCCCTCGATCGAGACCGTCTGGCGCCAAATGAGGTCAATCAGTTCGTCGAGGCCCTTTCCTCGGCGCTCACCCGTGATCCCGGTAGCAGTCCGGCCGGCCAGTGCGCCCCCACTAGGCTCGCTGCTAATTGCCGAAATGATTTCGGCATAGGTACAGCCGGCATGACAGAACAGCAGCAATCGCCCTTCGTCCCCGTCCTTGATCGAAAGCGAGGGATTATTGTCGTTGTGAGCCGGACAGCGCGCAGTGCCATATCTGCCATGCCACTGCCCGGCCAATCTCTGCGTTAGAAGTTCAGCGCGCATCGGAAGGCCTCCCGCTCGAACGCTCAGCCTCTGCCAGCCACTCCTTCAGCGCCTCAACCGTGATAAGTCGACGCGAGCCAATTTTCAGGCTTCGTAGTGAGCCAGAGCCTATGGCTTCATAAAGAGTGGTCCGACCTACCCCGGAGATCCGGGCTGCCTCGCCAGGAGACACCGCTAGGCGAAGACGATCTAGGTCAGACTTATGTTTTGGATCGGCGGTCATTGGCGTTCGCTCAGATGCGGGTGGGCATGAGCGAACAGACAACGATTAGACCGGTCGGAAAAAGCTTTGAATTACCGGCCACTTTCCGGCCAATAAATTACCGGTGAGGTCATAAGGCGGACGTCAACCCGCTTACTCCATGGGCCATCTACGGACGTCCTCAGACACGGACGATCAGACAACATGCGCTTTCCGGGCAAATTACGTCGGTAGTCGTTGCCTCAATACACGCTGCAGTGCATCAAGCGGGCGGCGGATTCCGGTGGCTAGTGACCGCTTTCGACGCTGCCGCGTCATACGACAGCACTTGGCCCGATTGTGCATTTTGACCCTGAGCGGTCCTCCACTTCGAAGCCAAAGAGGACGATATTCATTCTGCTTGTTGGGATCGAAGCGGAAATCCACTATTGCAATGGCACGACTAGCGTCGCCCGCCCCTGCCAGCTCTTAAGATTGCTGTCACCGATGCCGTCGTAAGAGCCTTGAGCGCGCAGGGATACGCCGCCGCTCGACTTGAGTGTGGCGCCGAACTCAATCCGGCCCCTCAGTGCGTCACGCTCGACTGGATCGCCGTCCACAGTCGTGTCGTTTGATCCGGCAAAGTCCCAGACCGCTTTGGCACCGATAAAGGGCTCGAAGACAGCCTTGTCAGGCAGATTGAAGCGATAGCTGACTTCCGGACCGATCGTCAGTCGGCCCAACTTCACCGTTTGGCTGTCGATCGAGATCCCGATCGCGTTGATGTAGGCCGGTTGGGTATCAGTGAAATGCAGCAACTCCGCGCTCGGTCGGAATGTCAGCGCGCCAGAAGTCCACTGGCCGGTCAACTTTGCGGCAATGAGTGTGCGCGTGGTGTTGAAGTGATCGACGTAGGCGCCGAGCGGATCAACTTGGTTCGACGAGCGTCCCCACAGTGCTCGTGCATCGAAGTACAAGTTCTGTGTCAAGCGCGCGCTCACGTAAGGCCCGGCCATCCATCCTGTCCCCGATGCGCTGCGGGTGCCGACAGACGACGTTTGCTCAAGTTGATCGACCTGCACCATCGCGCCCACGAGAAGACCCGGCAGCACAAGATAGTCGGCGCCGGCATAGAACAGCCCTGCCTGCCCCTTGGTCCGGCCATCGGGGCGATCGTGCGTGAAATAAGACAATGAACCTTCGGCCCAAACATCAAACTTCTCTGCCGTCGCCTCGGGCTTTGACTTCATTGCGCCGAGACCCATGACTTGACCGTCAAGTTGAGCCTTCTCGGCCGCCGCAGCAGCTCTCAGTTTGGCGAGACCGGTTGAGAACGAGAAGCGACCTGTACCTTCCTCGGCTGAGCCCATGAAACCCAATCGATCTGGCCCAGCGGACGGCTCTCTTGCGCCTTCTCGATTCAATGCCACACGATCGCGCTCAAGACCGGCGCGGAGGGTCTCACTTGCATTTGGAGTCGGCCGTTGCGGTGATGGATTGTCAGACGCGGTCGCTGCTGACCGCTGCGGGCCACCGAGGCCAGACGGCTGATCAGAAGCCGAAGTCGTACCGCCGAACAGAGGCGCTCTCAATCTCTCGTGCCGGGCTTGAGTGTCGGGTCCGCCGGAGGCGATAGCATTAGCACGGTTGTTCAGGAATTCGCGGTTGGCGCTGGCAGTTGCGCGTCGAACGGCGTCGGCATCGATCTGAATAATCGTTTGAACGGCGGATGAGACCACCGATTGCCCTGCGGAGGTGCCGCGTGCACTCGATGACGTTGTGATGCTTGTCGCATTGACGTCCGCGGCGGTGGTCACCAGCCGTCCGGTGCATGTCGTGCTGGCGCCACCTGCCAAGCTCGACGCGGCACAGGAAATGGGGTTCACGCGAGAATCGGTCACGGACAGAGCCGAAATTGATACATTGCCCGAGTTGGTGACGGTGTACGTCAGTGTGATAGCCTGTCCAACGCCGGAAAACGATACGGGCGTTGAGGCAACAGAGAGAGACAGGCGCGGTGTGCCCTCTATGGAGATCGATGCTGACGCCGCGTTGTTTGACATGTTGGGATCGTTACTAGCTCCCGTTGTGACTTTGACTGACGCAGTTCCAGCGGTGCTCGGAGTACCGGAGACAGGGCAAGTGATCGAGGAGCCGGGAAGAAGCGTTGCTGGCGGGGCAGGTGAGCAGGTGCCGAGCGTAAGACCCACCGGCAAGCCGCTCACGCTGCACGTCGCACTCTGTGCGGAGGCGTTCGCGTTTGCCGAGTTCGTGCACCGGATAGATCCGCTGTAGGGAGTGCCCACGGTCCCGCTGGACGGCAAATCTGACAGGTCCACGGTCATGTCCGCCGCAGTCACTGCCAATGTCAGCGCTTTCACCGCCGAGACGAACGGACCGCCATTGGCGGCAGTCGTGGCATCGGTCGCGGTGACGTTTACTGTAAAGGTGCCTGACTGCATCGGCGTACCGGAGATTACGCCAGTCGATGTGTTGAGGGTGAGGCCAGAAGGCAGGCCCGTGGCTGCGAACGTGTACGGCGAGGTGCCGCCCGAGGCCGTGAGTGCCGGTGCCGTATAGTTGATACCGAAGGTGCCGCCGGCGAGAGACGCGGTCGTGACAGTGACCGTCGGAGCAGCAACGGCAAGCGTGAGCACTTTCACCGCCGAGACGAACGGACCGCCATTGGCGGCAGTCGTGGCATCGGTCGCGGTGACGTTGACGGTGAAGGTGCCTGACTGCATCGGCGTACCGGAGATCACACCGGTCGAGGTGTTGAGCGTGAGGCCAGATGGCAGGCCCGTGGCCACGAAGGTGTAGGGTGTGGTGCCGCCCGAGGCCGTGAGTGCCGATGCCGTATAGTTGATACCGAAGGTGCCGCCGGGAAGAGACGCTGTCGTGACGGTGACTGTCGGAGCAGCAACGGCGAGCGTGAGCGCTTTCACCGCCGAGACGAACGGACCGCCATTGGCGGCAGTCGTGGCATCGGTCGCGGTGACGTTGACGGTGAAGGTGCCGGACTGCGTCGGTATGCCAGAGATTACGCCAGTCGAGGTGTTGAGCGTCAAGCCAGAAGGCAGACCCGTGGCTGCGAAGGTGTACGGCGAGGTGCCGCCCGAGGCCGTGAGTGCCGATGCCGTATAGTTGATACCGAAGGTGCCGCCGGGAAGAGACGCTGTCGTGACGGTGACTGTCGGAGCAGCAACGGCAAGCGTGAGCGCTTTCACCGCCGAGACGAACGGACCGCCATTGGCGGCAGTCGTGGCATCGGTCGCGGTGACGTTTATGGTAAAGGTGCCGGACTGCGTCGGAATGCCGGAGATTACGCCAGTCGATGTGTTGAGCGTGAGGCCAGAAGGAAGGCCTGTGGCTGCGAACGTGTACGGCAAGGTGCCACCTGAGGCCGTGAATGCCGGTGCCGTATAGTTGATACCGAAGGTGCCGCCGGGAAGAAAGGTGGTTAGAACAATGATCTGCACCACGGGCAATACAACCGGGACTGTTGTTGAGCTTCTGAAGTGATCCCAACCGTTGCCATTGGAACCGTTTCCATACCCTATGTACGTCGCTGTGATCGGGTGTGTTCCCAATCCCAGGACGCTGGTGGTTAGAGTCGCTTGGCCAGCCCCAGCCAATAGCGAACTCAATTTTACTGTTCCGAGAGACGCACCGCCGTCGAAAAATGCGACGGTGTCATTGCTATGGAAGTTGGTTTTGCTCGGCGAGTTGACGGTCGCCGTAAGCGTGACTGGCTGTCCTAATGCACTTGGGTTCGGGCTTGTGGCTACTGTGATGCTTGTGGGCGCATCAACGCTTGAGATTGTCGACGTGGACGATTCGCTAGCGGCGTAAGTGCTGTCGCCTCTGTACAGAACCTTTACGCTCGACTGCGTCGAAGTGCTTCCAAAGCCAGACGACCGTGATGTTGTGTAGGAAGCTTGTCCGCCTGTGAGGGTCGGCGTCGATACTACAGTGTTGTCGATGATGAAATCGACCTGCCCCGTTGGCGTGCCCGTCGCCGATGTCACCGTAGCAGTGATCGTGAAATTCTCTCCGCTGTAGACAGAACTTGAAGATAGTACCGCTGTGGTGACAGTAGGGGTGCCGATTGACTGGACTAAATGCGACTGAGCAGACGTTGTTGAGCTTCTGAAGTGATCCCAACCGTTGCCATTGGAACCGTTTCCATACCCTATGTACGTCGCTGTGATCGGGTGTGTTCCCAATCCCAGGACGCTGGTGGTTAGAGTCGCTTGGCC
>JAPXTA010000085.1:481-23215 GCA_033812735.1 Hyphomicrobiaceae bacterium | reverse complement strand
TCGCCGATCGCATCGCCGCCGTTCCCGGGGTCGCTCGCGCCGAAGCCCGCACCGTGCGGCATGCCCTTCTCGATGTGCCGGGCATGATCGAGCCGGCGACGGCGCTATTGATCTCGATGCAGGACCGTCAAACGCAAGGTCTCAACGTCGTACATCTGCGACAGGGCCGCTTCCCCGAACACGGCCGCTTCGACGAAGTCGTCGCCAACGAGGCCTTCGTCAACGCTCACCGCTTCACACTAGGATCGACATTTCGCGCCAACCTGAATGGCCGGTTGCGCGAGCTTCGCATCGTCGGCATCGGCCTGTCGCCGGAGTTCATCTACTCCATCGGCCCCGGCGATCTCATGCCGGACGACCGGCGTTTTGCCGTGCTGTGGATGTCGGAGCGGGCGCTAGCGGCATTGTTTGACCTGACTGGCGCCTTCAACAGCCTCACGCTGACGTTGTCCCGCGGCGCAAACGAAGCAAGTGTCATCGACGAGGTAGACTCGCTGCTGAGGCCCTACGGCGGCACGGGAGCGCGCGGCCGCAAGGACCAGACGTCACATGCCTTCATCGACGCCGAACTAACGCAATTGCAGGCCATGGCGCGCGTCATGCCGCCGATTTTCCTGCTCGTCGCTGCGTTCCTGGTGAACATCACGCTCGCACGGTTGATCGAGCTCGAGCGCGAGCAGATCGGTCTGCTGAAGGCCATCGGATATCAACGCGAGCAGATCGCTTTGCACTATCTAAAGCTCGTCCTGCTGATCGGCGCAGTTGGAATTCTGATCGGATTCGCCGCCGGTTCGCTGCTGGGACAAAGCCTGACGCGGCTCTATGGTGACTTCTTCAAGTTCCCGGTTCTCGTCTTCCGCAACGATCCGGATGTCTACATCATCGCCGCCGCTGTCGCGTGCGCGGCGGTAACGGCCGGCGCCTTGCGCTCGGTGCTGCAAGTGCTCGCACTGTCTCCAGCCGTCGCGATGCAGCCGCCTGTGCCGCCTCGCTACAGCCGCCTGCTGCCGGCGTGGCTCACGACGAGCGGGCTGTCTCAAATCAACATCATGGCCTTCCGTCATATGCTCCGCTGGCCGGTCCGCGCAGGCATGACACTGCTCGGCCTTGCGCTCGCCGTCGGTCTACTCGTGACCGCGCTTCTATCGTTCGATTCGATAGAGAAAATGATCGACATCGCCTTCAATCAAACGGACCGCCAGCACGCTACGTTGACGTTCACGAAGCCAGCGCATCCGCGCGCCGTGCAAGCCGTGGCACAGCTACCCGGCGTCCTGCGCGTCGAGCCGATGCGCGACGCGTCGGTGCGCCTCGTCAATGGCCCGCGCTCGCGCAAGCTTGGCATCATGGGCAAGCCGGAGGCGATGGATCTGTCTCGCGTCCTCGATCTTGAATTGACACCTGTGCGCCTGCCAAAAACCGGCCTGGTAATGGGCGAGCGTGTGGCGGAGATCCTCGATGTGAAACGTGGCGACCTGGTCGACGTCGAGTTTCTGGAGGGAAAGCGAACGACGGCGCGTGTGCCGGTGGCGGATATCGTCCGCAGCTACTTTGGCCTTGTCGTCCTTATGGATATCGACGCGCTGAACGAACTGCTCGACGAAGGACCGCGCGTATCGAGCATACATCTCACCTATGACACCGCATCGGCGAAGGCACTGTTCGACGCAATCAAACGCACCCCTGCCATCGGCGCGGTGGGTCTCCAGCGCCGTGCGCTCCAGAAGTTCCAGGAAACCATCGCCCAGAATATCAACTACATGGTCACCGTGTACGTCACGCTCGCGGTGATTATCGCCTTCGGCGTTGTCTACAATTCGGCGCGGATACAGCTGTCCGAGCGTGCCCGTGAACTGGCAAGTCTTCGCGTCCTCGGCTTCACGCGCGGCGAGGCAAGCCGTGTTCTGCTGACCGAACTGGCGATACTGACGCTGCTGGCGCTCCCACTCGGCTGGCTCATCGGCTATGGTTTCGGCTTGCTGCTGATACAGTCGTTTTCGAGCGACCTATATCGGGCGCCCTTCGTGATCGGCCGCGCGACATATGCGAAGGCAGCGCTCGCTGTCGTTGCGGCTTCTATGGTGTCTGCCATGATCGTTCGCCGCCGCATCGACCGGCTCGACCTCGTAGCCGTATTGAAGACCCGGGAATGACGATGAACTCAAAAAATCCTCAGAACGCGATGGATCGGCTGCTCTCGAAGCGGAGCCTCGGCATCGCGGCATCCGCCTTGGCCATACTGGCGCTGGTCGTTTGGGCATTGCGCGCGCCGCCCGTCGCCGTCGATCTCGTTGAGGTGGCGCGGGCACCGATGCAGGTGACCGCCGACGAGGAAGGCAAAACACGTGTGAAGCAGGTATTCGTAGTATCGGCACCCGTCGCGGGAAAACTGCGCCGCTCGCCGCTCGATGTCGGCGATACCGTCGTGCGTGACGAAACCGTCATCGCCACGATCGAACCCTCTGCACCTGTTTTTCTCGACGTCCGCGCCCGCCAGGAGGCCGAGGCGCAAGTCGCAGCTGCCCGCGCCGCCGTGGCACTTGCCGAGGCCGAAGTGCGCCAAGCCGAAACAGAGCAAAGCTGGGCCGAAAGCGAGTTGCAGCGTGCGCGCTCCCTCGTTCAAACCAATGTCGTCTCCGCTCGCACGGCCGAGCGCGCCCACCTCGAACTGACGAAGCAACAGGCGGCACTGGCGCGTGCCAAGGCCAGCCTTCAGGTCCGCGCGGCCGAACTGGCGACCGCGAGCGCGCATTTGGTCGGCCCGGAAACCGTCTCGGATCAAACGCCGAAGCCGAGCTGCTGCGTCGACGTGCGTTCGCCGCAGTCTGGGCAAGTCCTGCGCGAACTCCAGGAGAGCGAACGCGTCGTCGCCGCTGGAACACCGTTGTTCGAGATCGGCAATGCCGCCGAGTTGGAGATCGTTGTCGATTTGTTGTCGACCGATGCTGTACGCATTCCACCGGGTGCCAAAGCGATCGTCGAAGGCGCTGGCCTGCCCGCGCCGCTCGAAGCAAAGGTTCGCCGCATCGAACCGGCCGCATTTACGAAAGTCTCGGCCCTTGGCATCGAGGAGCAGCGGGTCCGCATCATCCTCGACATGACATCGCCGTTTGAGGCCTGGAAACGCCTCGGCCATGACTATCGCGTCTTCGTGCGCATCATCATGTGGTCCGAGGCGGCCGCGTTGCGCATCCCCTTGAGCGCGTTGTTTCGGCAGGGCGACAAGTGGGCCGTCTATACCGCGGTCAATGCGCGAGCGAAGTTGACACTCGTTGAAATCGGGCATCGCAACAACGAAGTCGCGGAGGTGCGCAGCGGCCTGAAACCTGGCGACCTCGTCGTCCAGCATCCAAGCGATCGCGTCACGAATGACACGAGGCTCGCCCCGCGCCCGCGAACGAACTGACGGCCGGAGTTTGATTCAATCGTTCAGCCGCCCGCCTTTGATCTTTGCCCCCTGCAGCGCCTTCTCCTGTTCGAGAGCTTGCGCGAGTTCCTCGCGGGCCTTCTCGGCCTGTCTCTGCCGGTTCCAGAGCGAAGCATAAAGACCGTTCTTTTCCATCAACTCCGCGTGCGTACCCTGCTCGACCAGCGCGCCCTTCTCGAGGACGAGAATGTTGTCTGCGTGAACGATCGTCGACAATCGATGCGCGATCACGAGCGTGGTCCGATCCTTCGATACCCGGTCGAGTGCGTCCTGAATTTCCTTTTCGGTATGACTATCCAGCGCGCTGGTCGCTTCGTCCAGCATCAGGATCGGCGGCGCTTTGAGGATGGTGCGAGCAATGGCCACGCGCTGCTTCTCGCCACCCGACAACTTGAGGCCGCGCTCGCCGACCATCGCCTGATACCCCTCCGGCAGTGCGCGGATGAACGGGTCGATTTGGGCAAGCGTTGCGGCCTGCTTGATCTCCTCTTCCGTCGCGTCCGGCCGGCCGTAGCGGATGTTGTAGAGAATCGTGTCGTTGAACAGCACTGTGTCTTGCGGCACGACGCCAAGCGCTGCGCGAAGGCTGGTCTGCGTGACGTCCCGGATATCCTGTCCGTCGATCGTAACGCTGCCGCCCGCGACGTCGTAGAATCGCAGTAGGATGCGGCTGATCGTCGACTTGCCGGCCCCTGACGGCCCGACGATGGCGACCATTTTTCCGGCCGGCACTTCGAACGAAAGCCCGTCGAGGATCGTGCGGCCCGGCTCATAGGCGAACTTCACATTGTCGAACCGCACCGTTCCGCCGCTGACAGCGAGCGGCTTCGCACCTGGCCGGTCGGCGACCTCTGGGTTCTCGTTGAGAACGGTCATCATCCGCTCGATGTCCGTCAGCGACTGTCGGATTTCGCGGTAGACGGTGCCCATGAAGTTAAGCGGAATGAACAGTTGCAGCATGAGCGCATTGACCATGATGAACTGGCCGACGCTGTTCGCTCCCGAGATCACGTCGCGCGCCGACATCACCATGCAGATCGTCAGTGCGATCGTGAAAATGACGGCTTGCCCGGAGTTCAGAAACGCCAGCGACGTGTAAGTCTTGACGCTTGCCTTCTCGTATTTCGCCATCGAGTTGTCATAGCGCTCGGCCTCGCGCTTTTCTGCGCCGAAGTACTTCACCGTTTCATAGTTCAGCAGCGAGTCCACCGCCTTCGTATTGGCATCGGTGTCGCTCTCGTTCATTTGCCGGCGGATC
The DNA here is from genome assembly GCA_033812735.1 of Hyphomicrobiaceae bacterium. GTDB lineage: Bacteria > Pseudomonadota > Alphaproteobacteria > Rhizobiales > Hyphomicrobiaceae > JABFRJ01. The sequence continues at coordinate 18,530 of JAPXTA010000085.1, read as the reverse complement.
TGCACGCGCCATTCCGTCGCTTTGATCGTGAACCAAAGATATCCGGCGATCATCAGCGAAATGACGACCACGTAGCGCCAGTCGAATTCGATCGCACAGATGGCGAGCACGAGCACGAATTCGACGATGGTCGGCAAAAGCACCATCAGCAGCATGCGCGTAATTTGCTCGATGCCCGCGCGGCCGCGTTCCAAAACGCGGGTCAGCCCGCCGGTCTTGCGCTCGAGATGGAAGCGCAGCGACAGCCGGTGCATGTGCTCGAACGTCGACAAGGCAAGCTTGCGCACCGCATTGAGAGCGACTTTGGCGAACAGGCCTTCCCGGACCTGCGCCAATAGGGTCATGACGATGCGCACGATGCCGTACAGCACCACGGCAAGAATCGGTGCACCGATCAGCCATCCGGTCGCCGTTTCCGGCACCTTGCCGCCGGATCCAGCGATCAACGCGTCGGTTGCCCATTTGTAGGTAAAGGGCATCATGACGGTGACGAGCTTCGCCGCCAGCATCAGGCCGAGCGAAATCAGAACCGTTCGTTGCAGATCCGGCCGGTCCTTCGGCCACACATACGGAAAAAGGGTTTTGACAACGGCGACGTCCTTGTCGGACGGCGCTATCGCCGCAAGCTTGGCTTTCAACCAGCCGAATGGACCCTGTGGCTCGGGTGAAAGAGGGAGGGGAGAAGCACTCTTGAGCATGCGCGCGTCTTAGACCTGTCACGGCACACTGTCGACTGTCACCGCATCACGAACGCCGCAGCAGCCGATAAAAGATCGCGAGGCCAAGTCCGTAAGCACACTGGAAGGCCAAGCCGATCGCCATCCGTTGCGGGACGAAACCTGCGAAATAGCTCTGGTTGGGAATGCCGCGCATCGTCTGGACGTAGGGGAGCACGATCCAGTTGCTGATCACCACCAGCAGTACGCCGAAAACCAAGCCCTTTACGATCGCATTGCCGCCGGGAATGATGCCGTAAATCAGGGCAAACAGAATGCCCCAGACGCCACCCCAGAACGCCTGATTGAAGATGACGGGCCAGCCCGCAAAGCCCATCGATTTGAAGAACGCAGCCACTGCCGGTTGAGCCGTCGCGTGCGCCGCCATGTTGTAAGGGCTGAAGCTCGGGATCAGCCCGGCCTTTGCGAGCAAAATGCCGGCGCCTTGGTGGAACACCAGCACGGCGAGGACCCCGGCAATGAAGCCGGCGACGATGCGTCCCATAGTCATCCTCCCGAAGCGAGCACATCTGCAGGTGGCGACGAAAGTAGAATGGCCCTGCTAGCCGGTAAAGGCTCGGCGGCCCAATTTTTCGGCGCTTCACCGATCACGAGTGCGGCATTGCGGAGCCTCGGTGCAACTGTACAGTGCCCTCATCAAATGCGATAAGCGCCCCGAAGCAAATCCCGACGCAAATCCGGACGCACCGGAGCCAAGCGGACCGCCAAGAGGACCGGAGACATGGGCATCTTCAGCGAAATCTTCAGCTGGTGGGGCGGCAACACGTGGTCGAACCGCATCTACACGGCGATGCGTGGCCGCCATGTCGGCACCGACGACATGGGCAACAAGTATTACGAGCAATCGAAGGGCAACGGCCCTCTCGGCAAGCCGCGCCGCTGGGTAATCTACAAGGATGGCGCCGAAGCGTCGAAGATCCCCCCGGGCTGGTACGGCTGGATGCACTTCACGACGGACACGCCACCATCGAAATCCGACCCGCGCCCCCGTCCCTGGCAGAAGCCGCACCGTCAGAATATGACAGGAACACCAGAGGCTTATCGTCCGTCAGGCTCCATTTTGGCAGCGGGTGACCGCCCGCGCGTCTCAGGCGACTACAAGGCCTGGAAGCCTGAGTGATGTGCGCCAGTCGCGGTCCGGCCGGTGGATAACAGCCACGCTGGTGCCGCTTTCCCGCGCGAACACGGGTATCGAATTGGTCCGGCCTCGTTTCATGGAAGCGTTCACCAGCCTATGACGGCGACAGGCACAACCTCGGCGCTTCTTTCTCGTGCGGCGGTCTTGCGGTCCGTCGCGGCTGCCGCCGCTGTGCCGGCACTCCTTGTGCTCGCAACGCCCGCTGCCGCGCAACGAATCGAGAATGAAGTGGCGGTATTTGCCGCGCTCGACAAAGTGACGGCGCGCATCTCAAAGCTCGAAGTGAAGCTCGGCGAAACCGTCAAGTTCGGCGCCCTCAAGGTGACGCCGCGCAACTGCTTCTCGCGCCCCGCAACGGAGCAGCCCAAGACGACCACCTTCGTCGAGGTCAACGAGATCGAACTCGATGGCAGCGAGAAGCCGCTGTTCAAAGGCTGGATGTTCGCCGAGAGCCCAGGCCTGAATGCCGTCGAGCATCCGGTCTATGACGTCTGGCTGACCGAGTGCGCGCAGCCCAGAGTGACCCAGCCGACGCCCGTCTCCGGCCGACCCGGCGCTGGCACGGCTGCGCGTGGCGCAGCCCAACAGCAAAGACAGCAGCCGGGCACCCAGCCTCAGCCGCAAGTCGATCCCGGCGATGAGCCTGCGCCCCGCCGCCGCCCGCCACGCTAGCGTCGCCGCCAAACTAATTCAGTGTCCGAGACGCAGTCGGCGCGGGCGCCTTGAGCACCGCCGTCCCTGTCGCGTGCCGCGCGCGCGGTCGCGGCGCCACCGTATTCGCCCAGCCGTACGCAATCATTGTCATGAACGTCGAGGCCATGAAGAAATAGACGCCGGGCTCCACCCGCGCCGCCGTATAGCCCGAGCTGTTCACGTAGAAGATCAGCAACGCCAGCACCATCACGTCGGTCATCGAGTAGCGCCCGAGCCATTCCATCGCCGCGATCGACTTGACCCGGAACTCCTGCGGCATGTCCGGCGACGTCACCAGCGTCAGCAGATAGAGAAGCTTCAAAAACGGAAATAGGATCGAGAACGCGAAGATCACGAGACAAAGGAACAGCTCCTGGTTCTCGTAAAGCGCCCAGATGATCGTCGCAATCGAGTGCTGATCCTTCCAGACATAAACCGTCGTAAATCGGATCGACGGCAGGATGATCCCGAGCGCGAAAAACACCGTGGCGAGAATGATCATCAGGCTCAGCACGAAGTTCCTGAGCGGCGACATCCGCGGCGGCGGGCTGTCGAGGATCACGGCGGCGTCAACAGCGCGATTGTCGCCGATGTCGGTCTTAAGCCACGCATAGGCCAGGATCATGAACATGACGGCGGCGGTGAAGAAGTACACGCCATTCAACGACCGCGCGTCATACACGCCCTGGCTCTTGATGAAGAAGATCGTCAGCGACAGCACGAGCACATCGTGCATCGACCATTTGCCGAGCCACTCGAGCGCATGCAGCTGCCGGTTCCACCGCTGCAACTCCGACAGGGGAAGTGTCGCGAGCAGCAGCAGATAGAACAGCTTCACGGCGGGCAGCACGATGGAGAACACCAGCACGGTGATACCAAGAAGGTGCTGCCCCGATTGCAGCAGCGATTGCACCGTCGAGATCAGCGAATGCTCATAAGTGAAGAAGACGAACTTGGTGAGCTTGATGATCGGCAGGCTGACGCCGAGCGCCAGGCAAACGGCCGCCGCCAGGATCGCCATGCTCAGCAGGAACCGCCGCCCGCCCAGCGTCATCGTCTTCAACTCCCCGCCTCGTCATGCTTCTCGCCGCACTCGCGTACAAGAAGGCTCCCACCCCTAACCCTCCCCACGATGGGGGAGGGGAATTCTACCGTCGCGCTGAATCCCCTCCCCTTGATGGGGAGGGGTTAGGGGTGGGGTGACCACAAGCTCGATCAGACGAGTCCAATTGAGACAACTCTAAGGCGCCGGGCCGTCTTGCACCGCCGCGTCATCGCTTGAACGGCCAGATGTCGCCCCGCGCGTGCTTGTAGGGCAGGGTCGTGAAATTCGCCGGCACCACCCCCGGCGTATCGACGTAGATCACTTCGCTGGCGATCGGCCCGAACTTGGCGTGGAAGTGCTGCGACGACTTCACGACGATGATCTTCGTCTGCGCCAGATCGATGCCGAACTGTGTGAACAGGTTCGTGCCGAAGCCCTGTGTCCGATAGGTGTTGAGCACCACCTTCACGCCATCGATCTTGACGACCGCCACGTCGCCGAGCGGCGCCGTTGTTCCGCTGAGCCCGTCCTGCGTGGCATTTCGCTTGAGCGCAATGACCTCCAGAGAAACGTCCAGCGGCTTGCCCGAGAACCGGCTCACCTTTCCGCCGACCCGGATGTCGAGTTTCGCGCCGACGCCCGCCTGCATGCAGTATGACACGGCAACCGGGTCCCACAGCGGCCCGATAACAGCGTTGTCGACCTTGCGCTCGAGTAGCCGTTCGAGAACGTGGGTCGCATCGCCACCCGCGCCACCGCCAGGATTATCCGCTGATTCCGCCATTACGACTGACATGTGATTGCTCGCGAGTGCGCGCGTAATGGCGCCATCAGCATCCGGAAACGGTGGAGCGAATTGCTCGCGCAGCGCGATGATCTCGTCGCCTAGGGATTGGCAGAGCTGCTCGGCCTTGTCCGGATCGTTGTCCGTCACCGCAAGCACGCGCGTCCCGAGATCCGGGCTGTCGCCCCACGGAAACCCGTGCGCGATCGAGACGGAGAGCACGCCGTCCTTGCCTTCCATCGCAAGCAACCGATCGACCAAGCCGCGCGCCGGTTCTCGCGATGTGTGAATCAAGGTCAGCATCCCAAGATCCCGGACCCGCATGACCGGTTTGACCTTCCCGGTCACCGCCGCTTCGGCGAGCCGCACCAGATCCTTCGCGCGCTCGTAGATGTCGGTGTGCGGGTACTCCTTGAAGAGCACCAATAGATCGGTCTTCGAAACCTTTTGCGCCGTCAGGTGACAATGCGGGTCGAGTTCCGCGCCGATAAACACCTGCGGCCCGACGATATCGCGTACGCGCGAGAACAGATCGCCCTCCGCATCGAGATAACCGTCGGCCACCATCGCACCGTGAATTTGCAGGAGCACCATGTCGACCGGCATAGCGGCCTTGAGGTCGGCGATGAGATTGTCGCGCAAGGTCTCGTAGGCTTCCTTGATCGTCGTGCCCGAGGGCATGGCGAACGCGACTTTGCCCTCGAACACCTGCCAGCCGGCTTCGGCGCCGCGCTCGCGCACCGCGCGCACAACTTGACCGAATGCCGGCAGCAGCTCGTTCGGCACGCCGCGTGTTTCGTATCCCGGTCCCTGAAAATCGGCGAGGCCCGTGGGCATCGGCGCAAAGGTATTGGTCTCGGTGCCAAGCGTAGCTGTGAAAACGCGCATGTCCGGTCGTGCCCCTGCAGGAATGATCGGCGCAGGATGGCAGAGCGGCTAGGTCAGTCAATGCGGACGACGGCAGGCCAGATCACCGGTCGGCTGATGTCGGAAACTACAAGAGGAGTCCGCTCGACTGTGGCCGCGTCTTCGCCGCGCCGAGAAGATCGAGCTTTTCGAAGCCCTCTTGCACCACCTTGAGCCGGTCCCCATCCAACGGCTTCACCAGTCGAAGCGCCTCACTCGCCGATCCGGAAATCCAAAGGTCCTGCTCTGCCGCGTTCGTCAGCAGGACGGGGCTACGCTCGTGGTTGATGCCGCTCGTCGCGGAGTTCGGAACCGTCGTCATGAAACTGTAGGTATCGATCTCGACCACCGGACCATCCTTCTTGATAGGGCCCGTCCAGCGCCTCCACAGACCAGCAAAAGAAAACACGGCACGCGGCTCCTCGCCGGCAAGCGCGAACCAGTGCCATGTTGCCGGCCGTCGACCGTCATGCGGTTCGCAAAACGATGAGGCGGGCACGAGACACCGCCGCGTCTCGAAGCTGTCGCGCCAGAATCGGCTGCCAAGCACCTTGTCGTCACGCGTGTTAGTGACCCGCCGTGGCGCCTTGCCCGGCTGTGGCAGGACGAAGCCCCACGACATCAGCACCAGTTCGCGCTCGCCGTCGGTCGTTGGACGGACCACGGGCGCCATGTGACCCGGGAAGATGGCTGAAAGCGGCTCAAACGCCGCCGCCCGGTTGTGCGGCACACGAAACAGGGCCGCGATCGCCTCGCGCGATTTTGTCAGGGAGTACAGGTTGCACATAGCCGAGAACCTAGCGGTCCGGTCAACCCGGCAACAGGGGGCAAGCAGAAAATCTCATCTAAGTCGTTGGGAAAGCTGGTGCTGCCGAGTAGGATTGAACTACCGACCTCTCCCTTACCAAGGGAGTGCTCTACCACTGAGCTACGGCAGCTAGCACGCGATCGCTCCCCAGGTCTCGACAGGGAACGCTCGTCGCCGTGTCGATAGACGAGGCGCTGCCCATCGTCAACGGCGATATCCCGCAGTTTCGGTGTCCACTGGCGGCAAAGTGGGGCGCTACATGACCTTGTCGCACGGTCTAAAGCGGTGCGGCAGGGCGCACTAGTACCGTTTCCGGTCCAGCAGGCCCCGCCGCTTTCATGCCCTTGGGAACGCAAAACTGAGCCCTCGGCATGCGGTAGACAATAGCCCGGTGATGATGAAGATTCCGCAAACGATCCGAACTTTTTGAGACCCTGCGGCAAGCCGCTCGTCTGCGGCGCTATCACTTGGGCCGTGCTACGCCCCGGGCGCTGCCACGCGGCGCGTCTGCTGCTTGTACCAATAGGCCATCACTTCGATCGAGATCCAGGCGAGGAAGGCCGAGACGGTGACCAGTCCCATCGCCCAGGCAAGGCTGGCGTGCTCCACGATCAGCGCGAATATCATCGGTGCGAGCGCATTCAGGACGAGATAAGGCGTCGCCAGAATTCCGAGAACCTCTCCATATCCCTTCGGTCCGAATAGGGCGAGCGGCACCGCGCCTCGGACTATGGTCGTCAAACCGTTGGCGATCCCGAACAGAATTGTGAACGAGAATGCGGAGGCAATGCCGCCGAACGGCAGAAGCAGAACGAGAAATGAGAGCGGCAGGACCGCGAGTGTGATGCGGCCGAGGGTGATGGGGTGGAGCTGTTTCCCGAAAACGAGATCGACGAGCCGCGCCAGCGTCTGTGCCACACCTTTGATCGATGCGAGCCATACCGCCGCCGCCGCGCCGATCCCTGCTGCACCAATGACGGTCACGAGATGCACGGCCATCGCACCATAGCAGAACGCGCTCGCCGCCATCACCACGCCGAAGAGTACCATCGCGATTTCGCGCGTTTTACCTGTAAGCACCGCTTGCTCGGCATCGGTTCCTGAGCCGTTGCTCGCCGTCGAGCCGGCAGGGATGTCGATGTCCTTGTCGCGCCGCGCCAAGCCGAACCAATGCAATGGCACGCAAACCACCAGGTTGATCGCCCCAAAGATCGCGAACGTCGCGCGCCACCCATAAAGCGAGTTGAGAATATCGCCGATCGGCCAAAAAATCGTCGAAGCGACGCCGCCGAACAGCGTGAGATACGATATGGCTCTGCGCCCGCGCGACGGCGTCACCTGTACCAGCGCAGCAAAAGCGGCGTCGTAAAGCGTCATCCGCATCGCAATGCCGAGGAAGGCCCACACGGCGAGATAGGTCGCGACGTTCGGAACGGCCGCCAACGCCAGTAGACCGATGGCGATCAGGATCGAACCCACCGACATGACCGTCCGCGCGCCGCGCTTGTCGATTTCACGCCCCGCCCATCGCGATACGACGCTTGAGACGAGTAATCCAATCGTGAGCCCGCCGAACACCCACGTCGCACCCCAGCCGGTATCGGCGACAATCGGCTTTCCGAGCACGCCGAGGGCGTAAAGTGTCGTGCCCCACGAAATGATCTGCGTGAAGCCAAGCGCAACGACCGCTATCACCATCGGGTCGGTAAGCCACGAGGACCGCTCATCTGTGTGCAATGGTGCCGGCCCGTCGTTCATGAATGCTCGCTCGATCCCGATTGACGCAGTCTAACTCTCTCGCCGCATGCCGCAACGCTATCCAAGGCGCATCAGCATAGCGCCCGCGACGATACTCAGGGCTGCAAGCCCACGCCATGCGGTGAACGGCTCGCGCAGGAACACGGTTGAAATCAAAGCCGCGAACAGCACGCTGGTCTCCCGCAGGGCTGCGACCAAGGCAATCGGCGCCTGCGTCATGGCCCAGATCGCGATGAAGTAGGCGAGCTCAGACATGAAGGTAGCCCCGGCCGATGTGCGCCAGGTTGCTCGCCACGTCGTGAATATCTCGGTCCCGCGTTGAGAGAAGCCCCAGCCGATGTTTGCCAAACTGCTGAGAAAGAAAAGCCAGATCGCGAAACTCGGTCCCGACCCGTTGATCCGCGCCCCATGACCGTCTGCGAACGAATAGGCGCTGATCCAAACCGACGTAGCGAGTGCCGCCGTCACGGCGCCCCGGTCGAGATCGCCAAGACGGCTTCCTTTGAGCGAAATGAGTACGACCCCCAAGCCGAGTGCAAAGATTCCGGCATAGCCGCCTGGACCCAATCGTTCCCCTATCAGCAGCAATGTCACCATCGCCGTCATGAAGGGCGCGGCACCGCGCGCGATCGGGTAGACCTGCCCCATGTCGCCGCGGCTGTACATTTTCACCAGGGCGACCCGGTATCCGGCATGAAGGAATACCGATAGCAGGAGCCATGGCCACGCGTCGGGGCTTGGAGCATCAACGAAGGCAAGGCCGACGCCGGCAAAAATGAAGCCGGAGAACGCCATATGCGTGATCGAAAGCAAGGGGTCGCCGCCGCCTTTGACCATGGCGTTCCAGACGGCGTGAAGGGCCGCAGCCAGAAGAACGGCCAGAAAAACCGGAACGTCCAAGAATTCCCCCGCTCTTGACTGCGGTCATGTTGTAACGGTCCTGGGCATGCGATTGAACTGCCAAGTCGAAACGTCAGGACTGCGTTGATGCAAGAGACAGCCACACCAGAGGAAAAAGCCGAGCGCCGCCGGAACGCCTATGCGGCCGCGGTCGAGCGCACAGGCATTACCGAGGAAATGATCGCCCGGCTGGTCGCAGAGTTCTATGCGCGCGTCCGCAAGGACGAAATTCTCGGCCCGATCTTCAATCCGCGGGTTCACGACTGGCCGAGGCACGAGGCCAAGATCGCCACCTTCTGGTCCTCCGTGATGCTGCAAAGCGGGACCTATCACGGCCGCCCTATGCCGGCACATGCCCCCCTGCCGGTATCCGGCGCTCATTTCGACCACTGGCTGCAGCTGTTCGGTCAATCGGCTCGCGACGTTTGTCCATCGGCACAGGCGGAGATGTTCATCGAGCGCGCTCATGCGATTGCACAGAGCTTGGAACTCGGCGTGGCAACCTTTCGCGGCCAGATCCTGGACACAGGCAAGCGCTTGATGGAACCCGAGCGCAAACCTTGAGCGCCAGCCGCCCCCGCACTCTCGCCATCACGCAAACGCTTGCCCGATCTAGCGGTTTCCCCGCCGGCCGCGGGCAGCAAATTTCATCGCCTCCTCGGCAGCCCTGAACAAGGCGCGCGATTTGTAGACGCACTCCATCTGCTCATCCTCAGGCTTCGAATCCGCGACCAGTCCCGCACCGGCTTGTACGTAGATCTGTCCATCTTTGACGATCGCGGTCCGAAGCACGATGCACGTATCCATCTGTCCGTCCGCCGAGAAGTAGCCGACGCAGCCTCCATACGGGCCACGCTTCGTCGTCTCCAGTTCGTCGATGATTTCCATCGCCCGAACCTTCGGCGCTCCCGATAACGTTCCTGCCGGAAATCCGGCCATCAGCGCATCGATCGCGTCGTGTTTCCCGTCGAGCTGACCGGTCACATTCGACACGATGTGCATCACGTGGCTGTAGCGTTCGACGACAAAACTCTCCGTCACTTTCACCGAGCCGATCTTCGATACACGCCCGACGTCGTTGCGCCCGAGATCGAGCAGCATCAAGTGCTCCGCCCGCTCCTTCGGATCGGCAAGCAGTTCCGCTTCGAGCGCCTGGTCCTCGGCCGTCGTCGCCCCGCGCCGCCGCGTCCCGGCAATCGGCCGGATCGTTACTTCGTTGTTCCGCAGCCGTACCAGAATTTCGGGCGATGACCCGACAATCGCGAAACTGCCGAAGTCCAAGTGATAGAGAAACGGCGACGGATTGGTGCGCCGGAGCGCGCGATAGAGGGCGAACGGTGGCAGATTGAACGGCGCCGAAAAGCGCTGGGACAATACGACCTGGAAGACGTCGCCCGCAGCCACGTACTCCTTCGCGCGCAGCACGTTGTCCATGTACGCTTCGGGTGTAGTGTCCGATACCATCGCGCCTGGATCCATGGCACCCGCATCGGCGACTGCCATGTGCGGCGTTGGCTCGTCCAAAGTCCGAACGACCTCGCCGAGCCGGCCAAGCGCCGCGTCATACGCCTTCGCAGCCGACAGACCCTTCATCGGATAGACCGGTGTGACGACGATCATCTCGTCCTTCACGTTGTCGAAGATGACCATGACGGTCGGGCGCACCAATATCGCATCGGGCACGCCAAGGACGTCGCGGTTCACATTCGGCAGGGTCTCCACCAGCCTGACTGTGTCGTATCCCATGTAGCCGATGATGCCCGCCGCGTTGGGCGGCAGGCCTTCAGGCAGCTCGATCGCGCTCTCCTTGAGCAGCGCGCGCAGACTCTCCAACGTCGGCTTGGTGTCGCGTTCGAATTTATTCGGTGTCTTGTTGGGACTGCGATTGATCTCGGCGACGGCCCCGTGCGCCCGCCAAATCAGGTCGGGCGCAATGCCGATGAATGAGTAACGACCGCGCACCGCCCCACCCTCGACCGACTCGAGAAGGGAGCACATCGTGCGGCCGTCGGAGAGTTTTAGATAAACGGAGACCGGCGTTTCGAGATCTGCGACGAGGCGAGTCCAGACGACTTGCGCGCGGCCAGCCTCGTAGGCAGTCGAGAACGACTCAAGCGATGGCTCGACGACGATGTCGTCGGGAACAAATGCAGCAGGCATGGCGAGGTCCGTTTTTGATGTGAGCGGTCGAGTGGAGAAAGCCGGCTTTCTCTCAACGCCATCGCTCTGCCGGCAGAACTCTCGCCAATCTGCGCATCTCTATTGTCCTGTGCCGACGCCGAGTGCCTGACGTACGGCGGCATCGTTGATCGAGACGCCATAACGTCCCTGAAGCCCCTGCACGTAACTATTGATCGCGTCGAGTTGCACGGTGCGCTTCAATTCCGCGGTCAGCGCCTCCGTCTGCGCCGGTGTAATGGCCGGCGCTGGGGTCACTTCGGCGATACGAAACACCGTCCGCGATTTTCCATCAGCCGTCGCGGACGAAGATGCGGATCCCTTTGGCAGGGCAAAAGCCTGCCGCATCGCATCGGCCGTCAGTCCCTGTGGCGATGTCTTGCGATTGATCGCACCGGTTTTTTCCGCTTTGCCGCCGCCATCTTTGGCAACCGCGTCGAACGACTCACCTTTGATCAGGCGTTCGACGAGCTTCGCGGCGAAGTCCGACAGCAATTTGGTGCGTTCCGCGTCCGACCACGCCGTCTTGACGTCCGCCTTTACGGCATCGAACGGCTTCTCTTTCTCCGGCGTAACGCCGAGCACGTCGAACCATCCGTAGCCGCCATCGGAGAGCTCCACCGCCTCGGCTTCTACGCCCTGAGTGCCAGCGAATACAGCACCGAATATGCGGGCCGCATCGGCGGTCTCCACGGCAAGCTTGCCGTCCGGCAGCTTGCCGGTCCGGTCAACCGCTTCGACTTCCTTGTAGGGCACGCCGAGCTTTTCCGAGATCTCTTTGAACGTGCGGCCGGCCCCGCGCTCGTCGTCGACTTTGTCATGCAGAGCCTGCAATTCGCGAACGGCGCGTTCGCCGGCAATCTTGTCGACGACTTGCGCCTTGACGTCTTCGAACGCTTTGGTGACGCCGGGCGTGACGTCCGTCACCTTGAGCACCACAGTCGTGAACTGCCCCTCGATCGGCTTCGACACGTCGTCCTTTTTCAGTTTGAACGCAGCGTCCGCGATCTTTTGATCGATCATGTCCTTTTGCGTCAACGTACCAAGGTCGATATCGCTTTCCTTGAAGCCGAGCTTCTGTGCAGCTTCTACAAAGTTGGCGGCCTTCGAGAGCGCTTCATGTGCCTTGTCGGCAGCTGCCTTGTCCGGGAACGCCACCTGAAGGATGCGGCGCTTTTCTGCGACGTTATATTTGTCCTTCTCCGCCTCGTAGGCAGCCTTGGCATCCTCGTCGCTGACGGCGATCTTCGGCTTCACGACATCCCGCGTCAGCAGAAGCAAATTGACCTTCCGGTAGGCAGGCGTCATGAAGCCACGTTTGTTGGCGTCATAGTAGGCTTGCAGCTGGGCGTCTGTCGGCTCCGGCACTTTGATCGTCTTGTCCGCGTCGACCGTTACGTACTCGATGACGCGTGTTTCTTCGTTGTACTTATGGAGTTGCTCGATCAGGAGGCTTGGCACTGCTGTTCCTGACACGACAGCATCCGTCAGTTGCTCGCGCACATCCTCACGCTTGCGCAGAGCAATGTACCCCGCCTCTGAAAGGCCAAGCTGCCGGGTGACCTGGTCGAACGCAGGCTTTGAAAACTTGCCATCGATGCCGAAGAATGTCGGATCGGAACGGATCGCGTCGACGATCGACTTCTCGGACAGGCCGAGACCCAGGCTCTTGGCCTGTGTATCGAGCGCTGCCGTGCCGACCAAGCGCGACAGCACGCGGCTTTCGACTTGGAACATTCGGGCTTGCTCCGGCGTCAGGCGGCGGCCGATCTGCGCTGAGATCTGGTTCATCTCGTTTTGATAGGCGGTCTGGAACTGTTCGAGCCCGATTTCGGTGCTACCGACCTTTGCAATCGAACCAGCCCCGTAGCCCCGGAAAACGTCCGCGACGCCCCAGGCAGCAAACGCGATGATCAGGAGGAACAACAGGCCCTTGGCAAGCCAGTTGCCGGCCCCGCGGCGGAGGGAATCGAGCATCGCGTTCGCAAAATCCGTTGAGTGGGACACGAACAGGCGCAACGCCCCTGCCGGTTCCAGCTATAGCTTCGCAGTGCACCATGCTGCTGGGATCGAAGGCCAGCGCGGCCGATGCGTTCGCTGTCTATACTAAGAATTGCGAGGGATCGAAGCAAGCTGGCCGAGGAGTCTTTGCAGTGCCAGTTCACCAGCGACAGGGAATGGTGACGATTGCGGCCTGACCCGTGACAAAACCGGCGGGTTATGACTAGGTGCACCGGGCTCGCATCGCGCGCCGTCGATCCGTTTCGCGCGCCATCACAGAGGGTTGCATCCAATGACGTCTGCCGTCCGTCCGCTCGTTGCCGGCAACTGGAAAATGAATGGCTTAGGGGCAGCCCTGATCGAAATCGACAAGCTTGCGGCAGGCCACCGGCCAGGAGACGGCTGCGACGTGATGATCTGTCCGCCAGCCACTCTCGTCACCCGGCTGGCAGCACGCACCAAGGACACGGCTATCGCTGTTGGCGGCCAGGATTGCCATGCCAAGGCCTCCGGCGCCCATACCGGCGATATCGCTGCTGAAATGCTGAAGGACGCGGGCGCTACCGCGGTCATAGTTGGCCACTCCGAGCGCCGCGCAGACCATGGCGAAACCGACGCCGTTGTGCGCGCAAAAGCAGAGGCCGCACACCGCGCCGGGTTGTTGGCAATCGTCTGCATCGGCGAGACCGAGGCCGAGCGCAAGGCGGGCAAGACGCTCGACGTCGTCGGCCGCCAACTGCAAGGATCGCTGCCAGACGCAGCAACCGCCGCCAACACCGTCGTCGCCTACGAACCGGTATGGGCGATCGGCACCGGCTTGACCCCGACCACGGCCGATGTCGCCGAGGTTCATGCTGCCCTCCGTGCAGCGCTCGCAAAACGGTATGGCGCAGCTGGGCAGGCCATGCGGTTGCTTTACGGCGGCTCGGTAAAACCAAGTAATGCCAAAGAGTTGATGAGCATTCCGAACGTCAACGGTGCTCTCGTCGGTGGCGCAAGCCTCAAAGCCGACGATTTCCTCGGGATCATCGCCGCCTACCGTTGAGCCAACAGCGCTTTGCCAAAGAGGGCAGCGAACGATGTCGTTGAGAATCAGTGCGCGATCGGCCGTCCACCTGACTAAACTACCGGTTATCGCCGCCGTGCTGGCTTGTTTCGTGCCGCAGACATTGTCTGCGAAACCCCTCGATGCGGAGACCTGCCAACGCCTCAAAGGCGATGTGCAAGGTCTCGAGCAACAAGGCATCCGCGACCTGATGGCCAAGGGCCCGCAGACGGCGCGGAGCCTGAATGCGGCTCAACTCGACAAAATCAGAATGTTGATGGACCTCGACGGCCAGGTCCGCTTCCGCTGTGGTGAGCTACCGGCAATCAAGCTCAAGGACGAGCCGCCGGAGGAGCAGGTTGAAGCTGGCGCCGCCCCGGCGACAATCGACAATGCAACGCCTGGAATTACGCTGCCGCCCGGCGCTGAAGCCGTTGGCGCCGTCGTGCCGCCAATCAGGCGCCGCCCTCCTGCGACCCCGCCTGCCGCCGCCGGCAAGGCCGCCTCGGCAGTTCCCGCGAATGCCAAAGCGCCGTCAGCAACGCAGCCGGCGGCGCCGGCACCAAAACCCGCCGCACCGCCCGCAAAAGCAGCCCAGCCGAACGCCGCCAAGGCGAAGGCTGTTGCCCCCGCGGCCGCGGCTGGACCCACCGCTCCACCCGTGGCTCCCCCCGTGGCTCCCATTGCGGCCTCTGACGGCAAGGCAGCGCCGCCGGCGCAAAAGGCACCCCCGGCAAAACGTGTCGAGAAATCCGATAAAAAGGCCGACGACGCGTTTCGGCCACCAGCCCCGGCAGCCAAGACCGAATAGCGGCCGCAGCGCCTCCGGCGCCTAGCGCTGCGCCAGTTGATCCATGATCCTGGCCGACACCGGATTGCGGCGCATCAGCTCCTCGATGCGTGCCCGTTCCTTCTGGAACTCGCGCAACTGCGCACCCGTGAGGCGGCGTTCGCGCGGCACTTGGATCGTCATCGGGTCGACCGGCTGTCGATTGATCAGCACCTCATAGTGCAGATGCGGTCCTGCAGAAAGGCCGGTATTACCAATATAGCCAATGACTTGGCCCTGCCTCACCCGCACGCCTTCACTGATGCCCGGGGCAATGCGTGACATATGGGCGTAGGCCGTCGTGTATCCGTTCGCATGTCGAACACGGACGTAGTTGCCATACTCGCCCTTACGGCCCGCCTCCTCGATGGTCCCGGATCCGGCGGCCATGATCGGCGTCCCGATCGGGCCTGCCCAATCGACGCCGTTGTGCGGGCGAAAGTAACCCAGAATCGGATGACGCCGCGACCCGAAGCCCGACGCCAATCGAACCGCATCGCCTCGAACTGGTCGGCGCATCAAGAACTTACGGCTCGTATCGCCGGACTCGTCATAGTAGTCGATTGTGCCGTCGGGCGTCCGGAACCGGAAGAACCGCTGCGTCTCGCCGCCGAGAGTAATTGTGGTTGCGAGCAGGTCTCCGAGGGCATGGTCTCCCACCGCTCGATCGTCATCACGAACGTCGAAAAACCATTCGACCTGATCCCCACCGCGAACGCGCCGCCGGAAATCGGTCTCGTAGGCGTGGATACGCAGCAGCGTGTTGATCGTATCGTGACCCAGTCCATGCATCAGCGCGGCGTGATAGTAGCTGGTGTAGAGGCTTGAGCTCTGCGCTTGATCGTCGGCATTGAGTGCGGCGCGTGCGATCCGCTCGTCGATCGGCGATTGGCTGGCCGCGAACTCGCCGGCGTTGTTACGGGCGACCGTTACCTTGTGCTCTTGACCCTCGCCAAACACGCTGAATCGTACCGGTTCGGACCGATTCTTCCGAGTCAGCGACGGCACCAGCGTTACGTGGATTTCCTGTCCCGCGACCAATTCGTTGTCAGGCACCGACGGACGTGCCGCTTCCACCATCGTACGGACGACGGCGGGCTCGCCGCCCATATCGCGCAAAATCCGCGTAAGCGTCTGGCCTCGCGCAACTTTCACGACACGAACCTCGCGCGCTTCGAGGTCTTCGTCGATATCTTCGGCCTCAACCAAGCTTTTTGACAACGCGCTGGTATTGGGCGGCAAAATTTCAGGTAGCGAGCGCGAAGCGGAGCGATCCGCGAGCAGTTGCCGTCCAGGACGGTCCCCGCCGTCGACCTGAAAGCCGCCCCTCATTGCCGCAACTGATCCTGCCGGCTCTTCTTTCGTCACCAGGCTGCGGGCGACCAGATCTGCCACCTCCTGCTGATCGATTTCCTGGCCGTCACCCATCGGAAGCAATCCGCCGATCAGGTCTACAAGCCGGATTGAGACATTGTCGACGTCAACCTCGGCGGTGCCACTGGTCTCGTCTTGCGGTGACCCGTAGAGCTTATATGGATTGAATGCTGGGATCTGATCGTTCGTGCTTGCGGCCACGGGTGCCAGTCGCGCAACGAGCCGCACGTATGATTTGTTGACGATCATCTCGCGCTTGTCACGGCGCACCCGCGCCGAATCCTGGATCACGAAGCGAGCTGAAAGAGTACCCGTAAGACTCTGAAGTTTATCGGATTTTGGGACCGCCCACCGCAATCCCTGCTCCTGCGTCTGGCGCCGGAATGACGGAATATCGGCGTCGCGCTGCGGTTTCATCAGGCCCGTGAACGACACATTGACCCCGCTGCCCGGCTCCATGGACCCGACGACGAGAACGATGATGGCGGTTGCCCCGACGGCAGCCGCGAGCACGGTACTGAGCAGCCAGCGAAAATGTCCGCGCTTGTGGTCCGTGGCCCCCCGTCCGGCCTCTTCCCCAAAAAGATCACCGCCCCGGCTATAGCCGCGTCCAAGCACACTGTAACGGCCGGCGCGGCGCGGCTGAACCGCGGTCACGGTGCGCCGGCGTGCCAGCGGAGCATGTCGCCTTGTATCGAGCAAAGGCCCGAAATCCCCCTATGACGACGGTCGGCGCTGCGCGTTGATGACCGGCTGCTGATCTCTCACTCAAATCGCTCGCAGAACATCGCGGCCACAATGTGCCGCGTCAAGACGAGCTCTCACTCGAGCCAGAGGCCTGCCAATCTGCCTAGGCTTGAATAGACCGAAGGGCCTTTGAGCATGGGCCCTGGGGGGATTTCACATCGCGAATGACCCCCGAAAGATCTTTCCACAGGCACCCCCTTACGCACCTGCGAAGTGAATCCAACCAAAAATCTCATGTCATTTCAGTTGCTTCGGCCCGGCTGTCAAAAAACTTCAAAAAAATTCACGATCGCTGTTGACTTGGGAACGGGGGTGGTGTTTATACGACCTCGTTGCGGGGCGCTGACGGCGCCTCTGACCTACGGGGCCGCGACACTCCAGATCGAAAAGAAGCCTCAGCGGGGCAACCCGATGAAGGCCGATTTTTCGCTCCGGTGGTCCAAAAGATCACCGTAACAGGATGTGTATGCGCCCGGCTCTTTGACAAGATGAATTGAAGGAAGAGAAACGCAGGCGGCGGAGTCCTGGCGGGTCTGATCGGCGAAAGTCGTGATGATCATTCGAGACTCTGACGAATACTGCGTTTCAGCCATCACCAGAATGTACCGAGTCGGGAGACCGGCCAAGTGCATTCGAGTGTGAAGGTGCCCGTTACGCAGAATATTCCTTGGAGGATTCACTCCAAGTACATGTCAGAAGATCAAACTTTCAACTTGAGAGTTTGATCCTGGCTCAGAACGAACGCTGGCGGCAGGCCTAACACATGCAAGTCGAACGCCCCGCAAGGGGAGTGGCAGACGGGTGAGTAACACGTGGGAACCTTCCCAACAGTACGGAATAGCCCAGGGAAACTTGGAGTAATACCGTATATTCCCGAGAGGGGAAAGATTTATCGCTGTTGGATGGGCCCGCGTCGGATTAGCTAGTTGGTGAGGTAATGGCTCACCAAGGCGACGATCCGTAGCTGGTTTGAGAGAATGACCAGCCACACTGGGACTGAGACACGGCCCAGACTCCTACGGGAGGCAGCAGTGGGGAATCTTGGACAATGGGCGCAAGCCTGATCCAGCCATGCCGCGTGAGTGACGAAGGCCTTAGGGTTGTAA
>JAPXTA010000084.1:0-23256 GCA_033812735.1 Hyphomicrobiaceae bacterium | reverse complement strand
GTTGCGACAAGACGGTGCCGGCACTGCTGATGGGCGCGATCAGCGCGAACGTGCCTGCCGTCATGCTGGTCAGCGGGCCGATGATGGCCGGCAGCTTCAAGGGCGAGCGGCTCGGCGCGTGCACGGACTGCCGCAGATTCTGGGCTCGGTATCGGGCCGGCGAATTGACCGAAGAAGAGATCGACGGGGCAAACAAGGAACTGGCGCCGACGGTTGGGACGTGCGGCGTGATGGGCACGGCGAGCACCATGGCGCTGATGACAGAAGCGATGGGCATGATGCTTCCCGGGGGTGCGTGCATTCCAGCAGTTATGGCCGAGCGGCGGCGCCTTGCCGAGGATACCGGCAAACGTGCGGTCGCGATGGCGGCTGAAAAACTGACGCCGGATAAGATCGTCACGCCGGCTGCCGTGAAGAACGCGCTGCGCGTGATGCTTGCGGCTGGCGGATCGACCAATGCGCTTGTGCACATGACGGCCATCGCCGGGCGCGCGGGCATCAAGGTTGATTTGGAGGCCTTCGACCGCATGGGCCGCGAGACGCCGGTGCTGGTCGATCTGAAGCCGACCGGGCAGGGATACATGGAGGATCTGCATCGCGCGGGCGGGCTTGCGCCGATGCTGCGCGAATTGACGGCGCAGTTGTCGCTGGATGCCATGACTGTGACAGGGCAGACGCTCGGGGCGAACATCGAGAACGCGGCAAAGCCCTTCAAGCAGGATGTCATCAAGCCGTTCGCGGAGCCCGTCTATAAGAACGGCGCCATGGCTGTGCTACGCGGTAATCTTGCGCCTGAAGGCGCGATCATCAAGCAGGCGGCGGCGATGCAGTCGCTGTTGCAGCACGAGGGGCGGGCCGTCGTGTTCTCGTCGCTTGCCGATCTGGCGGCGCGGCTCGATTCACCGGATCTCGATGTCGAAGCGAACGACATTCTCGTCTTGCAGAGCGCGGGGCCGAAGGGCGCGCCGGGCATGCCGGAGGCGGGATACATACCCATTCCGAAGAAGCTCGCGGCGAAGGGCGTCAAAGACATGGTGCGCATTTCGGACGCGCGCATGAGCGGGACGGCGTTCGGGACAATCGTGCTGCATATCACGCCGGAGAGCGCGGCGGGCGGGCCGCTCGGGTTGGTGCGCAACGGCGATCGTATCCGGCTCGATACGGCGGGGCGGCGGATCGATTTGCTCGTCAGCGACGAGGAGCTTGCGAAGCGGCGGGCGGCGATGCCGGTACCTCCCAGTGGCAAGGCGAAGCGCGGCTACGAAAAGCTGTGGTTCGATCACGTCACGCAGGCTGACCAAGGCTGCGATTTCGATTTCGCGATCCCGGAGACTACGAAGACTGTGGGGTAAAGCACCCCACCCCTAGCCCCTCCCCATCAAGGGGAGGGGCACATCCGAGCAAGGAGACGTATTCTTGCTTTCGGTCAGCATATGACTCCCCTCCCCCTTGTGAGGAGGGGTAGGGGGTGGGGGTCATTCGTCGAGCAAAAGCCTCGGCACCTTCACCGGCATCGAGAGCAGAATCTGCGCCATAGCCTTGCCGAGCGGGTCGCCGCGGAGGGATGCCATGCCGCCGCCACCGAGGGCCTGTTCGCAGACGAAGTTTACCGCGTCGATGCCAGGAAGATCGTAGCTGATAACGCGGCCTTCGACGGCGTGGGCGAGATAGGCCTTCACGGCTTTAGGCGTCACTTGTGATTTGATGACCCGCAGAAACTCCGGCCGACGGGCGATAACGCCGATGTTGGAGATGTCGCCTTTGTCGCCGGAGCGGCCGTGGGCGATGCGGATCAGCGGGACTTCGACCGTTTCGGTGTCGGTGAGCTGCGGCGTGATACGCGAAAGTGCCGGGCTGTCGTCGCTCGGCAAGGACTGACCTGACGGAATCGAAACGGGGATGCGCTCGCCGTCTATCACCACGGCGGGTGACAAGCGCGTCTTGTCGATCAGTAACGCGAACTGTTGGATCGAGGGCGCGACATCGGGGCGGCCGCTGCCGCCGCCGGTGGTGCCGGGCGCGAACGACGTGCCGGGCGCTGCGAATTCCTTGGCGAAAATTTCGAGCGCCCGCTTGTCCTTGTGGCGTACGGCGAGACGCATGACGCACTCGCGGATGCCTGATGCGCGGGCATGCGGACCATACGCGGTTTCGGCGCCAGTCACTTCGAGGCGCGTCGCGGAATAGTCGGCGAGACCCTTCGTCTTGAAGATCGCACGCGTGCGCTCGAGCAAGGCTTCGCCGGTGCGACGGGCTTTCTTGTCCGCGTCGAAGCCGATCAAAGTCAGTTGCGCGACGGAGCGAAACCCCTCGGCGTAGGTGGCGGAAACTTTGTAGGTCGGCGTCGGCGGCAGGCCCTTGGCGTTGGTCACGCGTACGCGGTCTTTGCCGACCTGCTCAAGCTTCACGTTGGTGAAGTCGCAGACGACGTCGGGGAGGATGTAGCGCGCGGGGTCGCCGATTTCGTAGAGGATTTGTTCGGCGATCACTGCGGGCTCGACGAGGCCGCCGGTGCCGTCCGGCTTAGTCGAGACGAAGCTGCCGTCGGCGCTGATTTCGACGATGGGGTAGCCGATATTCGCCCAGTCGGGAACGCGCTCCCAGTCGGTGAAGAGGCCGCCCGTGCCTTGCGCGCCGCACTCGATGATGTGGCCGGCAAGCGAGGCCTGCGCGAGCTTGCCGTACTCGTTCGCAGTCCAACCGAAGGCGTGCATCGCGGTGCCGAGCGTGACGGCGCTATCGACGCAGCGGCCGGTTATGACGATATCGGCGCCGGCATCGAGTGCTGCCTTGATCGGCAGTGCCCCGAGGTAGGCATTCGCGGAAACGATCCGCTCCGGCATAGGCTTGCCCGATTGAAGCTCTCGGACGTCTTCGCCGCGCAAGGCGGGAACGAGCGGCAACACATCGTCGCCTTCGACGACGGCGATCTTCGGCGACAGGCCGAGTTCCGCAGCCGTTGCCGCGAGCAGCTTGGCGCATGCGTGCGGGTTGACGCCGCCTGCGTTGGAGACGACGCGGATCTTCTTCCGCATGACCTCGGGCAGGACTTCGCGCATGACAACGGTGACGAAATCGAGAGCGAAACCGGCGTCCGGGTTCTTCATCTTCTGGCCGGCCATGATCGACATGGTGAGCTCGGCCAGGTAGTCAAACACGAGGAAGTCGATATCGCCTTTTGCGACCAGCTGCGGCGCGCCGATGCTCGAGTCGCCCCAGAAGCCCGATGCGCCGCCAATGCGGATGGTTTTCGCGGTCATCACTTGCCGGCCCATTTCGGTTTGCGCTTTTCACGGAAGGCGGCCGTGCCCTCCTTGGCATCCTCGGTTGCGGCGGTGAGTGCGATCTGGCTCTCGGTGAAGGCTGCGGCGGCCTCAAACGACATATCCGGCAGGCGCTTCATGGTGTAGACGGCGCGGCGGACCGCGGCGGGCGACTTGTCGATGATGCGCGAGATCAGCCAGTCCGTCTTGGCGTCGAGGTCGTTCGTCACGTGATTGACGAGACCTATTTCCTTGGCCTCGGCGGCGGTGATGGGTTCGCCCGTGATGACGAGTTCGTTCAGTACGCGAGGGGCGAGTATGCGGCTCAGTATTGCGAGCACCTGCGCTGGAAAGACGCCCACCTTCACTTCAGGTAAACCGAAAATCGCGCGTTCGTGGGCGACGGCCAAATCGGCCATGGCCAAAAGGCCCATGCCGCCCGCCATGCAGGCGCCATTGACGCGGGCGACAATCGGCACGTTTACGTGGCGAGAGCGGCGCAAGAGATTGGCGTAGCGCTGGTAAGGTTCCGATGGGTCGATCTTGAAGGCGTCACCCTGAAGATCGGCGCCCGCGCAAAATGCCTTGTCGCCAGCCCCGGTCAACACGATGGCCCGAATAGAGCTATCGGTATCGACGCGATCGAAGGCGGCCGAGATGCCATCGAAAACGTCCGACGACAATGCATTGCGCCGTTCCTCGCGATTGATGGTCAGACGGAGCACTGGTCCGTCATGTGTCACCAGAAGATCCTGGCTCACTGGCTTCTCTCCTCGATCAGGTCGCTGAGCCACGCATACGAGACGCGCGGAGCGGGCATGAGCAGAGCATGGCATTGATATCGCGGCATCACCAGCCGTTAGGAACCTTGGCGAATTACGGCCGAGGCGACTGGTCGCCGGCACATCGAGCGACTATCATGAACGACCTGTCGATTTGCCGAGGAGACGCTGATGTCGGCCTTGATTGCCGCCTTCATTGCCGGATTTCTGTCGGTTCTGATTTTCCACCAGGGCGTTTGGGCCATGTTCGCTGCTGCCGGTAAGACTCCGGCGCCGGCGTGGGACATGAAAGCGACGCAGCCGCTCGGCATCCCGCAAGTCGTCTCGGCGGCATTTTGGGGGGGCGTGTGGGGCGTCATCCTCGCTTTGCTTCTGCCGTCGCTCATGCCGAGCCTGGGATATTGGGTCAGTTGCATCGTTGTCGGTGGGCTGGCGACAACTCTGGTTGCGCTTTTCGTCGTCTTTCCGATGAAGGGCCGGGCTTTTGCGGCGGGCTGGAATCCTGTCGTCTGGATCTTCGCCTTGCTCGTCAATGCCGCCTGGGGCTTCGGCTTCGGACTTCTGCTGCCGCTCGTTCGGCGCGTTCTGTGAGATACACTTCATGCCTGATCGACGTTTGGACAGCGCGGCTTATCCGCCGGGGCTTCGGCGTGTCACCGGACGCAACAGGACGCTCAAGGCGCGGCTCGCGAAGCCGGAGATCCTGATTGCGCCTGGCTGCTACGATTGCCTGACTGCGCGTCTGGTCGAGACGGGCGGGTTCGAGGCTGCTTACGTTTCGGGGGCGGGCGTGTCGATTTCGGCGCTCGGTGCGCCTGATGTCGGGCTCGTCAGCTTTGCCGAGGTGCTCGACCGGGTGAAGCGCATTGCCGATGTAGTGACGATTCCCCTTATCGCCGATATCGATACCGGTTTCGGTGGCCCGCTCAACGTGATCCGTACGATCCGGGAGTTCGAACGGGCCGGTGTCTCGGCGGTTCAACTCGAGGACCAGGAGGCGCCGAAGCGCTGCGGCCACGAACTCGGACGGCGGATCGTTGGTGTGGAGGAGATGGTCGGGCGGATCAAGGCTGCGGTGGACGCACGCGCGGATCAGGATTTTCAGATCATCGCCCGGACGGATGCGCGAACGTCGCTCGGTCTCGAGGCTGCGGTCGAGCGCGGGGAGAAGTATGCCGAGGCGGGGGCCGATCTGGTTTTCGTCGAAAGTCCGGAGGGCGAGGCAGAAATGCGCGCGCTTTGTTCGCGGCTCGGCAGCCGCGTGCCGCTGATGGCGAACATGGTGGAAGGCGGGAGGACGCCGCTGCTGCCTGCGGCAACACTGCAGGACATCGGCTACCGGCTCGTCATTTTCCCGAATGCGCTGACGCGCCTGTTCGCGAAGGCGGGTGCGGATTTAATGAGCGAGCTCAAGGGAGCGGGCACTACGGCGGCCTATGTCGACCGTATGCTCGGCCACAAGCAGTTGTGGTCGCTGTTCGAGAGCGAGACTTGGCTTTCGCTTGAGGGCAAGTTCGGCAAGCGCGGATAAGGCGAGCGCCTCTTTCTTACGGACCAACGACGATGTCTATCTCGATCCTGCTTGCGTTTGTCGTGACGTGCGTGCTGCTGGCGCTCACGCCTGGGCCGAACATGAGTTTGATTATCGCAAATACGCTCTCAGGAGGTATGCGGGCCGGGTACACGACGCTGATGGGGGCTGCGACGGGTCTGTCGATCCTCGCCTTGACGGCCGCGCTCGGCATGTCGTCGATCATGGTGTTCATGGCGGAATGGTTCGACGTCGTCCGCTGGGTCGGTGCGGTCTACCTGGTCTTTCTCGGCGCGCGGCAAATCTGGAGCTGGCGGAAGCGGCGGCTCGACGCGACGTTTACGCCGCCACCGGTCAGCGCGCGGAATGCCTATGTGCAGGGGTTGCTGGTGGCGCTCTCCAATCCAAAGGTGCTGCTGTTTCTCGGCGCGTTCCTGCCGCAGTTCGTCAATCCGGATGCGGCGGCCTTGCCGCAACTTCTCGTGTTGGCTGGATTGTTTGTCGCCACGCTGCTCGTCGTAGACAGCGGCTATACCTACGTCGTCGGCCGTGCGCGTCAGGCGCTTGACGCAAAGACGCTTCTGACGTTGGACGGCATTGCGGGCGGGCTATTGGTGATTGGCGGAATCGTCTTGGCAGCCGCTCGCCGCCCCGCGTGATTTGAATATTCGGTGCAGAACCGCAACAGAAGTGTGGCGAAAAGGCCGCCATCCTCCTACGGATTGAATTTACTGCTCTCGGGATGTTGAGGCCGGACCTAGTCACTGACGTGTATCCATATGGAAACACGTGTGTTGCCCTGCGAATGCCAGATTGACCTGCTTTCGCGGACGCATAACGAAACGACTGCTCACCTCTTAGCCCGGCACAAGACCGACCAGGACCAGAACACGATGGCCGCGCCTCGCCTCATTGCCGTCGGCCATGCCGCTCTCGACCGGATTTATCGAATCGAGTCGTTTCCGCCCGTCCCGACGAAGGTTCGCGCGATCGAACACGTCGAGGTCGGCGGCGGGATGGCTGCGAATGCGGCAGCCGCGATGGCACGTCTCGGCGGCAAAGTGGAGCTTTGGAGCCGGGTCGGAGACGATGCGGCGGGACAAACAATCAGAGCGGGCCTCAAAGCCGAGAAAGTCGACGTTCGCTACGTTCAGGCGTTCGAGGGGTCTCGCTCGTCCACTTCGGCGATCATTGTCGATGGCGCCGGCGAACGCATGATCGTCGGTCAGCGTGACACAGGCATGCCGTCGAGCACATCTTGGCTGCCGCTCGAAAGGATTAGTGATGCCGATGCGGTTCTCGGCGACGTGCGGTGGCTCGAAGGATTGCGCGCTGTCTTTGCCCGGGCGCGCGCGGAAGGGGTTCCAACCGTGCTCGATGCCGACCTTGGTGCACGCGAGGTCATGCCGGAGCTATTGGCGCTGACTGACTACGCGATCTTTTCGGCACCGGCACTACGCGAGTTCCTTCCCGACGGCGACGACAAGGATCGGCTCGAAAAGGTGCTTGCCCTCGGACCACTGCACGCAGGCGTCACACGCGGCGCGGAGGGGTATCTGTGGCGCGAGCGAGGCGCGGCCGGCGAGGCTCCGGCGCCGAAGGTCGACGTGATCGATACGACGGGCGCGGGCGATGCGTTCCACGGCGTGTTCACGCTGATGCTTGCGGAAGGGCGGCCGACTTCGATCGCGGCGCAGGCGGCCTCTTGGGCTGCCGCCGAGAAATGCACACGGCTCGGCGGGCGGAGCGGACTTCCTGATCGTAAAGCCCTCGAAGGGTTCCTCGCATCACTCTAGTCGGGACGGCGGTTCGCGGGGTGGACTTCGCAGCGGGGGTCGGCCAACATCGCTCAGATCGAGACTTCAACCGGCGACTTCCCATGACCGTGCCATTTCGCATCATCGACAGCGGCGTCCGCGAGGGACGGCTGCAGATCGCGTTCGATCAGGCGATGATCGATCTTCATGGGCAGGGGCGCGTGCCCGATACGATCCGCTTTTTGCGCTTCGAGCCGAGTGTGCTCGTCGGGCGGCACCAAGCGTTCGCGCACGAAGTAAAGGTCGAGGACTGCCTTGCCGACGGTGTGGCGATGGTGCGCCGGATCACGGGAGGCGGCACGATCTATCTCGATCCGGATCAGGTCGGTTGGGAGATCGTATTGTCGCGCAAGCGCGTACCGCTCGGGACGCTCGCCGACTACACGCGGGCGATCTGCGAGGCGGCGGCGCACGGGCTTTCGGCGGCGTTCGGGATCGACGCGCGGTTCCGACCGCGCAACGACATCGAGGTCGGCGGCAAGAAGCTCTGCGGTACGGGCGGCTTCTTCGACGGCGACACATTGATCTATCAAGGCACCGTGCTGGTCGATGCCGACCCAGCGCGGGTGATGACGTATCTGAATATTCCCGAGGCGAAGCTTCGCAAGCACGACCTCGACAAGGCCGAGAACCGCGTGACGACACTGAAGGCGCTACTTGGCCGGACGCCATCGGTGGACGAGGTGCATGCGGCGATCATCCGCGGCTTCACCGAGAAGCTTGGCGTCACTGCCACGCCGGGACCGATCACGGCAGACGAGGAAAAGCTTGCGCGCGAATACTACGAGGACGAGATCGGCACCGACGAGTTCGTTTTCTCGATCGACGACCCGCGCCAGCCGCAGGTGCTCGAAGCGTCGCACACGGGCCCCGGCGGCACAGTGACGGCGTTCGTGAGGGCGGAAGGTCCGGCAGATGACCGCCGCATCCGCGAGGCGCTGCTGACCGGCGACTTTTTCGTCACGCCGCCGCGAATCGTTCTGGACTTGGAAGCCGCGCTGCGGGGTGTTCCCGCAAGCGAGATCGGGGCCGCGATCGATCAGTTCTTCACCACGCACAAGCCCGAGATGCTGACGCTGGCGCCTGATGATTTCAAAGCCGTTTTGCAGACCGCCATGGGAGCGAAGGCGTAAAGCTATGCACGATTCTGCCTACAAGGACCGGACGCCGCCGACGAGGATCGACATTGAAACCGCGCCATTCAAGTCGAGCGTACTGACGGTCGATCCGAAATGGATCGATCACAACGGTCATCTCAATCAATCATACTACAGCTGGCTGTTCGATCTCGGGTTGATGGAGATTTTTTCGGCGATCGGGCTCGGCCCCCCGTATATCAAGGCACGCAATTGCTCGACTATGACCGTCGAAAGCCATCTCTGCTTCATTCGTGAAGTGTTCGCTGGCGATCCGGTGCGGGTTTCCGCTCAGTTTATCGACGTCGACGACAAGCGGCTGCACATGTACTGCGAGTTGCACCATGCGACCGATGGCTGGCTATCGTGCACGTCGGAGTGGATGGAACTGCATCTCGACATGGCGATCCGCAAGACGTCGCCGTGGCCGGCGGATATCCGCGCGACGCTCGATCGGATGAAACAGGCGAGCGACAAGCTGCCAAGGCCGGTACGGGCCGGGCGCTCTATCGGCATTCCGCGGCGCTGACACGGAGATCGACGTGCTGCATCTGTCGGTCATTCAGCACACGCAATCGGAATGGCTCGGCGGGATCGAGGACCATCTCGAAGGGCGCGGCATCCGGTTCGGATATCACCGGCCGTTCACCACGGGCGGCAAGCTACCGTCGGTTCCGACCATCGGCGACGGACTGATTTTGCTCGGCGGCGGACCTTGGGGCAGCAAGACCGAGGGAAGCGTACTGCCTACGCTGGAGCAGGAAGTGCGGCTGGCGCGGGCGTGCCTGATGCTCGACAAGCCGGTCATCGGGTTTGGGCTCGGGGCGCAGATTCTGGCCCTGGCCGCCGATGGCGCCCGCGCCGCGTCGCCGCTGGTCTTGAAGATCGATACGGCGACGCGGGTCGAGGACGATGCGCTCGGCGGATTGCTGCCGGGGACATTCCCGACGGTCGTTTACATGCGTGACGTGCCCGTTCCGCCGCCCTATGCGCGAATTCTTGCCACGGATAGCGAAGGCAAGCCGTCTGTCTTCTCGATCGGACCGAAGGCGTTCGGATTTGCTGGAAATCCGGGGGTGCGGCGCGCGATGGTCGAGGATCTGATCATGGAAAGCGACGATACACCTGAAGATCCCGGGCCTGTGCTCGAGGCGATGGGCGATCTCGCGGTCGCACTCGAGGATGCACTCGTGCCGATCATGAGCGGTCTCGTTGCCGCATTCGGCTTCAAGATTGCCTGAAGTTGCGCCACTTGGTGCTGCGGCGAGGGCTGCCCACATCGGGTATGTTGTGCGAGATTGATTCGGCCCTCCCACTAGAGGATCTGCCGCCATGGCCAAGCGCCCGTCGTCGACGACGCTCCACGTACTCAATGACGGTCCTGCCGCTAGACCCGACAAGGTGTCTCAGCGTGGGTCGGGGACGGCACAGATCCTGCCGGACCGCGACGAAATCGCGTCGTATCACTTGTTCGACGAGCGCCGGCTCGTCGGCGGTTTGATCGAGCGGGCAGTCTACACGGAAGACGAGCGGCGGCGCATCGGCGACATCGCCCGCAACTTCGTGCATCAAGCGCGCGCCAACCGCGACAAGTTCAGCGGGATCGACAGTTTCATGCACGAATACGAGCTGTCGTCGGAAGAAGGCATCATTCTGATGTGCCTTGCCGAGAGCCTGCTGCGCATTCCCGACCGCGAGACGGCCGATGCGCTCATTGCCGAAAAGATCGGCGAGGGACAGTGGGACAAGCATTTCGGCTCATCGGATTCGCTGTTCGTCAACGCCTCGACGTTCGGGCTGATGATTACCGGGCGAGTGGTCAAGCTCGGTGCCGACAAGCGTTCGGGTACGACAGGCACCTTGAAGCGGTTGATCGCGCGGTCGGGCGAGCCATTCATCCGGCAGGCGCTGCGGCAGGCGATGCGCATCCTCGGCGACAATTTCGTTCTTGGTCGCAACATCAAGGAGGCAATCTCGCGGGCGTCGGCGCTCGAGAAGAAGGGCTATCGCTTCTCCTATGACATGCTCGGCGAGGGCGCGCGGACGAACGCGGACGCGGACCGATACTTCGCGCGCTACATGGACGCGATGGCGGCGGTCGGAAAGGCTGCGGGGCCGATCAGTGCCGCCCACACGGACGCGCTGATGGCGCGGCCGGGATTGTCCGTGAAGCTGTCGGCGATCCATCCGCGTTTCGAGCCTGGCAAGATGGAGCAATTGCATCGCGAGTTGCTGCCGCGCTTGATCGAGCTTGCGCGGTTCGCGCAGTCGCAGGGGCTCGGGCTCACCATCGACGCGGAAGAGCAGGACCGTCTCGACGTGCAACTCGAGATGTTCGCGGCCGCGTATCTCGATCCGTCGCTGGCGGGATGGTCGGGATTGGGCCTTGCCGTACAGGCCTATTCGCGGCGCGCCGTACCGGTACTGCGCTGGCTGCGCCGCATCGCCGGCATGGGCGGCAAGCGAATCCCGGTGAGACTCGTCAAGGGCGCCTATTGGGACAGCGAGATCAAATGGGCGCAGGAGCGCGGTCTCGCCGATTATCCGGTATTTACCCACAAACTTCATACCGACGTTTCGTATCTCGCGGGCATGCGGTTCCTGCTTTCGGACCCCGCAGCGTTCTACCCGCAGTTCGCGACGCACAATGCTCATACGGTCGCGTCTGCTTATGTTGCGGGCGGCAATACCGCTTACGAATTCCAGCGCCTGCATGGCATGGGTGAGGCGCTCTACGAGGAGGTGGTTGGGGACGCGAAGCTCAATCGCGCTTGCCGCATCTATGCGCCGGTCGGCGGACATGAGGATCTGCTCGCGTATCTCGTGCGGCGCTTGCTGGAGAACGGTGCGAACACTTCGTTCGTCAATCGTCTCGCCGACGAGAAGGCGAATGTCGCCGATATCATCCGGGATCCTGTCGAGACGGCAGAAGCGGAGCGTGCCGCCGCGAAGCCGCCAAAAGCCACCTTACCGCTGCCAGCCGAGATCTTTCTCAAGGACCCGCATGCCCCCCGCCGGAACTCGGCGGGCCTCGCGATCTACAATCCGAGCGTCAGGAACGATGCGCTGTTCCGGATAAGTGAGCAGCTGTCGCCGTCGTTCGCCGCGGGTCCCATCGTGGCGGGCCAAGCGACGACCGGGGGCGACGCCGCTGAGCTGGTGTTGTGCCCGCACGACCGGCGGCAACGCGTTGGCACCGTGGTCAGTTCGACGCAAGACCATGTCGATGCGGCCTTCGAGGCGTCGCTGAAGGGTGCGCATTCTTGGGACCGGCTCGGCGGGGCGCAGAGGGCGGCAATCCTCGACAAGGCGGCAGACCTCTACGAGCGCGATCGGTTGAGACTGATGGGCGTGATCATTCGTGAAGCGGGCAAAACGATCGAGAACGCGCTCGGCGACGTGCGCGAGGCGATCGATTTCCTGCGGTACTACGCATGCGAGGCGCGGCGCCTGTTCGTAAAGCCTACTCTTTTCGGCGGGCCGACTGGGGAGACGAACCGGCTGGATCTCCGCGGCAGGGGACCGATCGTCGCGATCAGTCCGTGGAATTTTCCGCTGGCGATCTTCACAGGACAAGTTGCGGCCGCGCTCGCGGCCGGGAATCCGGTGCTCGCAAAGCCCGCCGAGCAAACGCCGGTCGTGGCATTCCTTGCGATCGAGTTGATGCACGAAGCAGGCGTGCCAAAAGATGTGCTGCATCTTTTGACGGGTGGCGGTGCTGTCGGTGCTGCGCTCGTCAAGGATGCGCGAACGGCGGGCGTCGTCTTCACCGGCTCGAACGAGACGGCGTGGGCGATCCAGTCGACGCTGGCACAGAAGCGCGGGCCGATCGTGCCGTTCATCGCCGAGACGGGTGGCATCAACGCGATGATCGCGGATTCATCCGCGCTGCCGGAGCAGGTGGTGCGTGATCTCGTGCGCTCCGCCTTCGACAGCGCGGGGCAGCGGTGTTCGGCAGCACGCGTGCTGTTCGTACAGAACGATGTCGCCGATCAAATGATCGAGATGCTGGTCGGCGCGGTTGCGACGCTCGAACTCGGAGATCCGATGTCCTACGCGACCGATATCGGCCCCGTCATCGACGAAGCGGCGCAGGACAATCTCGATGCCCATAAGCTGAAGATGCAGCGCGTGGCAAAGGAGTTGATCGACCTGCCGATGCCGGAGGCGTGCCGGTCGGGCACGTATGTAACGCCCGCCGTCTACGAGATCGCGTCGATGGACATGCTGGAGCGCGAAGTGTTCGGGCCGATCCTGCATGTGATCCGCTACGAGCGCGGGGCGCTCGACAAGGTTGTTCAGGCGATCAACGCGACCGGATACGGCCTGACGCTCGGGCTGCACAGCCGTATAGCGGCGGTCGCCGATTTCGTTGCGGAGCATGCGCGTGCCGGCAATCTCTATGTCAATCGCAACCAGATCGGCGCGGTCGTTGGCGTGCAACCGTTCGGCGGCGAGGGCTTGTCGGGTACGGGGCCGAAAGCGGGCGGGCCGCATTACGTAGCGCGGTTTGCGACGGAGCGTGTGCGCTCGACCGACATCACGGCAACGGGCGGGAACGTGCAATTGCTCGGGCTTGGCGGCGAAGGCGGAATTTGAGTTTGATCGCATGGACGCGGTCCCGGGTCGCGCGCGAACGATCTGCGACTTGCTGCGGCCTTCAGCCGGATCGCAAGTCGCGCGCTCGCCCGGGAACGCATTGTTTGCGGTTTCAGAAGCGGCGGTCGCGAAGGTCGACCCATTCGTCGGATGGAATGAGATCGATCTCGGGTGATTTGCAGATGGCGACGAGGCGGCGGCGCTCGGCTTCGGTGAGGCCGCGGACGAGGTCACGCTGGAGCAGCGAGGCAATCCATTCTTCGTCCTCGAAGTCAGCGAGCTCGGCGCGGCGCTCCCAGACCTGGCGGACGAGCTTGCCGAGATTGTACGGTCCAACCTTGTTCGAGACGGTCGAGCGGTCGCGGATATCGAGCAGGGCCTCGAGCTGCCGCATGGTCAGAGGCTTCTCGGCGGCACGCCTTTTCAAGGAAGCCACAAGATCCTGGGCGCCGTCGCTGAGCAGATCGGCGCGGTGGGTGAGCAGGAGGTCGGCCAGAGCGCGCGCGGCCTGAGGATCGTCGGCAAGTCGCTTCATTTCGCGATAGTCGATCGCCATCGGCAGAACCCCAGCACTGGATAACCTGTGGGAAAGCTGTGCGATTCGGCGGTCCGAGGACAAGAGGCGCGACGGTTGCCTGCACAGGTGCGGTGGCTTACCGTGCTTAGTCTGGGTCAGATTAGGGATTTGGCGCGAGTTTTTGGCGCGAGGATTGCCATGCGGCTAGCTACTTGGAACACGCGCGGTCAGGAGCGCTTCGGCGCGGTGACACCGGACGGTGGCCTGATCGATCTGTCGAAGCGGCTCGAGGGGCGCTTCGGATCGCTTCACGACGTCATCGCAGCCGGAGCGGGGGGCGAACTTGTCACACTGATCGAGGGGGCGCCGCCGGATGGCAAGCTCTCGGAGGTGACGCTGCTGCCGCCGCTGCCACGGCCCGGCAAGATCATCTGCGTTGGCGTGAACTATCCGGAGCGGAACGCCGAGTACAAGGACGGCACGGAGGCGCCGAAGTATCCGAGCCTATTCGTGAGGTTTCCCAATTCGTTTGTCGGGCATGAGAGCCCGATCGTGCGGCCGCCCGAGAGCACGCAGTTCGACTACGAGGGCGAGATCGTGATCGTGATCGGCAAGAGCGGACGGCGCATTCCGGAGATGCGCGCCCATGACTATGTGTTCGGCGTGACGCTGATGAACGAGGGGTCGGTGCGCGACTGGCTGCGGCACGGCAAATTCAACGTGACGCAAGGCAAGAACTTCGACCGGTCGGGTTCGATCGGACCCTGGATCGTGACGCGCGACGAGGTGGGTGATCTTGGCAATCTCGAGGTCGTCACGCGCGTCAACGGCGACGAGCGGCAACGCGGCAATACCGGCACGCTGATGTTTCCGTTCGCGCGGATCATCAACTACATCTCGACCTTTACGACGCTGGAGCCGGGTGACTGCATCGCCACGGGGACGCCGCCGGGCGCGGGCGCAAGGTTCGATCCGCCGAAGTGGTTGAAAGCCGGCGACGTGGTCGAGGTGGAGTGTCCGTCGATCGGCGTACTCAGAAATACTGTGAAGGACGAGATGTAATTCCCTCTCCCCGTCATAACGGGAAGAGGGTTAGGGTGAGGGGCCGCATCCGCACAGAGCAAGTGGCCGCCCCTCATCCTAACCTTCTCCCCGCGCGCGGGGAGAAGGGACTGGAGACTCACATGCCCCATCTGATCGTCGAATACTCATCGAACCTGGAAGACGAACGGCGCGTCGACATCCGCGCGCTTGTCGATGCCGTGCACGCGGCGGCATTGGAGACCGGCGTTTTTCCGATCGGTGGTTTGCGGACACGGGCGGAGCGGCGGGACGTCTACAAAGTTGCCGACGGTCACAAGGACAACGGCTTCGTGCATGTTCAAGCCCGGATCGGCACGGGACGGACGGCGGAGGTCCGTCAGAAGGCGGCGGAACACATCTTCGAGGCGGTCAAGCGCGCGACGGCGAATGCTTTTGCGACGTCGCCGCTGGGGCTGACACTCGAAATCGTCGAGATCGATCCGGTCGGGGCGATGAAGCACAACAATCTGCACGAGATCGTCGAACAGCGGCGTGCAATGGGGAAAGGCTGAGACATGGCAAAGGCCGCAGGCAAGGGACCGACATTTGCTGAGAACAAGGCGCGGCTAGAGCCGTTGCTCGGGTCGCTGAAGATCGCGGGCATCGGGCACCACATCGCGGGTGAACGGACGGAATCGAAGTCGACATTTGAGACGCACTCGCCGATCGACAAGGAATTGATTACGCGGGTGGCGCGAGGGACGGCGGACGATATCGATCGCGCTGCGACAGCGGCGAAGAAGGCGTTCAAGCCGTGGGCTGCGATGGCACCCGACCAGCGGCGGGCGCTGATGCACAGCATCGCCGATACGATCGAGGCTCATGCCGACGACATCGCGGTGCTCGAAAGCTACGACACGGGGCAGGCGTATCGCTTCATGTCTAAAGCGGCTGTGCGGGGCGCGGAGAACTTTCGATTTTATGCTGATAGATGCGCAGATGCGCGCGACGGCTTGAGCCTGCCGACGGCCGACCACTGGAACGTCACGACGCGGGTTCCGATCGGACCGGTCGGCGTGATCACGCCGTGGAACACGCCATTCATGCTGTCGACGTGGAAGATCGCGCCGGCACTGGCTGCGGGCTGCACCGTCGTGCACAAGCCCGCCGAGTGGTCGCCGGTCACGGCGGATCTGCTGGTGAAGCTCTGCGAGAAGGCGGGACTGCCGCCGGGTGTTCTCAACACGGTGCATGGTCTTGGCGAGGAAGCCGGCAAGGCGCTCACCGAGCATCCCGATATCAAGGCGATCGGGTTCGTCGGCGATACGGCGACGGGCTCGGCGATCATGGGGCAGGGTGCTGCGACGCTGAAGCGGGTGCACTTCGAGCTCGGCGGCAAGAACCCTGTCATCGTGTTCGACGACGCGGACATGGACGCAGCGCTCGATGCGGTCGTGTTCATGATCTACTCGCTCAACGGCGAGCGCTGCACGTCGTCGTCGCGGTTGCTGGTGCAGGAGAGCATTGCGGAGACGTTCCTCGCGCGGGTGGCCGAGAGGGTGAGGAAACTCAAGGTCGGGCATCCGCTCGATCCGGCGACGGAGGTCGGTCCGCTCATTCACGAGCGCCATCTCGCGAAGGTTTGCAGCTATTTCGAGATTGCCAAGACAGAAGGCGTCGCAGCGCGTGCCGGCGGGGCGGCGCATGCCGGACCGGGCGGCGGGCACTACGTGCAGCCGACGCTGCTGACCGGTGCGAAGCCGCACATGAAGATCGCGCAGGACGAAGTTTTTGGGCCGGTGCTGACGGCCCTGACCTTCAAGGACGAGGCAGAGGCACTCGCGATTGCGAATTCGGTGCGGTACGGGCTGACGGGATACGTTTGGACGCGCGACATGGGGCGGGCGTTGCGCGTTGCCGATGAGTTGGAGGCCGGAATGATCTGGCTCAACTCGGAGAACGTGCGGCATCTGCCGACGCCATTCGGCGGCGTGAAGTCGTCAGGCATCGGCCGCGACGGCGGCGACTACTCGTTCGATTTCTATATGGAGACGAAGAACATCTGCCTCGCCAAGGGCACACATAAGGTGCCGAAACTTGGGGTGTAAGTATTGATGCGCGGTAGGCCGGGTTAGCGCGCAGCGCGTTACCCAACATGAGGCGTATCGCCAGGACTTGTTGGGTTACGCCGCTGAAACGCCGCTAACCCAACCTACGCGACTGGACCGGCACCTAATCGCGTGTGCAGGCGCTTGCCGGCGATGTAGGTCGCGGCGATGGCGCGGTCGTCGGCGAGGATCATCTGAGCGAAGAGAACGTCGGAGATGTCATTCGCGCGGCGGACGCGTTGTGCGATGAGCGGTGTCGAGCGCGGATCGATGACGATGAGGTCGGCAAACTTGCCGGTTTCGAGATTGCCGATGCGGTCGGACATGCGCAACAACGCGGCGCTGCCCATGGTGGCGAGATAGTAGGCCTTGGCGGGGTGAAGACTGTAGCCGCGGAGCTGGGCGATCTCGTAGGCGGCGCGCATAGTTGCGAACATCGAGACCGAGGAACCACCGCCGATGTCGGTGGCGAGGCCGGTGACGATGGGGCGATCTTTGGTGTCGCGTAACCCCTGCATGTCGAAGAGGCCGGAGCCGATGAAGAGGTTGGACGTCGGGCAATGCGAGATGCCGGAGCCGGTTTCGCGCAGGCGCGCAATCTCGCGCGGCGTCAAATGGATGGCGTGACCAAAGTTCGCGCCGGGGCCGACCAGGCCCGCCTGCTCGTAGACATCGAGGTAGTCGCGGGCGGCTGGGAAGAGCGATCTTACCCAATCGATTTCTTTGAGGTTTTCCGAGATGTGGGTCTGCATCAGCGCATCGGGGTGCTCGCGCCAAAGCGTACCGGCTGCCTCGAGTTGTTCCGGCGTCGAGGTTGGTGCGAAGCGGGGCGTGACGACGTAAGTGGCGCGTCCCTTCATGTGCCACTTTGTGAGCAAGCGCTTGCTGTCGTCGTAGCTCGATTGTGCGGTGTCAGTCAGTCCCGCCGGAGCGTTGCGATCCATCATCACCTTGCCTGATGCAATGGCGATGTTGCGCGCCGCGGCGGCTTCGAACAGCACGTCGGCCGCGCAGGCGTGGACGGTCGCGTAGACGGAGGCGGACGTGGTGCCGTTTCGCAGGCATTCGTCGAGGTAGGCTTCGGCGGCGGCGCGCGCATATGCGGGGTCTACGAACTTAAGCTCGGCGGGGAAGGTGTATTTGTTCAGCCATTCGATGAGCTGCGCGCCGTAGGAGGCGATGATCTCGGTTTGTGGGTAGTGGGCGTGGGCGTCGACGAACCCAGCCATGATGATGTGATTGCGCCATTGTTCGACGGGAACGGCGGGGTGAGCGGCAAGGATGTCGCGTGCTGAGCCAACAGCTGCGATGCGGCCATTGGAAATGGCGACGGCGCCGTCAGTGTCGTGAACGATTGATGCGGATGACTCTGCGCCCGGTTCGAGAGCAAACGGGTCGGCGCGGAAGGCCAGCGTTTCGCCGCGGATGATGAGGTTGGGGATCATTTGGTCACGCCGCGCTGCTCCGACAGATTACCCCCACCCCCGCCCCCTCCCCACAAGGGGGAGGGGTGTCCCAACAATCGTCGGCATCTTGTGTCGAGGGCCATCTGATCTCGCCGCGTGCTCGCTCTTATTTTCAGCCGATCGCGAGGCCCACCGTCAACCACAGACGGCGGCCGCTGAAATCCAATCGGTTTCGGCTTTGCTCGGACTGTTCCCCTCGACGGGGAAGGGATAGGGGTGGGGTGACCTTGGGTCGCTTCTTCAATCGATGCGTGGCTTGCGCACGGCCGTCAAGCAAAGGGCCCGGTATTGCTACCGGGCCCTCACCGATACGAGCGACGGCGGCGTGCCTTACTTCGGCAGCGCGCCTTCGATGCCTTGGACGTAGAAGTTCATGCCGGAGAGATCCTTGTCGGCGATTTTTTCGCCAGCTTTCAGGAACTCTGTACCGTCCTGCTTCTTCAGCGGGCCGGTGAAGACATGCAGCTCGCCCTTGGCGATCTTGTCCTTCGCCGCATCGGCAAGCGCCTTGGCATCAGCCGAGACGCCCGGGCCGTAAGCCGAGATGGTCAACATGCCGCCGCCAATGCCCTTCCAGGTGTCGCCGGACTTCCACGAACCGTCCATCGCCGCCTTGACGCGCTCGATGTAGTAGGGCGTCCAGTTGTTAACGAGCGATGTGAGCACCGCATTCTTGCCGAAGCTTGCCATGTCGGAGGCTTGGCCGACGGCGAAGATCTTACGGTCTTCGGCGAAGCGGACGGCGGCGGGGCTGTCGGTGTGCTGGAAGAGCACGTCGGCGCCCTGATCAGCGAGCGCCTTGGCGGCGTCGGCTTCCTTGCCCGGATCGAACCAAGTGGAGACCCAGACGATCTTGAACTTGACGTTCGGATTGACCGACTTGGCGCCGAGGTAAGCGGCGTTGATGCCCATCACCACTTCGGGAATCGGGAAAGAGGCGATGTAGCCGATGGTGTTCGACTTGGTCGCTTTCGCGGCGAGGATGCCGGCGACGTAACGGCCTTCGTAGTAGCGGATGTTCGACGTCGCGACGTTCGGGGCCTGCTTGTAGCCCGAGACATGCTCGAACTTCACGTCGGGATACTTCTGCGCGACCTTGATGGTCGGGTTCATGAATCCGAACGAGGTCGTGAAGATGATTTTGTTGCCGGCGGCGGCGAGTTGGTCGATGACGCGTTCGGCGTCGGGGCCTTCCGGCACGTTCTCAACGTGCGTCGTCTCGATCTTGTCGCCGAATTCCTTTTTGAGGGCGAGCAGCGCCTGATGATGCTGGTAGCTCCAGCCGTGATCACCGATCGGGCCGACGTAGACGAAGCCGACCTTGGTCTTGCTCTGCGCCAGCACGGGGCCGGCAGACATCACAGTGGCCGCCGCTAGAACGGCACCCGCGAACGCGCGTCTCGAAAACATTGCACCACTCCCTTTGACCGGGCGGCATGGGCCGCTCCTGGCGGGGTGTCTAGCCGGTTTTTGTGGCGCTGTGCAGATGGACGAAGGGCCGGTCCACGCCTGTTTTCGAGGCAATTGCTATTCCGGCGATAGGAAAATCGGCTAGGGCGCGGCGTTACTGCGGGGCGTAGAAGACCTTGCCTAGGGAGGCCGGGGCGTTGAGGCGCATCTTCCATTTGTCGCGGGAGATGACGACGAGCACGACGATGGTCGCGAGGTAGGGGAGCATCGAAAGGATTTGGGCGTCGACCTTGAGGCCGAGCCCTTGGCCGTGGAGCTGCAAGATCGTGATGCCGCCGAAAAGGTAGGCGCCGAGCAGGACGCGCGACGGCCGCCACGCCGCGAAGACAACGAGGGCGAGGGCGATCCAGCCGCGGCCGGCGGTCATTTTCTCGACCCAGAAAGGGGTTTGAACGAGGCTCAAGTATGCGCCACCGATGCCGGCCATGGCGCCACCGAAGGCGAGCGCGGCCATGCGAACGAGGACGACCGGCGTGCCTATCGCGTGGGCCGCGTCATGGTTTTCGCCGACAGCGCGGACGACGAGGCCGGGCTTCGTCGACGACAGGAACCAAGCGACGGTGGCGGCGAGAACGACAGCCAGAATGGCGAGACTATCGATGCCGCCGACCAGGGTCGGGAATTTGCCGGACGAGAGGCCGGACCATCCTTGCCCCGCGAGGGCGGATAGGCCGAGGCCGAAGAGAGTCAGCGCGAGGCCGGTCGCGACCTGATTGGAGAGCAGGACCTGCGTGAGTACGCCGAAGATGAGAGCCATCACGGCGCCTGCGAGCATGGCGGCGCCGAGTGCAACGATGTAGCTGCCGGTGGTCAGCTTGGCGGCGAACGCTGCGACGGCACCGATCACCATCATGCCCTCGACGCCGAGGTTGAGGACGCCTGCTTTCTCGACGACGAGTTCGCCGAGCGCCGCGTAGATAAGCGGAGTCGCCGCAATGATCAGGCCGACGAGGATGCCGGTTGCGAGGTCCATTGTTCAGTCTCTGGCAGCAGGGAAGTAGGGAAGGCGCTCACAGTCACGTTGCCAATAACAATCAGCAACGTCGAACAAGCCCCGCTCATGGCGTGCTCTTCTTTTTTTTCGTTCGTTTTGGCTTTGGGGGTACTCTCGAAGATAGCTTTTGCACCTCATGTTGCTCAAAGAAACACCTATGAATGAAGCTTTCGAGGATACCGAACAAAGTCGAAAGTTCACTGTCTTTGGGCTTCCATCCACGATGGGCCGCCGCGCTTCCGGCATCTACCAAAACCTGAATACTGGCTCTCTCTTTCCCCCCGATATACTTCTGATCTAGCAATTCATCCATTTTCTCTTCGAACGTGTTCGCCGGATCGATTTGCAACGCCTCAGTCGCTCGATCGAATGAGGTCCGAATCCCAACAGCGGTCAAAATGAAGAGCTCTTCGTCGTAGGCCGTATAAGCCTCTTGCAGAATTCCGTACAATGCGTCGTCTTTTGCAAGAAGCTCAGTCAGCCAATCAGGTCGGCCTCTTCGCACTGGGCGCGGCCAGTACTCGGTATGCTGGACGGCTTGAAGCCAGCCATCCTCACCTTCCTCAACGTCTTCCGTATTGTATCTATTAATCTGGTGATACAGGTGCTCACACCCGCCGCACTCGAGAATGGAGTGCGTCTCCCAGTAAGTGACCTCGCCTCTATTTCGAGACCAGTCGTGCTTTGCAAGTACTTTTGCTCGCTTTGCGGCGCCGCAGAATTTGCAGTGCCCGTAAACTGTTTCGGGGCCGGGTATTTTCACCATCGAACTTTCCCTCGGGAGCACCTTAAACAGTCGCAGTCTATACGATCAGGATGAAAGTCGGGCCCCTGCTGACTCGAACGCTTCACGAAGATGTACGAGGGGGCTGACTGCGACTAGCTTGCTGGAGGCACATGCTGGAACGCCAGCGTAAAGCGGTAGCGGACCAGCACATCGCAGGCGAGCAGGAAGAACAGCAGCATGCCTTGGAAGACGCTGGTCGTGGCGCTCGGCAGGCTCATGGCGACCTGCGCCGTCTCGCCGCCGATGTAAGTGAGCGCGAGGAGAAGGCCCGCGAGCAGAATTCCGAATGGTGTCAGGCGGCCGAGAAAGGCAACGATGATGGCGGTGAAGCCATAGCCGACGGGGAGTGCCGGTACGAGTTGGCCGACGGGACCTGCCGCCTCGAACAAGCCGGCGAGACCGGCGAGCGCACCGGAAATCATGAAGGTGGTCCAGATCATCCGGTTCTCGGAGATGCCGGCGAAGCGGGCGGCGTCGGGCGCTTCGCCATGAACGCGGACCTCGAAGCCGAAGCGGTGGCGGGTCATGACGATGTGCGCGACGACGACGGCTAGACTCGCGACGAGGAAACCGATGTGGGCGCGGGTGCTAGTCATGAACCGCGGCAGTTGCGCGCTGTCCTGAAAGAGCACGCTTTCGGGGAAGCCGAAGGACTTGGGATCCTTCAGCGTGCCGTGCACGAGATAAGACAGCAAGAGCGTCGCGACATAGACGAGCATCAAGCTGACGAGGATTTCGTTGGCGTTGAAGCGCG
Source organism: Hyphomicrobiaceae bacterium (assembly GCA_033812735.1). Lineage (GTDB taxonomy): Bacteria > Pseudomonadota > Alphaproteobacteria > Rhizobiales > Hyphomicrobiaceae > JABFRJ01. The sequence continues at coordinate 1,009 of JAPXTA010000084.1, read as the reverse complement.
ACTTGAGTAGCGCGGGGATTGCCGCCCACGCCATGCCGCCGAGCATGCCGGCGAGGCACATGGCCGGCAGCAGCCAGACTGCGTCGTTCGGGTGCATGACGATTGCGACCGCACCGCCAGCTGCCGCGCCGATGGTGAATTGGCCCTCGGCGCCGATGTTCCAGATGCCGGCGCGGAAGCCGATGGCCAGGCCGGTTGCGATGAGGATCAGCGGCGTTGCTTTGACGGTGATTTCGGAGAGGCCGCGGATCGATGTCAGCGGCGTGACGAAGATGAGGCCGAGCGCGCGCAGCGGGTCCTTGCCGAGCATCGCAAACATCACGAAGCCAGCGAGCAGCGTCAGGCCGAGCGCGAGAAGCGGCGTGAGGTATTGAAAGAGACGCGACGGCTCGCGCCGCGGCACGAGTCTAAGCATGACGAATTTCCCTCGGCCCATAAATGCTCGTGAGGGCTCCCAACATCGTCATCCCGGCGAAGGCCGGGACCCATGACACAGCGTGGCAATGCAGATACCTGCGATTGGCCCCCGTCGCCGCAGCGTCGTTGCGATTGATCGCGGAATTCGTCGAAGCTTGCCGTGGGTCCCGGCCTTCGCCGGGATGACGACAGGGGGCATTATCTGGCGTAGGACTTCTTCCGACGATCGGGCGCGAACACGCGGTCGCTCTCGACGACAGCGCTGTAAGTGCAAATCTATCCATGGGCTGCCACCACAGCTTCGTGCGGATTTGGCGGATGAGTGCCGCCCATGGCTAGACCGATGGCTTCGACGGTGAGGTCTTCGGTGGGCCGGGCGGGCGAGAGGCGGCCGCCGGCGATGACGGCGATGCGGTGGGCGATAGTGAAGAGTTCGTCGAGATCCTGACTGATGACGACAACGGCGCTGCCGGATTTGGCGAGCGCGATGATCTGTTCGTGGATGAGGGCTGCGGCGCCGGCATCGACGCCCCACGTCGGCTGAGAGGCGATAAACACGGCAGGGTTGGTGACGACTTCGCGGCCGACGATG